>JBEKRG010000026.1:0-44258 GCA_049518955.1 Occallatibacter sp.
CGAAAACGAGCAGCAGAACGATAATGAGAATGATCAGCATCTTCTGTCTCCCTTCACTCCGGGCTCCCCCGGGTTGCGACTCTGATTCGATTGGGCGAAGCATCTATGGCGCGACGGTTCACCAATGGCCGCGCGAACTAAACCTGGACGGACTGCGTCGGACTCTGGGCGATTTCTTCTGTGTGCTTCAAGGCTTCGACGGAGTAGTCCAAAGCCTTTCTGGCAAGCTCCTGGGCGGACGCGTGATCGCCGGTACTATGCTCATGGGCAGCGGCTGCATGTGCGTAAGCTGCCTGTGTGTGAAGTTCCGCCAGATGCATCTCGTTGCTCTCGGTCATTGTCTGTTCCTGATTTCCGGGGAATACTACGACTTTCACATTCAAAGTTTTCTACAATGGATCAGAAAAAACTGAGCAATTGGAGACACACTCGACGGGGGACGAGCCCCCGGCGCCGCTTGCCAACTTCATGGCTATCCAAGAATGGCATTGATAGAGAATGTGGGGTCGCGACACGATTGGCCTTGTGAAACCGCTCGCAAGCGTGGTTCCTATTGCTCAGACACCCGCAAAGCCCCCGAGTAGAGTGATGCATGCGGCGCCGTCCAGGAGACCACACAAGCCGCACCCACGGAGGTGAAGCCAATGAATAGCAATCGAGTGAACGGTAAGGTCGATGAAGTGGTGGGAAGCATCAAACGAAAAGCGGGCAAGATAACCGGGGATACGCCGCTCCAAGTTAGGGGAATCGCCCAGCAGGTGAAGGGAAAAGCAGAAAGCACTCTCGGGAAAGCCCAGGATGTAGTGCGCGGAGCCAACCAGGAGTCCGGGGTACAACGGGGCCCGCGCAGGTAAGTGAAGCTACCCTCAGACGACGGCGGAAAAAGGCAAGGACGCATCATTCCTTTAGCTGCGCCAAAACGAAGCCCGCATGAACAAGCGGGGTCAATTGCCTGTTCGAGATGCTGTCCACTTGGCCCCGCTGGCGCCTGGGCAGCCATTAGGATGAGTTGAGTCAGGGTTTAATCCGAAGGGAATGCCCAACCCATCTGTTTTGCCGACGTCCGCCCCATCTCGCTGGATTCGAGCGCTGCTGAGGTCGCTTGGGCCTGGGATCATTACCGGCGCGGCCGATGACGACCCATCAGGCATTGCGACGTATTCCATCGCCGGTGCCCAGCTCGGAACCAAACTATTGTGGACTGCACTGCTGACATGGCCGCTGATGGCTGCCGTGCAAATGATGTGCGCCCGCATTGGCAAGGTCACGGGCCGGGGTCTGGCAGGAAATCTCAAGCAACGATTTCCCAGATGGTTGTTGCTCGCGGTCGTTATCGCTCTTTTGATCGCAAACACAATTAACATTGCCGCGGATCTGGCGGGAATGGCGGATGCGGCTTCGATGCTGTCGGGGATCAATTCCCGCTGGTTTGTCGTGGTGTTTGCCCTTCTGATCTCGTGGGCCACCATCCGGCTCGAATACCGGCAGATCGCAAGCGTGCTGAAGTGGATGGTTCTTGTACTCGTTGCCTACCCCATCACTGCGTTCGTTGTGGGAGCCGACTGGGGCCAGGTTCTGCGCGACACCCTGATCCCCTCCATGCCGCATGCCCGGAACGAATGGGCGACGCTGGTGGCGATCCTCGGCACCACAATCAGCCCCTACCTGTTTTTCTGGCAGGCAAGCGAGGAGGTTGAAGAGGAGAAGTCGGCAGGCCAATTTACGCTCGCCTCGCGCCGAGGCGCCACGCCGGAGGAACTCGAATTAAGAAATATCGATGTGGGTGTCGGCGCTTTTTTCTCGAATACGGTCATGTTCTTCATCATCCTGACCACCGCGATCACGCTCAACCGGCACGGAATCGTAAATATCGAAACCTCTCGGCAAGCGGCCGAGGCCCTGCGGCCCTTTGCTGGCAACTTCGCTGCGACCTTGTTCACACTTGGTGTCGTAGGAGTCGGTTTTCTTGCCATCCCCACACTTGCCGGATCGACCGCATATGGGTTCGCCGAGACTCTGGGATGGCGGCAGGGCTTGAACAAAAAACTAACGGGCGCGCGCTGGTTTTACGCTTTGATTCTGGGGTCGACGGGCATGGGAGTTGCGCTGGATTTTGTCGGGATCAACCCGGTGAGGGCGCTCTACTGGACTGCGGTCATCAACGGATTGCTGG
Organism: Occallatibacter sp.; assembly: GCA_049518955.1. GTDB lineage: Bacteria > Acidobacteriota > Terriglobia > Terriglobales > Acidobacteriaceae > Telmatobacter. The sequence continues at coordinate 2,174 of JBEKRG010000026.1, forward strand.
CGCCCTTCCTTATGGTCGCAATCCTGATTGTGGCCGCGGACAAGAGGCTGATGCAGGGCCAGCCGAGCTCTCGCCTAGGATGGATTGTCGTGGCGATTGCGACCATAGCCATGTTCGCAGCCGGCATTGCGATGTTTGTGGTTTAAGCGAGTTCCGAACTTCCTGGCGAAGAGTGCGGACACCGCAGGCTACTTCAGTCCCGCAGGAGTTTGGTATTGATTGTTATTCTTGCCAGCTTCCCGGCGGCCTGAGCAAGCTGCTCTGGCCAGAATCGTGCACAATTGGAATCGAAGCGGGGGAAGCGCTCGCAGAAGATTGTTCCAGAGTGGGATTTCGAACGGGGCCTGCGGCCTTTGCCGCTCTTCCAGCGGGCTTGGTTCGAGTCGCATCGGGTTGACTCGTCGGCGCTATCCTGCCCCGCCTCAAGGCTCGCCGGTCTGCGAAGTACTTCTCAACGTCGATTTTCTTGATCAGGGCCATTCGGCGCTCCCCCCGCTCTGTTCAGATCCCCTGCGGCACTTTGGGGCCGCAGGGGACACTGGGTTCGAGTCAGTTCAAGCTTCCAGTCGTCGCATTGGCCGGGCTTCCAATTGCGTCACCCGATACGAGCAGCTCCACTCTCCGGTTTTCTTGCCGCCCGGCAGAGTTATCGTTCGAGGCTACGGGCAAAGTATTGCCGAATCCCTGAGCAGTGACTGAGTTGGCAGATACACCCTCCTGCACCAGATAATCGCGAACGGACCCCGCGCGGTTCTCCGAGAGCTTCTGATTCATCTCATCGCCGCCAACATTGTCGGTGTATCCGCCGACTGCAATGTTGAGCCCTGGATATGCGAGCAGAATTCCGGAAACTTTCGCCAGTTTTTCCCGCGCGCCTGGCTTCAACGAATATCGCCCGGTGTCGAACAACACATCGGACATACTGATGATGAGTCCGCGTGCGGTGTCGCGCGTTTCAAGAATAGCGTTGAGTTGCACTGACAATTGCGCCCGCATGGCAGCTTTATCACGATCCGCCTGGTGTTCCTTGTCTTGCGCTTGCTGGGCCGCCAGTCGAGCTTGGTCGGCATCGGCTTGAGCAGCATTAACAGCCGCTGTGGATGCATTCTGGCTGGCGACCGCATCCGCCTGGGCCTTGGCCGTGGCGGCCTGGGCATCTGCTGTTGCTGCCTGAGCATTTGCTGCGGCTGTCTGAGCGTTGGCCGCATCGATTTGAGCCTGCTCCTTTTGGCGGATCGCGTTGTCAGCCTGGGACTGCGCCAGTGCCTGCGCATCCGCAGAAGCCTGGCGTTCGTTTTCCCTGCGAGCTTCTTCGATCTTCTTGACTGCTATTTCTCGCGCATCTTCCGCGGTCTGCACGGTCTCGCGGGACTCAGCGATCAACTGCTTCTGATTGGAGTTTCTTTCGATCGCGTATGCATCGGCGCGGTCCATCAACTGGGTAGCGTGCTGGAAGCTTTCACCGGCGTACTGCTCTGCGCCTTCAGATTTGGCGATGCGAACTGCATTGCGCGCTTCCAAAAACTCCAAGGGCAGCTTGGCGTCCAGAACCACGGGGTCGAACTTGTATCCGGTCGGGATATAACCACCACGCTCCATGAGTTCATATTTCGCATGGACCGCTTCGGATGATCCCTCCGTGTCGGCGCGGACAACATTCTCGAGCACGACGACATTGCTGGGTTGGCGAGCGGCAAAATAGGGCTCCGCGGTGACGATCAGCGCGAATGCCTGGAGATTGGTGGTGGCAGTCAGTTTGCTGCGATCGTTGCCGCCGATCAATATTTCTCCGAGGTTGACCGCGTGGCCGTCGGGCGAGATCGCCCACATGACATAGGTCAAGTATTCGGTGCCAAAGGTCGTGGGGCTTTCGAGATTTCCAAAGGTCGCTTCGACTTCCAAGGTGCCGCGTTTGCTGCGCACTTTGACTTTTCCGTCGGCTGAAGGCAACAGATTGGTCCCGGCCAGATCCACGTCCGTCGCTCCGCCGCGATGTTGATAGTCAATCGCGTCGACGGAGCGGCTGGTCTCGTCCACGGTATAGGCAGACGCGGTGGCGCCTGAATTTTGCGGGCTGGCCTGAGCCAACGCGCTCAAGCTGAGTACACTTCCGATCACGAACCATAGCGTATGCTTCACGAGTTCTCCTGCAGTCACAAAACTGCCGTATTGCTTTGTTGTCTTACGTTGGCGGGCGAAACTGTGCCGGCTTTGATGGTGCGATCAGTCAACGCCCGACGCGGAATTGATGGAGGTGACCGAACACTCCATAGAGATTTGCGATCCATAAGACCAAAACAATAACAACCAGGCCGTTCAGGATCGATTTGACTTGACTCTGCATGGGGATGAACCTGTTGACCAGCCACAACAGGAGGCCTGCTGCAACGAGCGTGATGAGGACCGTGGTAAGTGGCATTTTGTGTTCTCCAGTCGATTCTTAGATGCTGTGCCGCAAGCATCTTCGAGAAGTTGCGAGCAATCGGCTCACTCTGCGTAAGAGCTTGAGAAAGGGGAGAACGATCACTCGACTTCGGCCCTATTCTTCCAAGTCAATGGAGAAATAGCTGAGCTATACTGCTCATCCGATCGAATGAAATGGAAAACAGCGGGCGGTGCAGTCCGGAGGCCTTCTATTTCTAGCCGCGGATGAAGTATCGTTTGTGGAGAGAGGATCGAATGCGCGCTGCAGAACTAATTGCTCCACAGACATTCCGGCTAACCGAAATGGAGATCGACGATCCAGGGCCGGGCGAAGTGCAGGTGAGGGTCGAAGCCGTGGGCGTGTGCGGGAGCGACATGCATGCCTACACGGAGGGTGCGGTCGGCGGCAATCCCAATGTGTACCCGATGCTGCTGGGACACGAGCCGGCAGGAAGAGTTGTGAAGGCAGGAGCGGGCGTGACGGGACTGGCTGTGGGTGACCGCGGGGCGCTGGAGCCGGCGCACTATTGCTACCACTGCGAGTTCTGCCTGAGCGGCCACCACAATGTGTGCGCGAATATTCGCTTTCTGAGCACGCCAGGTCATCCGGGGTTTTTTCGCGAACTGGTGAATTTGCCGGTGGCGAATTTTCAGCCGATCCCGGGCGGGATGTCGTACGGCGAAGCGGCTCTGGCCGAGCCGCTGGCAGTTGCGATCCATTCTTTGCGCCTGGCGCAAATCGGCCGTGGCGAAACGGTTGCGGTGATCGGCGCAGGATCCATTGGGCTGCTGACCATTGCCGCGTTGCGAGCCACGCAGGCAGGACGCATCTGGGCGGTGGACCCGCTGGCGCATCGCCGCGAGCTGGCTCGCGGAATTGGCGCCGACGTCGTGCTCGAGCCCGGCGAAGCTGTCGAGGAGATTCTCCATTCGACAGGGCAGCGGGGCGTCGACTGCGCGATTGACTGCGCGGCAGGAGAAGAGACGACGAGCCAGGCTGCGCAGATGACGCGCAACGCAGGCCGCGTGGTGCTGACGGGGATTCATGCGACAGCGCATGTGCAGGTGGATGCGTCAACGATGCGGCGCAAGGAGCTGACGCTCTTCAACGTGCGCCGATCGAACCACGAGACGGAAGAGGCGCTGGAGTTGCTGGGGGCGCACGCGGCATGGTTTGCGCCACTGCTGACACATTCGAGAAACATGGACCGCATCGATGAGGCGTTCGCAATCGCCAGCCAGTATCGCGACGGCGTGGGGAAGATGATCGTCAGGCCGTAGGGCGCGCCTCAGAGAACGTTAGCGGCGCGGGATCAAAGAAGGTTACCGCTCAAAATGAATACAAAGCGAATACGGCGAGCGCTACGGCCATGAGGAAAGCGCAGACCCAGAAGCGCCAGTCGCGATGCATTCGATGCCAGTAAGGGCCAGGGTCTTGTTCACCGTGGTCGCCGCTATGTCCTTCGTGAAAATGCCGGTTTCCTGTCATATCACCCTTAGATGCATTGTCGCATCGCAAGCTATTTGTGGGTGAGTCTTGGCCGTGCACGGAGACACTCTTCAAAGACCTTGGCTTTGCTTCGCATCGATGAGGCGTTTGCGATTGCCAACCGATATCGTGATGGCCTGGGGAAGATGATCGTCAGGCAGTAAAGACGCCCTATCCCTAAATCGACCAATCAAACTCCCGGTCGCGGCTGATGCCCTTAGGACGGCCCGTCCGGAATAAATGCCTACGCTTTCCGCGTGAGCGCTCTCCACGCGAAGAAAAACAGAACAAAGAAGACCAGGTCGGCCCAGGCGAAGGGAATCCACAGCCGAGGCACATTGCCGAGGAGGTCGAACCAAAAGACGACGCCACAGTATGCGGCCTTGAGACCCATGCCGTAATGGATCAGTTCGAGGCGTCCGGCGGGATCGGCGGCAATGCGGAGGAACATGATGCCGAAAATGATCACCAGCAGCGCCGGGAAGTATACGTAGCCCCAGTGGTTGGGCGGAGTGACTCCCGCGATGCGAAAGATTTGCGGAGCGGCGATGACGGAAGCAAAGCCGAACACGAGATCGTAAATGCCGGCGACGACGAAAAGGAACTTGATCCATTTAGTGGACATGTTCGCCTCGAGGTTGTGATGGTTGGTTGCGAAGGTGAGCGATGTTGTTGCGACGAAAGTCAGAGCGGCGCTTTTGAGTGCATTCGTCGGAATAGATGCGGCTACCGAGCGTGCGCAGCCCCGCTTCGAGCTCGGCGACGGTCATTTTTGCGGGCTGGAAGTTGACGTCAAAAAGAGTGCAGAGCTCCCACGCCTCATCGCGAAGAATGCGGCCCTGGCTTTTGAGACGCGTGTAGAGCGGCGTGCCGGGAAAGGCGGTCTGAACGGTGATTTGCACGTCATAAAGGCCGCTCAACTGCACGAACTCCCAGATTTGATCGAACGATTCCGGGCCGGTTCCGTCGAGGCCGAGGATGAAGCAGCCATTTACGCGCACGCCGCGATCCTGAATCCTGCGAATGGCCTCGAGATAGGAATCGACTCGCTTGGCCTTCCAATTGGCTCGCTGCTCGATGCCGTCCACACCCGAAAAGGTGGTGCTTTCGAAGCCAATCAGGATTTCGGCGCAGCCCGCATCACGGAGCATGTCGAGAAGTTCATCGTCGTCGGCGACAGAAAGATCGGTCTCAGTAAACCAGCGGACGTCTTCGTCGGCAAGGGCTCGGAGGAGCTGTTTGGAGTGGGCCTTGTTGACGAAGGTATTGTCATCGGCAAATTCAACAAACGGCCGCTTCCAGAGCGCTTTAATGGCGTGAATCTCGGTGATGATGTGCTCGACGGGCTTGATTTTGTGCGTGGGAGAGATACGGATGGAGGCGGCGCAGAATTCGCAACGGAACGGGCAGCCGCGTTGGGTCTGCACGGTCAGGCGGTTGTAGCGCTCAATGTCGAGAAGATCGAAGCGCGGAATAGGGGAGTCAGCAAATGTGTAGTTGAGGTCGCGGGCATCGTAGGTATGTTTGAGTTCGCCGCCGGGGGCAAGGAGGTCGGCGATGATCTCCGGCCAGACCGGCTCGCCCTCTCCAAACACCACCGCGTCGGCATGGCGGCGGCCTTCATCGGGCAGGGCCGTGACGTGGAGCCCGCCGAGGATCACTCGCGTACCGAGGAGCCGATAGCGGTCGGCCAACTCGTACGCCTCGTGAATTTGCGCAGAGAAGCTGGAGATGGCAACGACATCAAATTCCTCGGGAACGCCGGCGACATCTTTCAGGTCTGGAACCTCGAGATAGCGAGTCTCGACTTCGGCAGGGGTAAGGCCGGCCAGTGTGAGCAACCCGAGACTGGGAAGAGAAGCAATCACCTTGTTGCGCTCCACAAAGCCGGGGAGGGTGAGCCCGAGCGCAGTAAGTTCGGGATTGTGCGCGCGAACTCCGCTCATGGCAATGAGTCCGAGTTTCATCGGCGCCACCATCCGATGAGAATGGCCAGAACACCGAGAGTTACGGAAACGACCGGGATGGGGAAGAGGTGCCGCATGGGTTTACGCCAGGCTGAGAGGAAGCAAACCGCGGGCATGTTGATCGCGCCGACGACGAGCGCCCACGAGGCGACTTGGAAGTAGGAGTGGGGCAGGAGGAGCTGTCCCGAGGTGGCGGCAAAGATGAGGTTGAGAAAGCCGAGACCGAAGAAGGAAATGTGGCCGAGACGCGTGAGCCTGCGCGGATACGACGAATAGCCGCCCATCCAGCCGTCCTGATGGAAGAAAAGGCCGATGAATGCTCCGGTAAGCACCCCGGCTAGCATCCCCAACCACCCGCCGAACAGATTCACCGTCGGCATGCGCGGCCCTTTCTTTTCTGCGCTACAAATAACTCCCACCCATGGTGGTTTCGCGTCGAGAACAGAATACGAAAGCAAATTTGCAGAATTGTATCGCAACTTAGCAGAACTCGTAGCGGAATCGGTTGTGAAATTCCGAGTGCATACAGGTTTCACAGGGTCGAAGGGCCAGGGCGCAGATACATTGGAGAGATGGGTCACGCGCGGGCGGAGTGGCGGGGGGAGCTGGGCGCGATGGTGAAGCTCGCCGTGCCGGTGGTGTTGAGCGAGCTGGGCTGGATGCTCATGGGCGTGGTCGATACCATTATGGTGGGACGGCTGGGCCCGGCGGCGATTGGGGCGGTCGCCGTGGGAAACGCCGTCTGCTACACGCCGAGCATGTTCGGCATGGGCTTGATGCTGGGGCTGGACACGCTGGTGGCGCAGGCCTACGGACGCAAGGATCATGACGAGTGCCACAGGTGGCTGGCGCAGGGCGTGTATCTGGCGTCGATTGCGGCCGTGCCGATCATGGTGGGGATCGCGCTGGTGAGCCTTTTCTTTGGACGCTTTGGAATTGCGGCGGAAGTGGCGGCGCCAGCGAGCGGATACATGAGCGTGTTGCTGTGGGGCACGCTGCCGCTACTGATCTACAGCGTGGGACGGCGGTTTTTGCAGGGCGTGGGCCAGGTGCGCGTGATTACGGTGACGTATGTGGCAGCGAACCTGGTGAACTGGTTCCTGAACTGGGTGTTGATCTGCGGCAAGCTGGGAATGCCGGCGCTGGGCGTAAACGGCTCGGCGCTTTCGACGGTGTTTGCACGCGTGACGATGGCGGCGGCGCTGCTGGGGTTTGCGTGGAGATATGAGCGCAAGCGCGGGCATCCGCTGTTTAAGCATTGGGCAGGACCGCAGACGGCGCGGCTTAAGCGGATGATCAAGCTGGGCGCTCCGGCGGGGGGACAGATTCTGCTGGAGGTGGGCGCATGGAACCTGGCGACATTTTCCGCGGGGTATTTGACTCCAGTGGCGCTGGCCACGCACCAAATTGTGCTGAACTACGCGAGCGTGACGTACATGGTTCCGCTGGGTATTTCTGCAGCGGCGGCGGTGAGCGTAGGTCACGCGGTGGGTGCAGGAGATCGGGCACGCGCGCGACGGGCCGGGTGGCTGGCGCTGGGATTGGGCACGAGCTTTATGCTGCTGGCGGCGGCGACTCTGCTGTTGTGGCCGCGGCCGCTGATCGAGTTGTATACGAACGATGCGCGCGTGCTGGCGGTGGGGCCGGGGCTGCTGGCAATTGTGGCGGCGTTCGAGGTGTTCGACGGAATCCAAACCGTGAGCACGGGCGCGCTGCGCGGGCTGGGCGAGACGCGCGCGCCGATGTGGGCGAACCTGGTGGGGTATTGGGTGCTGGGATTGCCGCTGGGATTCTTTCTATGCTTCGGGTTGAGGTGGGGAATTTACGGATTATGGATTGGGCTAACGCTGGCTCTGGTGGTGATTGCGCTTGCGCTGATTGCGCGGTGGAAGAGGGATGCTGAGAGACAGCTGCTGGCCTCTAGCTCCTAAGTTCTTCATGCGTGCGCCAAGGGAAAAGAAGCTATTAGCTCTTAGCCTTTAGCTTCTTCATTGGGAATTCAAGCACCCTCGCTTCGGCGACGGGACGCGGATCAGCAGGATTCCGAACGTGATGGCGGCGACTTGGGCTGAGTCAATGAAAACAAAGTGGTTGTGGGGCTAGCGATCCCGAAATGCGGTGGCGCAACGGAGGGTGAGGGATAGGGTTACCTTTGTGGCGCGGAGTGGGACGGTGTAAGCAAGAAAGTGACTATAATCACATCTTGGGGCGCAAAGAACCGGCACCCTTGTAGAGCAAGCCGGCACCCGCAAAACGGAAGAATTTATTGGAAGGGAATCCCGCCAAATGGCGACAGGAAACCTTGCCCTGGGTCAAGAACAGGGCGAAAGCATCGCGCGTCCGCGCATCGTCAACGACTTCAGCGTCATCGTAGCCACCGTCAACGGATCGGGATCGCAGTCCGCCAATAGCGTCCTGCTGAAGAGCATTTTTGGGATGGGCGTTCCCGTCAGCGGGAAGAACCTTTTTCCATCGAACATTGCAGGGCTGCCGACGTGGTACACGATCCGGGCGAGCAAGGACGGCTACGTGGCGCGCAAGCGCGAGATCGACGTGTTGGTGGCGCTGAATCCGGAGACGGCGCGCGACGACATGATGTCGGTTCAGCCGGACGGCGCGGCCATTTACGAAGAAAGCCTGAACCTGAAGCAGTATCGCGACGACGTGGTCTGCTACCCGGTGCCTTTCGACAAGATCACCGTCTCGATTTGCCCTGAAGCCAAGCTCCGCAAGCTGGTGAAGAACATGGTGTACGTGGGCGCGGTGGCGCAGCTTCTGGGCATCGATCTTGCGGTGGTAGAGAGCGGGCTGCGCAACCAGTTTGCCAAGAAGCCGAAGGTCTTCGAATTGAATTTCGGCGCGGTGCAGGCGGGATTTGACTACGCGAAGGCGACGTTTACCAAGCAAGATCCGTATTTCCTGGAGCGGATGAACGAGACCAAGGGGAAAATCATCATCGATGGCAACGCGGCGTGCGGCATGGGCGCGGTATTTGCGGGTGTCACGGTGGTGGCTTGGTATCCCATTACGCCGTCGACGTCGCTGGTTGAGGCGACGACGGATTTGCTGAAGAAGTTTCGCGTGACGGCAGAGGGCAAGGCGACGTTTGCCGTGGTGCAGGCCGAGGATGAGCTGGCGGCGATCGGCATGGTTCTGGGCGCAGGGTGGGCTGGCGCGCGCGCGATGACATCGACTTCGGGGCCGGGCATCTCGCTGATGGGCGAGTTTGCCGGGCTGGGCTATTATGCCGAGATTCCGGGAGTGATTTTCGACGTGCAGCGCAGCGGGCCCTCGACGGGCATGCCCACGCGCACGCAACAAGCCGACCTGCTTTCAACGGCATTTCTTTCTCATGGCGACACCAAGCATGTGGTTCTGCTGCCTGGATCGGTGAAGGAGTGCTTCGAGCTGAGCATTGCGGCGTTCGATCTGGCGGAGCGGCTGCAGACGCCGGTGTTTGTGCTTTCGGATCTAGACCTGGGCATGAACAACTGGATGTCGGAGCCGTTTGCATATCCCGACAAACCGTTGGATCGCGGAAAGGTGCTGAAGGCCGAGGATCTCAAAAAGATGGGCAGCTTCGCGCGCTACCGCGATGTGGATGGAGACGCGATCGGCTGGCGCACGCTGCCGGGAACGGCACATCCGAAGGCGGCTTACTTCACGCGCGGGTCGGGACACAACGATGCGGCAGGATACACCGAGCGGCCGGATGAGTACCAGGAAGTAATGGATCGGTTGGCGCGCAAGTTTGAGAATGCGCGCAAGCTGGTTCCGGCGCCGGTGGTGACGAAGAACGGAACGTCTAAGATCGGGTTCCTGGCGTATGGTTCGACGGACTTCGCGCTGCGCGAGAGCCTGGATCAGATCCAGAAGGAACATGGCGTAAGCGTGGACTATATGCGCATTCGCGCTTATCCGTTCGCGCACGAGATTCACGACTTTGTTGCCAGCCATGAGCGCGTCTACGTGGTGGAACAGGATCGCGATGGACAACTGGCCAGCTTGCTGAAGCTTGATCTTCCCGGCGAGCAGGTGGTGAAGCTGCGCAGCATTCTCGAGTACAACGGATTGCCGGCCGACGCGCGTACGATTACGGATGAATTTGCGACCAAGGAGGGCCTCTAAATGGCGACCACAACAGCGAGTGGGGCCACAGGCCCGAAACTGAATCACATTGGCCTGCCGGTGCTGGAGTATCGCGGCGGCAAGTCGACTCTGTGCGCGGGCTGCGGGCATAACGCGATCTCGGAACGCATTATTGATGCCATGTTCGAGATGGGCGTGGAGCCAGAGCGGGTGATGAAGATGAGCGGCATTGGCTGCTCGTCGAAAAGCCCGGCGTACTTCATGAGCCGCTCGTTCAGCTTCAACGGCGTTCACGGGCGCATGCCAAGCGTGACCACGGGCGCGATGCTGGCCAATCAGACGATGATGGCGCTGGGCGTTTCCGGTGACGGCGATACAGCATCGATTGGCATAGGCCAGTTTGTTCACCTGATGCGGCGCAACCTGCCGATGATTTACATCATCGAGGACAACGGCGTATACGGCTTGACTAAAGGCCAATTTTCGGCCACGGCCGACATTGGTTCGAAGCTGAAGACGGGCGTGATCAACGAGCTTCCGCCGATCGATACGTGTGCCTTGGCGATCCAGTTGGGCGCGACTTTCGTGGGTCGCTCGTTCTCCGGTGACAAGAAGCAGTTGCTGGCGATGCTGAAAACGGCGATCGCGCACAAGGGGACGGTGATGCTCGACGTGATCAGCCCCTGCGTGACGTTTAACGATCACGAAGGATCGACGAAGAGCTATAAGTTTCTTCAGGAAAACGACGAGCCGATTAACGAGATCGGATTCGTGGCTAGTTTCGACGACATCGAAGTCGATTACGATTCAGGCGAAGTCTACGACGTGCAGATGCACGACGGATCTCAGCTGCGCCTGCGCAAGCTGCTGGAGGACTACGACCCCACGGACAAGGCAAACGCGGTGCGAACGTTGATGGAAGCGCAGGAGAAAAACGAGGTTCTCACCGGCGTCTTCTATATCGATACGCAAAAGCCAACGTTCATTGACCAATTGAACATGGTCGACGAGCCGCTGGGCACACTGCCCGAGTCGCTGACACGGCCGCCGAAATCGGCGTTGGAAAGCCTGATGGCGAATTTACAATAACGCGGAAAACCAGTTTGAATTGCAGCAGAAAGCGACGCATCCGTGAAGGTGCGTCGCTTTGTCGTCAAGCGAAGAAAGCGAACGGGTCAGGAGGCCCTGGAGCGCAGTGCCTGCTCGGCGCGGTACCAGTCTTCTTCGTGATGGCCATGCACACGGCCTCGCTCATTCCAGAAACGATGCGCGAGCTGTGCGACCTGATCGTGAGAAAGCGAGCTCCCGTTTCCATTTGTGGAGGCAACGGTCTTTTTCCCTGCGGGTTTGTTTTCTGCGGGTTTGCGCGGTTTCGCTGCAGCTTTCGGCGCGGCGCCTGATTTCTTGACGGACTTAGCCATGGGGAAACTCCTCGTTTGCAAGTTCGACAAATTGACAAGCATTCACATACAGAATACCGAAAAAACAATTTGCTGTCTGCGAAGCGCCTGTGAAGAACCTTCGAAATAAACCGCTGCGGAGGTTTCTGGGGTTTTGATGCGAGCGGAACCCGCAACGTGTATCGTGATTTCAAGCTAAGAGAGAGCCATGACAACACCCGCCATCGATACTACTGCGCTCACCCGCCGCTTTGGTGACTTCACCGCGGTTCAGGATGTGAACCTGCGCGTGGATGCAGGCCAGTTTTTCGGCTTTCTCGGCCCCAATGGAGCCGGCAAATCAACCACCATAAAAATGCTGACCGGCCTGCTGGCGCCGACGTCGGGAACGATTCGCATTCTTGGCGAAGATCTGAAGCAAAATTCAGCCGATGTAAAGAGGCAGATTGGAGTAGTGCCGGAGGGGATGGCTCTCTTTGGCCGCCTGACGGCTGAGGAATATCTGCGGTTCGTTGGGCGGATGTACGGGCTCGACCGCGCCACCACCATGCAGCGGACGCAGGAATTGCTGGATTTCATGCACTTGGCCGATGAGCAGAAGAAGTTGATCACAGATTTCTCCCACGGAATGCAAAAGAAACTGGCTCTGGCCGCGGCCGTCATTCATGGCCCCAAAGTCCTTTTTCTGGACGAGCCGTTTGAAGGCGTGGACGCGGTGGCCGCAGGCACGCTGAAAGCGATGCTGCTAAGAATGATCGCGCGCGGAGCGACTATTTTTCTCACATCGCACGTGCTGGAGATCGTGGAGCGGCTATGCACGCACGTGGCGATCATCCATCGCGGGCAGTTGGTGGCGCAGGGATCGCTCGAGGAGCTGCGCGCCGGAGCCGATCGCCGCGAACGCGCGGAGCGGGGAGAAGAGAACGCGCCTGCCAGCGAACGGATGCGCAGCCTGGAGGAGATTTTTCTTGAGGTTGTCGGGACCGACCGCGAAGGAAATCCCGCGGCCACTGCGCCCGAGCAGGAGCTTTCATGGCTGAGCTAGACGCAACAAAGCTGGCGTCTAGGTTTGTGCGAGACATACCTGTGCGCACGCAGTTGCTTGCCGTGGCGTGGCTGCGCTGGCGCATCTTTGTGAATAGTACGTTTCGCCGGCGCGGCACCGGCCGGGCAGCCGGGCTTGTGCTCGCCATTCTGGTTCGAATCACTGTGTGGCCATTCCTTGCGCTGATGGTCATTGGTCCAGTTGGAGGCAGCGGTTTTCTGGCGTGGGCAGCGATCGCCAACAACCATCCACAGAGGCTGGCTTCGCTGCTCGCAGGCATCATGCTGCTGTGGTTATTCGTCAACATCAACGGCCAAAGCGTCACAGCTGCAATTTCAAGTTTCGATCCTTCGTCACTGATACGGTTTCCATTGCGCTTCGGGCGGTACCTGACTCTGCGAATCTTCATCGGGCTGCTGACGCCGAGCACTATTGTGGGCTGCCTGGCTCTGCTGGCCGCGGCGGTTGGAATCGGTGTGGCCGACCCCGCGCTGGCGCTGCCCGCCGTCGTGGTTCTCGCGGTTTATGCGCTGGCGAACATTTTTCTGATGCGCATGATCGGCGCATGGTTCGAGCGCTGGCTTGCGAACCGCCGCTTCCGCGAATTCTTCAGCGCGCTAATGGCGCTTTCCGCTGTTGGATTTCAGTTGCTGAATTATCAACGCGCTCCGGCGCACGCCTATGGCGGCCGGACCAGTTTGATTCTGAGCTTGGTCCGCGGCTCAGGCGCAGGTCTGCGCTGGCTACCGCCCGGGTTCGCCGCTCATGCGATCCTCGAACGCTCACATCCATTTGCGGCGATCGCAAACTTTGCGGCACTCGCAGCGAGCGCCACGCTTTTCGCGGCTGTGTTCGCGATCCGGATGCACAAGCAATTTCTCGGCGAATATCTGAGCGACAGCCAGGGCAGCCGCGCTAAGCCGGGCGCGGGTCAGCGCAGACGATCACTTGCGCAACGCGCCAGCCTCGTTGCCTCAACCGCGCCAACTGTTCGGCCGGCCTTTGCGCCCATTGTGGCGGCGTGCCTGCATAAAGAATGGCTGACTCTTCGCGGCAATGGAGCGCAGGTAATCGCCATGCTGACTCCGCTGTTTTTTGTCGTAATTCTCAACAGGACGATGTTCGCAGGGCAATCGACATACTTTCTTCCCGGGGCGATTGCGTATGTTTTATTCGGAGTTCTGGCGGGGCTCTACAACGTTTTTGGCGCGGACGGGCTGGGCGTACAGGTCTATCTGCTCGCGCCGGTTCGCTTGCGCGATGTGATTGTGGCCAAGAATCTGATGAGCCTGACAATGATCGTTGCCGAAGCTGGGCTGGCATGGTTGCTGGTTTCGCTCCTTACGCGCGCACCGATTCCTTTGGCGATGCAAGTTTCGACGGGGCTATGGACGATTTTTGTGATTGCTGCAAACCTGGCTTTGGGAACGATGCGCTCGATTCAGGCGCCACGCCGCTTTATCCCTGGCCAAATGCGTGGAAGGCAAACGACGCCGACCAATCGCACGAGTGGACTTTTGATCTTGCTAGTCCTTTTTGGAAGCATGGCATTGCAGTTTCCGGTGACGTTGCTGAGCCGGTACTTCGGCGATCCCTGGCTGGGCGCATGGATTTTCGGCCCACTTGCCGCCGCGGCGGTGATGGCCTATGCGCTGCTGCTGCGCAATGCCGAGCAGCTCATCATGGCGCACCGCGACGTGTTTGCCGAAGAGCTGTGCAAGGTGTAGGCGAAGTCGATTGGAGTTTGAAGCGAGAGTGATGCATGGCACGCGGAATTACAACGACCACCAGTCGAAGAGAGCCATGCGCGGATAATAAAGGCCGGCGCAGAGGCGGATGCCGGAGCCGCGTAAGTTGCGGAGGATGGCGGCATAGGCCTCGATCTGCGGCGAGAATTGGCGGCGCAACTCGGGAAGCAAAGCAGCGGGGTCGAGGCCGTCCTCGTGAGCCGTTTTGTAATCGATGATCCACCAGGTCTCTTCATCAGGTGATGCCGCGGCGAACTGCGGCCGAGGCCCGGCACGGAAGACGCGATCCACCTGCACGGTACGAAGGCTGCCTGCCACAACGCCGGTCCAGCGAATTTCGCTGGCGGCGTCAGTGTGCGGAGCAAGAATCCACATCGCGAGAGGATCGCCTGCGGCCTGAAGCACAATTTGCAAAGCCTGCGTAGCCAAGCGAGCGGCTTTGGCTGGATCGATGCCTGCGGCGCGGATGGTCGCGGCAATTCGTGGCTGCTGTTGAGCAAGCGCTGCAAGAGCGGCCTCGCGCGTCTGGGTGGCGCCCGGTTGCGCCAACTGCTGGAGGAGCGCGTGAACGGCTTTGCCGAACGCGCGGGAGAGCAAGCCTCCTTCGTGGCGCTCGTAGAGGCGGCCGGCGCCGACAAGCGGTTCATCGGCTGCTGGAGCGGGCGGAGCTGGTGAGGCGGAGAATTCGGGCGGGAGGCGGCGAACGAGAGTGGGCTCGTCCGCTGCAGATTCAAATTGAAGCAGGTTGCCAGAACCCGACGCTGCTATCGAATCGAGCGTGACGGGTTGTGCGAGAGATGCTGCCCGCCATTCTTCGAAGCGGCGCTGAATCTCGGTTTGCCATGCAGGCCATGCGGTGCGGAGCAGGCTTTCGCGCGGCTCGACGAGTTCAGAGGGCGCGCCGTTCATGGATTTGTAGGAAGGGCGCGCGAAGAAATGCAGCTCTTCGCGGGCGCGCGTGGCGGCGACATAGAGCAGACGGCTGGCTTCGTGCAGTTCGCGTTCGTGGCGCTGGCGATCAACCCACTTCTTGGCTTTGCCGCTATCGGCGCCTTTTTGTGCGAACGGAGCGATGAGGAATTCGGTGACGGATTCAGCGGTGTCGGAATCATCAGGAACGAAATTGGGTGGGAGGCCGCGTTCGAGCCAGGAAAGCATGCCGGGAGCATGGCGGCCCGGGGAAGCCTGAAGGTCAGGGACGATGACGACTTCAAACTCCAGGCCCTTGGCGCCGTGAATCGTCATGAGCTGGACGCCGCAATCGCTCCCGGCGGCGGGATCAGGTTGCGCTTTGAGATCGTCGAGGGCCGAAGCGAGCGCAGGGCCGAGGAGATCGGGCTCGCCCTGCGGGAAAGAGTCGAGGCTCTTCCACAAAAGATCGAGATTGGCGCGGGCCTCGGTGTCGACGCATTGCGCGCCGCCGAGTTGCAACCAGACCTGCTCAAGCCAGGTGCCGGGTGAGGACGCAGGCTGCGAAGCGCGCAGGCGCTCGGCAGCTGCCTTTGCGCGCAGAACGCGATCGACAGCGAGCCGGCCCTCGGGGCTGATGAGATGCATGCGCTGGAGAGCGAGCTCGGGCACCGGCCGTCCGAGAACCTCGGGAGAGTCGGCGCTCGTGAGTGTATGCAGATCTGCAAGGGAGAGGCCACACCATGGAGCGCGAAGGACACCGAGCCACGCGACGCGATCTTGCGGATTGAAGAGCGCGCGAGCGAGGATGAGCGCGTCGATGATCTCGGGGCGGTCCTTGAGCGCTTCGAGGTCGACGGCACGAAAGGGGATGGAAGCCTTGCGCAAGGCTGCGGAGATGGGCACAAGCGATTTGCGTGCGCGAGCAAGGACGGCGACGCGGTATTTCTCTTTTTTGTCGTTGCTCTGCTCTTTTTCGTTTGCGGCGCGGGCCGTTTCGATTTGGGGCAGATGGGCGCGGACGATCTCGACGATTTCATCGATTTGATTTTGCTCGGCGGCCTTGCGCTGTTCGGCGACTTCCTTCTTGCGATTGGGATCGGAATTTCGGGGTGAGTCTGGAATGAATGCGCAGTGAAGCTGCATGCGCGGCCTGGGGGTTGCGACGAGATGAGGACCGGATAACTCCGCGGAGACGCGTGCGGGTTGCGATGCGGCAAAGGCGATGCCGCTGCCGCTTGAGGCGGCGAAGACTTGAGCGAAAGTTTCGTTGATGCTCGCGACGAGCGAAGGCTCGCTGCGGAAGTTTGCAGAGAGGTGAACGGCATCGAAAAGAAACGGAAGATCGCCGAGAATTTCGAGCCCGAGTTTTTCGACGCGCGGGAACAATTCCGCATCGGCTTCGCGGAAGCCATAGATGGATTGCATGGGGTCGCCGACGACGAAGCAGGTGCGGCCCTCGCGATCGGACCATGCGCCGATGAGGCGGCGGAGCAATTCGTGCTGGCGGCGGCTGGTGTCCTGGAATTCGTCGACCAGCAGGTGGCGGATTCCATCGGCGGCGGCCTGCGCTGCGTCGATGGGGAATTCGTCTTCACCTTTCAGGACGTTGAGCGCGATTTGCGAGACTTCGGTAAAGTCGGCCGCTGCGGCCTCGGCAAAGACGACACGAAGTTCGGCCGCGGCGCGGCGTAGAAGAGTGAAGCAGGCGCGAACGATTTTCCATTCCGCGTCGGTGTACCGGATTGGAGTGGTCTCGCCGTCGGCACGTAAGAAGGGAATTTCTAGACGCAAACGTAGGCGGTCGAAGTCCTGTTCACCCTCCAAGACGAATTCGTGCATCCATCGGTCGCGATCGGCGAGCATCTTCACGGTCAGGTCTTCAATCTCGCGCCAGTTGTTGTCGCGCCAATCGAGGAGGGTCTCGATGGCTGAGCTGAGCGTGGCATTGGCCTGGCCGATCTGTTCAAGCGTGCGGCGAGCAGCGCGGCGATAAAGCTCGCTGGGCTGCTCGCGAATATCGAGACTGCCACCGAGGCCGGAGAGCACGGGCTGCTGCAATGCGAGGTCGCGGCAAAATGAATCGATCGTCTGGATGCGAAGCTGCGCGGGCAGATTGAGAAGATCCCAGCCGAGCGACTGCGAGCGCTGGAGGGCGCGGGCAGCGATAGGGCCGGGTTCGGCCTGCCGGAGGTCATCGAGAATACGGTTGCGCATTTCGGCCGCGGCAGCGTTGGTGAAGGTGATGGCGACGACCTGGCCGGGCTCGTCGACCTCGGCGAGCAAAGTAAGAAATCGTTGCGAAAGGAGAGTGGTCTTTCCTGAGCCGGCCGGCGCGCGTACCAGGATGGAGCGTTGCGGATCGAGAGCAAGTTCACGCTGTGCCTGATCGGGAGGCGGGTTCCTGCGAGGCGGCTCAGGCATCGGGCGCCTCTTCGTTGTTGTTATTTGTTAGTGACGGATTTTCGCTGATGCGGCAGAGCGTTTGCAGACCGCAATACTCGCAGGTGTCAGGGTAGGCGCGTGGGTTGACGACGGCACGGCCAGCCAGAAAAGCCCGTGCGAGATCTTCGATGTACTGTTTCCATTCGGGGAGTTGCTCCGATTCGAGCGGCTTTTTTACCAAGTTTGAGTTTGCTCTGAGATTCGCGCGGAGGGTCACCTTGGCATCGCGAACTTTTCCGGCGAATTCAGCTTCGCCGGCGCGGACCTTGGCGAAGACGAGGCCGCCGATTTGGTTTGCATCTCCAGGGAGAGCGAATGTCGAGTAAAGCGGCAACTGCACATCGTCGGGGCGAGGGAGGTCCCAGGAGTTCGGCGTGGGATTGCCGGACTTGTAATCAACGACGAGAAGGGAATTGTCGATCAGGCGATCGATGCGATCGAGGCGCACACGAAGGGGCAGGTCGGCGACCGAGACGCTGGTTTTTTGTTCGGTTTCGAGCACGGTGAAGGGAATGCGCGATCGCTCGAATTCCAGCCACTCGGCGACAAGATTGAGGAGGCGAGTCTCTTCGAGCGCGAGATAGCGCGGTGGCATAGACTCGCGCGCGCGAAGAGGCATGGCGGTTTGGATGGCGCCGCGAACGTGAAGCGCGACGAAGGCGCGAAGATCGTTGAGCGCGACGAGCTCCGCGTGGGAACGTATGCCGCGCGGCGGACCGGCCCAGATCGAATGCAGAACTTCATGCAGAAGCTGACCGCGCTCCTTCGAGTTGAGACCGGCTTCGGCGGGCTCCCAGTTTTCTGCGTTGAGGCGCGCTGCGGCGAAAGATTTGAAGGCGCACTGCGATTGCGCGGTGAGAGTGGATGCGCCGCCGGAAGCATTGCCGGGAGGGAAGGGAACGCGGGTTGAATCCGGGAAAGGTGCGGCGAGCGGCGGCAAAGCAGCCGGTGCAGCGAGCTCAAATGGCAGAGGAAGCGGCGCGCAGGCGAGTTGCTCAACGATGCGCGAAGGCCGACCTTCAACGCCTTCGCTTTGGCGCGCGAAGCTGAAGTGAATTCCGGCAGCGGAGCTGAGCAGGCGGCGCGAAATGGCGCCGGCCAGTTCCCAATCGAGGCGCGGTGAGGCATGAGGCATGCCGGACGCACGTTGTACCGAAATCGGAATGAAAGGATGAGTGGCGCCACTGGCCGGCCAAGCCTGCTCGGTGGCGCCGAGAAACCAAATGGCATCTGCGGTGAGGCCCGCGGACTCCGCGGGGCCGGCAATCAGAATCGGCGCATCCTCGGATTCTGGCGAAAAGAGAGTCTCGCTGACGGCGCGATCGAGAAGCGCACGGAATTCCTTCCACTCCATGGGCCGGCCATCGAAACCGAGCGACGCACAATCATCAACGGTTTGCTGCCAGCGGCGGTGAGCCTGGAATTCCGCGCTGGTAAGCGGACGACCGCCAGGCCAACCGGCGAGTTCCAGCAGTCTCGGAGCCAACTCGGTCCAGGCCAACGGAGATTGTGGGCGGCGCGCGAAATCCTGAATGCGGCTCTGGGCTTGGGTTACGCGCGCAACCCACGCGGATGGCAATTCCGCTCCGGGCTTCTGGCTGAGGAACTGCGCGAGTGTCCAACGTGTGCGCTCAAGACCTTTGCGGCGCAGCGCGCGCATGAAAGCCGTGAGAGCCAGGGACTCGGCAGGAGACGCCGCCATTTGGCCGGTCGAGAGAAGCCAGTCGAGTTCGTGCTCCTCGATCGGCTCGGTGAGCCAGTGCAGCAGGAGGCCCGCGCCGCGCGCGAGCGCGACTTGGCTGAGCGGAACGCCCAGCGAGAACTCAAAGACGCTGGACGGCGCAGACGCGGTTGCACCTTGCAAAACAAAACGAAGAAACACGCGCTCGATCTCGCCGCGGTGTTTGGGCATATCCTGCGTGACAACGAGCAGGCGCGCATGCGGATTAGCGGCGAGCTGCTGTTTCGACCAGATCGCACAGGCGGCGAGTTCGGAGACGGGATCTGCGGCTTGATGGAATTCGATTCGCGCGGCAGTTGGTCCAAGCGGAACCTGCGTGCAGTCGCCCCAGGCAGCGAAGAGTGCCTGCTGTGTGGGAAAAATGCGATCGAAGCCGGCGAGCAGCAGCGGAGAGCGCTCGGCGGAATCTTGTTTCAAGGTCTCAATCAACTCGAGAGGCAGACGCGCGGGGCTGATGAGGCCACCGGTGCCGCAGAGCGCATCGAATTCCGCAAGCCACTCGCTGAAGGCCCCGGCGTCCTGATCCCAGGCAGTCCGCGCTTTTCTGTTGAGCAACTGCGATGAGTAAGCGCATATGAGGCCGTGCGCTTCCATTGCTAGAGATGCGAGACGATCGCGTGCGCCAGCGACTCGCGCAGACTCTGGCGCGGACGCGGTCACAATTCCGGCCCAGAGTGATTGCTCCTGCAAGGAGTTCAGAACGATACGGCCGCCAAGGTTGCACTCATCCCAGGCGTTACGGATAAAGGATTGCCAGTCCTGAATGTTGGGAGCTTGCCAGGCGGTGAGAGCCTCGGCGCGGCGCGCGCGGTGGAAGGCCTGAGTGAGCGACCGAGCCGCGCGCTCACTGGCCGTAACTACGAGCCCGCCGCCGCGCAGCCATGCGTCGACCTCAGATGAAAGTTCGCGGATCATAGTTCGTTGTTCACCGCCTTAGGCCTAAGGATACCTCCGGAGGGGAACAGTGCAGGCCGATCAATATGAGGAGCGAACGAGTCGTTAAAAAAGAAGGTCAGAAGCATACGCATTACCCGCTTTCACGTGGTCAGTCCACTGGTTGTACACTATGGCTTGTCATGCGGATCATCCTTGCAAGCTGTTTTCTTGCCGTTGCCGCGGTCGCCGGATGTCATTCCAGCTCAACGGCGGGGCCGCAGAGTTCGGCGAGTTCACCATACACGGTGTATCACCTGCGCGGAAAGATTGTGTCGACCGACGTCGCGAACGGAATCGTGGTGGTAAATCATGAGGCCATTCCGGGCTTCATGGATGCAATGACGATGCCGTATCAGCTGAAGGACCCCACCATTGCCACCGATTTGCATCCAGGGGACACGATCACCGCGGATGTGCTGGTCGAGAAGAGTTCCGAAGAGACGGTGATGCTGGATCATATTGTTGTGATCGCGCAGAGCAAGCCGGATTACAAGCCCGCGGTGTTCTATCACGTGCCGACGACAGGCGACGACGTTCCAGATTTCAAGCTGCGCAATCAGGATGGGCGCGCGATTCACCTGAGCCAGTTCCGCGGCAAGACATTGCTGCTGACGTTTATTTACACGCGCTGCCCGCTGCCCAACTTCTGCCCTCTCATCACGCACAATTTTGCAGTCATCAATCAGCAGTTGGCGGCGAACTCCGTCATTTACGCGAAGACACACCTCCTGTGCATTAGCTTCGATCCGGAACACGACACGCCTGCGCGGTTGCGTGCTTATGGAGCAGAGTATATCGGCAACAACGCGAAAGGCGCTTTCGCGCATTGGGATTTTGCCGTACCGACGAAGCCAGAGTTGCTGGAAATGGCGAAGTATTTCGATGTAGGCATTTCGCCGGGCCCGGACGACACGATTACGCACACACTTTCGACAACATTAATCGGTCCGGAAGGCAAGGTAGCGCAGTTTTATCCCGGCAACGAGTGGACGCCGCAGCAGGTAGTGGCGGATGTGAAGAAGACAGTGTCTAGCTCTTAGCCATTAGCCTTTAGCTCGATGGTGTGGCTGCATGCCGCGGGGTCAATGCGAGAGTGCAGACGACTAACTGGCACAAAAGGGATTTTAGTGGGCAGCAAATCGAGTCAGATCGAAGTTTGCATCGGATTTGAACGAACGTAAGGAGAGAACGATGAGTGACGGGCTGAATATTCGCAAGGATGGAGCTTTGGATTTTCTCGCGCTGGGGGCGCTAGTGCACCGGCTCGACCCGGGAATTATTCCTTTTCGCAAGGCAACGGGGTGCAAGATTCACGTGAGCGGCGGGGAATTCAACGTAGCCGCGAACCTGTCGGACTGCTTCCAAATGAAGACGGCGGTAGCTTCGGCGATGGTGAACTATCCCATCGGGGACCTGATCGCTGAGCGCGTGCGCGCCATGGGCGTGAGGCCGATCTACAAGCACTTTGAGCACAACGGCGCGACGGGCCCGAATATGGCGACGGTATACAGCGATCGCGGCGCCGGTGTGCGGCCGCCGGTGGTGTTCTACAACCGCGCCAATGAAGCCGGCGCAATGCTGAAGCCAGGCGACTTTGACTGGAAGGAGATCTGCGCGGGGGGCGTGCGCTGGGCGCACTCGGGCGGAATCTTTGCTGCGCTGTCGGCCACGACAGCGCAGCTGGTTGCGGAGATGATGAAGTCGGCCAAGGATGCCGGAGCGGTGACTTCGTTCGACCTGAACTTCCGCGAGAAGTTGTGGAAGATTTCGGGTGGAGCGGACAAGGCCGTGGAGACTATCGCGACGATCGTGAAAAACGTCGACGTGCTGATCGGGAACGAAGAGGATTTGCAGAAGGGACTTGGCATTCCAGGACCCGATGTTCACGCGAAGTCGAAGCTCGATCCGGCGGCGTTCTTCGCGATGATCGACAACGTGGTCAAAAAGCATCCTCACGTGAAGATCGTGGCGACTACGCTGCGCGAGGTGCACTCCACCAACAGGCACAGCTGGAGCGCGGTGGCGTGGATCGATGGCAAGACCTATGTTGCGCCCACGGCAGAACTCGACGTAGTGGATCGGGTGGGCGGCGGCGACGGATTTGCGGCTGGGTTCATTTACGGCCTTCTAACCGGCGAGAAGCCGGAGGATGCGCTGAAACTGGGCTGGGCGCACGGCGCGCTGCTGACTACGTTCACCGGCGACACGACGATGGCGACTCTCGACCAGGTGCGCGCGTTTGCAAAGGGTGGATCGGCGCGGATTCAGCGGTGAACGCAGCGGCAGCTGTCAGTGATCAGTGACCGCTCTCAACTGTTATCCTTGGCGATGCGGAAGGAGGGAGAAATGGCATGGCGAGGGTAACGATTGTCTTCGGAGTTTTGCTGATTATCTTAGGATTGGTGGGCTTTTGGGGCACAGGGAGCATCCACTACACGGCGCTGATTCCCACGTGGTGGGGTCTAGCTCTCTGTGCTGGTGGAGCTCTGGCCATCAGTCCCAGCGAGAAGCGGCGCAAGATTTTCATGCACATCAATGTAACGGTTGGGCTGCTGGGCCTGATTGGCGCGATCGCGGCGGCCTTGCAGGGTTACGGCCACGCGCGGTCGCTGGGTGAGGATCCGGACTACATTGCGCTCGCTGCCAAACTGACAATGGCGATCCTGCTGCTGATTTACGTGAATCTTTGTGTCCACTCGTTCATCCAAGCACGCAGGTCACGTCAGGAATAATCCATGGGAACAATGCGCGGCGGGATGGGAATGGGCATGCGTGCCGAGCGCTCACCGCGCGGCGGAGGCGCGCGCGCGGGCGCCGACCAGCAGAAGAAAAAGGTCGATTTCCGCAAGGCGATGCCGGAAATCTGGAGGCTGGTGCGGCCGAGAAAATGGCTGCTGCTTCTGGGCCTGGTGCTAGTGGCCATCAATCGCGTTGCCGGTTTGACGCTGCCATTCGTGGCCAGACCGTTTGTCAACCTGGTGCTTAGGAAGCATGAGAGCGACAAGCTGATGCCGCTGGTCATTGCGGTTCTTATCGCCACGTTCATTCAATCAATCACATCGTTTTCAAACACACAGCTCTTGTCGAAGGCCGCGCAACGGATGATTGCCGATCTGCGCCAGGAGGTGCAGCGGCATGTAGGCCGTCTTTCGGTCAGCTTCTATGACGCCAACCGCAGCGGCCTGCTGGTTTCGCGGATCATGAGCGACGTGGAAGGCGTGCGCAACCTGATCGGGACGGGCCTGGTGGAGTTTGTGGGCGGCCTGCTGACGGCGGTGATGGCGTTCATCTTCCTGCTGCACCGCAGCGCTGAGATGACACTGATCGTTTTCGCGGTGGTCGGCGTCTTCGTCTTCGTTCTGCAGTACGCCTTCAAAACGATCCGTCCCATTTTTCGCGAACGGGGCAAGATTACTGGCGAAGTGACGGGGCGGCTGACCGAATCGCTGGGAGGCGTGCGCGTGGTGAAGGGCTATCACGCCGAGGAACGCGAAGCGGCCGTCTTTAAGGTGGGAGTTCTGCGCCTGTTGGACAACGTGATGAAGACGCTGACCATGACCAGCGTGATGTCCATGACAGCCACGACGGTGCTGGGGATTGTGGGCGCGTTGGTGATGTTCATGGGCGGGCATCTGGCGTTGCAAAACCGGATGGACGACGGAACTTACATCCAGTACACGATGTTTCTGGCATTCATGATTGCGCCGGTCATTCAGGTGGTGAATATCGGCACGCAACTCACTGAGGCAGTGGCGGGCATCGATCGTACCATGGAGATTCTTTCGGAAAAGGACGAGTTCGCGGATGCGGGGCGCCAAGTCAAGTTGGGCGAGATCCACGGCTTCGTACGATTTGAGCATGTGGATTTCGCTTACACGCCGGAGAAACCGGTGCTGCACGACGTAACCTTTCGCGCCGATCCCGGATCGGTGACCGCGCTGGTAGGATCGTCGGGCTCGGGCAAGTCGACGATCATCAGCCTGATCTGTGCCTTCCACACGCCGGTGAGCGGGCAGGTGCTGGTTGACGACATCGACCTTGCGACCGTGGACCTGAATACATATCGCTCGCAACTGGGCGTAGTGCTTCAGGAGTCGTTTCTTTTCGACGGAACGATCAGAGAGAACATCATGTTCTCGCGGCCGGATGCGACCGAGGAGCAGTTTCAATTCGCCTGCCACACGGCTTGCGTGGATGAGTTCACCGAGCGCTTTCCCGAAGGGTACGACACGATCGTCGGCGAGCGCGGCGTGAAGCTGAGCGGGGGGCAACGCCAGCGTCTGTCGATTGCGCGGGCACTGCTGGCCGATCCGAGGATTCTCATTTTGGATGAAGCCACCAGTTCGCTCGATTCCGAATCGGAGGGAATGATCCAGAGCGGGCTGTCCGAGCTGATGCGGGGACGCACTACTTTCGTCATTGCGCATCGCCTGTCGACCATTCGCCGCGCCGACCAGATTCTCGTGGTCGAGGGAGGGCGCATCGTGGAGCGCGGTAATCACAGCACGCTGTTCGCGATGCGCGGCCGGTACTACGATCTCTACACTCGCCAGCACGGGCTTGAAGCAAATCTGTTTCTTGCGCCAGGCGAGGGCGGCGAAGTGGAAGAAGCCGACGCGTAAGCTTCCAGCCCGGAACGCGGATCAAAATTTTGTAAACTCGACCTTCACGTCGACGAGGTCTTCGACAGGCTTGCCCTTTTTGGTAGCGGGCAGGAAACGATCGTGCCAGACGGCTGCTATGGCTTTCTTGTCGAGACCAAATCCGAGGCCCTGGCGCATTTGCACCGCCTTCGGGAGTCCGTCGGCGCCTACGGTCACCGTTACTGTGGCCACTTGAACAATCGGATTTCGGGCAAATGGATCGACAAAGTCGGCGTCGACAGTGTGAATGAGAACCGGCGGTGTGTAATCAATGGGACGATGGTACTTGTTCTCAAAGAAGGACTCGCCCGGCGGCGGCAAATCTCGCTCCGTGACTAAGACCTCAGGCAGTGCCTGAGCTCGGTTTGCGCGGAAGACCACACGAACGTCAATCCAGATCGGCACCGGCTTCCCCGCGAGCTTTCCCGGCTCGAATACCGACTGCTGCACAGCTTCAGTGGCAGCCTGGTCGTACGCGTCGCCATCAGAATGAAGAAGTTGTATATGGCTGGGGGCTCCATCGGCTCCGATGACCATGGCGAGCACGGTCATCCCCTGGACGTCTTTGCTGTTGGTGTAGGCGGGATACGTCGCAGGCATCACGCTTACAAGCCGCGGTGCCGAGACTTCGGGACCGGCGTAATAAATACCGGACTCGTCGGGCGATTGGTGAACGGCCCAAACCGGCTGGGCGGCTGGTTGGCCATTGAGACAGGTTGAGGCAATAGAGATGAATACGAAAGTACCGACCTTGCTCTTATCCATTGCATGTCCTGATTTGCCGGGGATGTTGGTGCGGTTGTCTCCATTTTTCGCGGACAGGTGGTCTTCGGTCAATGCCGGACGGAGGCGATGGGGGCTGCACGAACTCTGGTGTGGGCCCGGAGGGACGGAGAAGACAGAAAGAGCGGCCCAAAAACCAGCGTTTCACCTGTTGACCCGCGTCCCAGCATATGAGAATCTAGAGATGGACTCAAGGCTTGGAACAGAGGATCAATATGCGAGACGCGATTCCCCAAGGCACTTATAAAGTACAGGCGCTCGATCGCGCTTTTGCAGTACTCGACCTGCTTGGCGAAAGTGAAACGCCGCTTGGCCTGGCGCAGGTGGCAGCCTCGCTGCAGTTGCACAAGAGCACGGCGCACCGCTTCCTGATGGTCCTGGAGCGGCATCGCATGGTGGAGCGGACCGCGAACGGGAAATTCCGGCTGGGGCTGCGGCTGTTCGACTTCGGCAACCGGGCGATTGAACAGTACGATCTGCGCGACCGGGCGCAGCCGCACCTGCGGCGGCTGGTGGCTGAGACCGAAGAGACGGCGCACCTGGCGCTGCTCGAGGCGGCGCGCGTAATTTATATCGACAAGATTGAGCCCACACGCGCGGTGCGCATGATCACGCGCATCGGCGCCAGCAATCCCGTGCATTGCACTTCAGTGGGCAAGGCAATTCTGGCATTCCTGCCGCCGGAGCGCGCCGCGGAGGTTATCCGGCGCATCCGCTACGAGCGGCCCACGCACCGCACCATCGCCACGCCCGAGGCCCTGCGCACGGAGCTTGAAAAGACCCGCCGCCGGGGCTACGCGGTCGACGACGAAGAGCTGGAAGAAGGCCTTCGCTGCATCGCCGTTCCGATTCTCGATGCGCAGCGGCTGCCGGTGGCGGCTGTGAGCGTATCCGGGCCGTCATTCCGTGTGACCGCGCAAAAGCTGCCGGCCATCGCCAACCATTTATTGCAATGCGTTCGCGGAATCTCGATGGACATGGGCTACGTGCCTTCAGGGCGCGCCGCGCGGGCCGTCGTGAACGGCTGAAGCTGGCCGCTGGACGTATCCTTTCAACATGCGAAATATCTACCTGGCTCTCTGCGTAATCTGTTTGAGCGTTTCAGGGCAGGCAATCAACTCATCTGGAATCACAATGGAACGTAAGCCGGATGGCGTGAACCTGCGCCTGCCCAACGGCGAACTTCGAATCCAGATTCTTGGCGACTCCGCTGTGCGTGTGGCTTTTTCCAAGTCGCCGGGTTTTTTCAGCCGCACTTCGATCGCCCGCGTTCCGTTGTCGCCGCGTCACACGCCTTTCCAAATCGTCGAATCGAAGGCCAGTTACACGCTGGTCACCGATCAATTGCGCGTCAGCGTTGATCGCGAGAGCGGCGCGGTTTTATTTGCCGATCGCGCGGGGCACGCGCTCCTCGCCGAAGCGGCGGGCGGCCGAATTCTCGATCCGGCCACCGTACAGGGCGAACAGACTCTTCATGTTCAGCAGAAGTGGGAGGCGGGAGACGGTGAATCTCTCTACGGGCTGGGACAGATGCATTTGGGCACCGTCGACATCAAGGGCTACGACCTGGATTTGTGGCAGCACAATACCAACGTCGTGGTGCCTTTTCTGGTCTCTTCTAAAGGCTACGGGATTTTTTGGGACAACACGTCGTTCACGCGCTTCGGCGATCTGCGTCCATTCACCACGATTCCGGCTGCCGATCTTTACGACGCGGGGGGCAAGCCGGGCGGGCTTACCCTGGCTGTCGTCGATGGTGACGCGCCCCCAGGCCAGACCGCGGACATATCGTTACACCTGCCTTTGCACGCCGACGGCTGCGGCGGCGCTCGTTGCCCGGGCTTGAAGAAAGTGGCGTGGACCGGCTCGATCCTTGCTCCCACAACTGGCGAGTATCAGTTCCGCGCGTACTCGAATGGCGGCATCGAGGTCTGGTTCGACAGCAAACTGGTGATGGACCACTGGAGGCAGAACTGGCTCACATCGAATGATCAGATTCGCGTGCATCTCGAGGCCGGCCATCGCTATCCAATCCGCATTGAAAACGATCCGGAACAGCAAAGCACACTTGAATTTCAATGGAAAACGCCCCCGCCCGACGACAAAACCTCTCTGTGGTCGGAGGTCGGCGACGGCATCGACTACGACTTTGTGTACGGCCCTTCGATGGACAAGGTCATCGCAGGCTATCGAATGCTGACCGGCAAAGCAACCATGCTGCCCAACTGGGTTTTCGGGCTTTGGCAGTCGCGCCAGCGCTATGAGACCGCCCAGCAGTCCCTTGATGTGGTGGCGCAGTTTCGCAAGCGCAACATTCCCTTCGACAACATCGTGCAGGATTGGCAGTATTGGCGGCCGGACGCGTGGGGCTCGCATGAGTTCGATCCGACGCGTTTTCCCGATCCGGATGCATGGATCAAGGCGATTCACGCCCAACACGCGCACGTGATGATCTCTGTCTGGGGAAAATTCAATCCCAATACGGCAAACGCCAAAGAGATGCTGGCCGATGGATATCTTTATCTGCCCAATCTCACGGAGCATATCAACGATTGGATCGATCAGCCCTACACCTTTTACGACGCCTTCAATCCCGGCGCGCGCAAGCTGTTCTGGTCCCAGATCGACACGCACCTCTTCTCCAAGGGCATCGATGCATGGTGGATGGATGCCACCGAGCCGGACCTGCTCCCTTCGCCGCCTTCGCTTGATGGCCAGCGCACGCACATGAATCCGACATACCTGGGCACAGGTTCGCGCATGCTGAACGGCTACGCGCTTGAAAACAGCGAAGGAGTTTACACCGGGCAGCGCCAAGCCGCGCCCAACCAGCGCATCTTCATCCTCACGCGGTCGGGATTCGCGGGCATTCAGCGTTACTCAACTGCGATCTGGTCCGGCGACACAACATCGACCTGGACCGCGATGGCCAAGCAGATTGCGGCAGGTTTGGGCGCGAGTATCTCGGGCCTGCCCTACTGGACTATGGACACCGGCGGCTACACGATGCAAAGAAAATTTGAGCATGAGCCGATGACCGCAGCTAACCAGGAGGAATGGCGGGAGCTGAATGCTCGCTGGTTCGAGTTTTCGACATTTACGCCGCTGCTGCGCGTGCACGGCGAGTTGCGCCACCGCGAAATGTGGACCCTCGGTGAGGGTTCGCCGGCCTTCGATGCGGAATTGAAGTTCGATCGCCTGCGCTACGCCTTGTTTCCTTACATCTACTCAATGGCCGGCTGGACCACGCAACGGGATTACACGATGCTGCGCGCGCTGGTGATGGATTTTCCTGAAGATCGCGCCGCGCGTGAGCTGAACGACGAATATATGTTCGGTCCGGCGCTTCTGGTTGCGCCCATCACGCAGTACCAACAGCGCAGCCGTTCCGTGTATCTTCCGAGCGGCGCGCAATGGTACGAGTACTGGAGCGGACGGCCTGCCAGTTCAGGCAGCATTGTTGCCGCTGCGCCTTATGACGAGATACCGGTCTTCGTGCGGGCTGGGTCGATCATTCCCTACCAGCCGGACATGCAGTACATCGGCGAAAAGGCCGCCGATCTCATCACACTTTGCGTCTACGCGGGAGCTAACGGCCGATTCACGCTATATGAGGATCAAGGCACGACGTTCGATTACGAGAAGGGAGCTTTCTCCGAGATTCCAATGCAGTGGGATGACCGCACGCACACTCTCACAATCGGTGAACGCACCGGCGCGTTCACGGGGATGTTGCCGCAGCGCACCTTCCGGGTGGTCCTGGTTTCGAAGACCCATCCCGCAGGCTTTCCGTTCACGGCAAACGAGGCCAGAAACGTGGAGTACAAAGGTGCAGCAACCCGGATCCAGCTGCACTAGGGCGAAGCCCGCTGCAATTCCGCAGGCCAACGTTTTAAGGAAAGTGCGATCTACATGTGCAGTTCAGCAATGCGACGTCTTCTTTTCGTCTTCCTTGGTTCTCTTACCGCTGCTCTCGCCTGCGCCGTTTGCGCGCGAGCACAACAGCCGCCACCACGCCGCATTCTCGCCGATATCAGCAGCACCAGCGGCCCGGTCGACCGCTTTTTCGACCTGTCGGTGGGGTCCGATTACCCAGGAACTCTGATTCGCGATGACAGCCAGGCCCAGCTCAAGCTGGCAGTGGATGAGCTCGGCTTTCGCTACATTCGCTTTCATGCGATTTTTCACGATGTGCTGGGGACGGTGAAAGTGGAGAACGGCAAGACCGTGTATGACTGGACGAAGATCGACCAGCTCTACGACGACTTGCTGGCGCGGCACGTCAAACCGTTCGTTGAACTCGGCTTTACGCCCGACGCGATTGCCACGTCACAGAACAGCATTTTCTATTGGCATGGCAACACATCGCACCCCAGGCCAGAGGGTTGGCATGATCTGGTCGATGCCTTTATTCGCCATATTGAAGAGCGCTACGGGCGAGACGAGGTGCACAGCTGGTACTTCGAAGTCTGGAACGAGCCGAACCTTTCCGGCTTTTGGGAAGGCGCGGACCAGAATGCTTACTTTGCTCTGTACGACCTGACCGCGAAGACGATTAAAGCCGTAGATCCCGTATTGCGTGTTGGCGGCCCGTCTACGGCTGGCGCGGCATGGGTTCCGGAGTTTCTAGCGCATGTTAAGCAGAGCGGCGCGCCGATCGACTTCGTGACCACGCACACGTATGGCGTGCAGGGTGGATTTCTCGATGAAGAAGGCAAGAGCGATACCAAGCTCGACCCTTCTCCGGACGCGATCATCGGCGACATTCGGCGCGTTCGCGAGCAGATTTCGGCTTCAGCTTTTCCCGGGCTTCCGCTGTACTTCACCGAGTGGAGCACAAGCTACACGCCGCGGGATCCGGTCCACGATTCGTACGTCAGCGCGCCGTACATCCTGAGCAAACTCAAGACGAGCGAAGGGCTGTTGCAAGGCATGAGCTACTGGACCTACAGCGACCTGTTTGAGGAATCGGGGCCACCCACCGCATCCTTTCAAGGCGGATTCGGGCTTCTGAACCGCGAAGGCATTCGCAAGCCGGCTTTCTTCGCCTACAAGTATCTTCACGCGCTTCAAGGGGAAAGCATCGCGGCAAGCGATCCCGAGGCCATGCTGTCAACTCACAATGGGTATTTTACGGCCGTAATCTGGAACTTTGAACAGCCGGATCAGAAGGTGAGCGATCGGCCGTTCTACACGCGGCTGGTTCCCGCACACGCGGCCGCGCCTGTCGAACTGCGAGTTAGGCATCTGGTTCCCGGCGCCGCTTACCGCCTTGAAGTGCATCGCACCGGGTACCAGGCCAACGATGCGTATACCGCTTACATGGAGATGGGGTCCCCCAAAGACCTGACACGTTCTCAGGTTGCGCATCTGAACGATTTGACACGCGACCTTCCCGAAACCGATCGAACTGTGCTCAGCGGGCCAGATGGCTCGATCGAAGTCACGGTACCCATGAACAGCAACGACATCGTGAAGGTGACGCTCAAGCGTGGCAAACGGCGCTGAGGCGCGCGTTGGCGGCGGATCAAAAATCATCCCGGGGAGACGCTGCTGGACGCGATCACGGACCCGACCGGTCTGATAAACTAGATCTTGTATTAACCCAATTGCTGCCACGGCAATTCGGGGGACGTAGCTCAGTTGGTTAGAGCGCTGCCCTGTCACGGCAGAGGTCGCGGGTTCGAGCCCCGTCGTCCCCGCCATCCATCAGGAAATCCTACGATTGATGGCTATTCCTAAAACATTTCTGAGTTTCATTTCCTCGGCCAGTGAGGCATATCGGCCAACGAAGCGCAGCGTCAGGCGCGTTCACTGAAATGCCTGGCTCAGGTTCATGGGATCGAGGCCTGATAGAAATCTCTGCGCCTCGGCGGTGAGAGCCGCTTGCGTTGCCGCCGTCGGATCATTTGTATGAATCCGGTCAGATTGCGGGCTGTCGGATTGGAGGCGGTCAGGCTGCGGACGGTCAATGCGAATCATGATGGGAACGGGATGCGCCCCCCCGCCCGCGAGCTCGCTGACCAGCGGCTTGAGAATGAAGAAGCTGAAGTGACCCTTGGATGCAACTTGTTGCGACTGTGAGCAGGACCCAGGGGTACAGGCGACGCTGACGACGATACTGTCGGTGACGCCATCGTTGTAATAACCGGTGCTCAGATCGAGGGAATTGCCTTGTGCGGTGACGTATGGCAGAGAAGCAACTCGTTCGGGCTGGAGGCCGCGTGCAAGCCAACACGAGTTGGCGTCGTGATAGTAGACGAACGGTGCAACCCAAACGGCGAGGATGATTTCATCTGATCCGGGAGCAGAATAGGCTCCGCTTTCGACGAGCGTTTGTCCGCCGGACTGTTCGTACCAGGTGCGAGTGAGCGCGTAGCCGCCGATCTGTTTCGGAAAGCGTGCGAGGGATGCAGTCGAAGGCAGGGTTGAGGCTGGCGCGCTTTGCCGTGATCGAAGCGCGGAGGACCGCAGAGCCAGGACGGCAAGAACTGCGACGGCAAAGGCGGCGCACTTGACGAAAAGACCTTTGGTTCGCGACGCCGGATTTTCGATGCGAGTGCGCGGCTCTTCATCGGCTTCCTCGAGCCTGGCGGGAGCTGAATTCGCTGCTTTGAGGCTGGCGAGGCGAAGAAAGATCAGGATGGCCAGGAGGAACAAACAGCTTCCGATAGCGTAGTCGGCTTGCTTCGCGACGCCTTCAAGCGCTGGATGGCCCAGTGCGATGCGGTAATAGATGACAAGGAAACAGAGTCGGATGAAGTTGAAGATGTATCCGAGGAGTACGCCGCCGATGACATACGCTGCCCAGCGGCGCAGGGAAGCGCGCTTGACGTAGCCGAGGATGAGGGCCAGGTATCCCAGAGTGACCGCGCCACGAATCCCGTCGCAGCCGGGCGCGATGAACATGCCGAAGTCGGGCGAGAACATGAGGCGCAGCTGCGGGGTGGTGGGCGCAAAGTGTATGAGCACTGCGAAATCGCGCGCGACTCGGGCGGAGATGTTCTGCAGAGGAATATCGATCATGCTGCTGGTGAGCACAGGCACCGGCTGCGAGAGCAACAACAGCGCGAGAGGGAACCATGCCTTGCGCCAGACGCACGCGCCGGCGAAGAGAAGGACGATTCCGCTGCCGTAGAGATAGACAGGCAAGGTGAGCGGGATGAGGGAGACGAGCGCACTGCCTGCAGTAAAGAAAAGTTCGGCGCTCTGGTGAAGAATGCTGATGAAGAATGCGGCGCAGATCAGGGCCAAGCCCCACCAGCTTCCGCGCAGTTGCCAGCCGTTTTGTCGCCAGACGCGAAGAGTGAGGATGACGCTGGCCGGCGGGATGAGCATGCCGATCGAACGCAGAGGATCGGTGGTCCAGCATCGCCAGAGCAGAGCGAGCTCGCGTTCGATGCCGAGGCAGCCTGCCGCGGCAAGAAGGCCGATGGCGCACCAAAGCACGATGGATGGCGCCGACCACCGGCGAGAGTCTGCGAGCGGTCCGAGCGCTGCTTGATCGGCTTGCGGTGTCGCGAGGGCCATCTCTTAAACTGACCGTCCTCGTTCGATATCATCGCATCTCGCCGCGCGCCCGTATATGTCGATACGCGTTACGGCGTTTGCGGCGGGCCGGCTAGCGGCGTTTTTACCGGCGCTGCGACACCGATGAACTCGGTGAGCGTGTTCTTGCCGGAGTTCGTTAGCCAAAGATTTCCGCTGGCATCGATTGCCAATCCGTATGGATCGAGAAGGGAAGCATCGGCGCCGAATCCGCTGGAGGGCGAAAGAAACGTGCCGGGCGCCGCGCTGGACGCGCCACCGAGCTCAGAGAGCGAGTTGCCCTGGTAGTTGGCAACCCAGACCGTTCCCGTTCCGTCGACCGCGATTCCTTGAGGACGCAGCACGCCGCCGCCAGTCGCGGCATCGAGTTCGAGCGTTCCGCAGGTATCGACTTCGCTGATGCTATTGCCGTAGTAATTGGCGATCCAGATGTTGCCCTTCTGGTCGGTGGCAACACCCGATGCTCCATTGCAATCGCAGTTGTAGCTGGTCACCTTGGAGCCATCCGCGGAGATTAAGGTGATGGGAAGCAGGCCGCCCTGATTTACAACCCAGGCGTTGTGACTGGCGTCGACGGCCAATGCGACAGGGAACGCAAGCGCAGTGCCGCCCCAGCCGGCAGAGCTTGAGATCGCAGCGCCGGAGCTCGACAGCAATGTGACTTTCGAGTCGCCGTAATCGGCGAACCACATATCGCCGTTGGGGTCAGCGGCCACGCCGAGGGGAAAGTAGATGCCTCCGCTGGTGATTCCGGTTGCGATGGCCTGGCCGGAGGAATTCAGCTCAGTGACATTGCCGTTGCCGCTGTTCGAAGTGGTTTGCTCGTTGGCGATCCAAACGTTACCTTGGACATCGAGCGCCATGCCATAGGATTCGTTGATTCCGGAGCCTGTGATTCCTGCAGGAAAGGTTGTGGCGCCGTCCGGAGAAAACTCGGACACGGCATTGAAGTAGCTTGAGGCCCAGACGTTGCCGGATGCGTCGACTGCGACCGACGCGGGCGAATCCATGCCTCCGCCCGAGAGGGTATTGTGCAGCATCCAGTCAGGGGGCGCGGCGGCGAGGACCGGCGAGAACACACCGCTGCCTGCGGCGAGAGAATAGATTGCCGCTTCGTTATTCGCCGGGGCGCGCGCAATGTTGAGTGCGGCGTCGAGTGTGCTGGCCGGAGCGGCGCTGCTGGTTGCAGCGTTGAAGAGCGGGGAGCAGGCGCTGCCGCCGGCAGACGCACTACACGAGGCCAGCGCGTTGGCGAGCGTGTTCAGCTTGGTGGTGGGCACAGTGAGCGTCGAGGGAAGACCAGCTCCGGGCGACGCGCCGGTGGCGGCATTCACGAGTTCGTTGGCCGTAGTGAAGGCGTTGTCGAGGCCTGTTGTATTGGTGCAACTAGCGCCGACAATTCCTCCGGCGGACATGAAGGAAGCGAGCGCCCAGACCGACGCGGCTGTGGTGACTTCATTGACGGCGAACGAACTCCCCGAATTGACGCTGCCGCAGGGACCGAGTGCGGTCATCAGCCAAAGCGATGAGTTTGGCGAGGCCGCAGAGGCCGGTTGGCCGCCTTTAGAGAGCAGATAGACGGGAGTTTGCGCCGAGGGGCAGATGTAGCCGGCAGGAACGCTGAAACTGCCATCGGCAGCTGTGGTCAGCGGAGCGGTCAGCAGCGGTGCAGAACCAGAGCCATTGCCGGAATTGCCCGCCGCATAGAGTTGGACGGAAGCGCCAACGACTGGCTTTGCGGCGGCCATCACTTTGCCGCTGAAGGAAACACCGGCGACTGGGGCTCTGGATGGACAGGAGGCGGGCGCATTGGAACCCACCCTTGGGGTACAACCGCCTCCGCCGCCGCCACCCGTGGTGACAACTCCGCCGCAACCGACCAATGCGGCAGAACAAAGCGCAGCCAAGCTGGCAGACATCGAAAGCGAGAGAAGAATGCGGGGAAGGTTCACCGTCGAATTCCCCAATCCATGTACGAGGCCGGATCGCTGGTTGAAAGCTAACGCTTGCGGCTGCGCGCTGCCCGCGCACTGGCCACGAGGGCGCCCGCGCCACCCACCAGCGCCAGCACAATGGTTGGATCTTCCGGCGAGTCAGTGCAACCGGTTTGCGCGCGCAACGGAAGAACAGCGGCGGCCAGCATCAGGGCCAGGAGAAGAGCGTAGCGGCGAGTCATTCGGAACTCCTTCTCTTCAACAGCAATCTGTCAGCGCAAAACCCGGGTGTCGTCGTGGAGCAAGCCCCTCGGCAATCACCTCCAGAATACACGGAAAAATGTGTTAGGTGGATATGCCCCGAAAGGGTCATCAAGGCGATAACTGCCTGGTTTCCCACAGACTGGCCGTCCGGGTCGGGCCACCGGATTTACGCGACCTGCCGGTGATCGAAACTGTCCCGAATGGCAAAAAAGGTGTCTTTCGGGCGGAAATCGCGATCGAACGGAAGCGACCGCTGAGGACGGTTGGGCTGTTTGCGATGGTGGGTTGGCCCGTTGTTGAGCCACGTGAACCGGTCGCTCAGGTCCCAGGTGAGGACGATCTTTACCGCCGGATTGGCGAGAGCAACCCGGAGATAGTCGGTGTAGGTCTGCGCAATGATGACGTCGCGTTTGACGGGATCGTCGGTCGAAATGTCGTCCTCGTTCACATCCATTTCGGTGAGGTAGACCTCGAGGCCCATCAGGCGGATGGCCTCAATATAATCGGCGAGGCCTTTGCCAAAAGTGTCGGGCTGCGCAGCTTTGACGTGGCTCTGAATGCCTACCGCGTCGAGCGGCACTCCGCGCTTCTGCATGCCGCGCAGCAATTCGAGGATCAGGCGCCTGCGCTCCGCGTTGTTGTCGTTGTCGAATTCAACTCCGTAGTCGTTGTAGGTGAGCTTGGCGTGCGGATCGGCTGCACGCGCGGTTCGGAAGGCGAGGTCGATGTAATCCGGGCCCATTTGCTCGTACCAGAAGGATTTGCGCAATCCGCCAGGCTGGCCGTCGCTGGGAAGAATCGCTTCATTGACTACGTCCCACGATTGCAATTGGCCGGCGTAGTGCTTGCAGACGGTGGTGATGTGATCGACAAAGAACCGGCGTGTGTTGGGGCGGTTTTCTGGGGTCTTGATCCAATCGGGAACGGACTCATGCCAGCAGAGCGTGTGGCCTCGCATCAGCATGTGATGGTGTTGCGCGAACGCGAGCAAAAAGTCAGGGCGCGAAAAGTCATAACGATCGGGCGCGGGGCGCAACGCGATCCACTTGAGTTCGCCGGTAGGCACAACGATGCCGCACTGCTCGCTGATCAGTTCAGAAAAGTCGGGATCATCCTGCACATTGTGAATGATGACCGCGGAGCCGAAGACGAGGCCATGGCGGCGCGCGTGAGCCTGGAGTGAGCGCGAACCCGCGACGTCGTGGAATGAGTCAGGCAAGACCGCCGGAATCGCCGAGTGATGTGCGCAACCCACGAGAAGCGAAGCAGCTGATCCGACGGTAGCAGTTGCGGCTGCGGCCCGGGCGCCTTCTGCGATGAACTTTCGCCGTGTTTGCATCGGAATCATGCTCCTTTTGGCGGCGTGTGAAGGGAAAGGCCGGATCGCCAGTTTCCGGTTGACCCAATTCACGATTACCAGGGGTTTGGGCCGAGCGGCTGATAGTGGACCCAGTCGAAATCGACAGCTCCGGGTTCAGTGGATTGCGTCGTGTAGGCAAACAGAGCGGGACGTGAGCCTTTCCACCAGCTGAAGTGGATGGGAGTAGGCGCGCCTAGCTGGCGGAATGTCGCGCCGTCGTCAAGACTATAAGAATACACAGCCTGATCGCCGTTCACTTCGACGCGAAGCTGAATCAAAGCCTGTGAAAGTGACAACCCATCCGTATGGTCGTGTTGATGAAAAAGGCTTAAGTGGCGTTCGCCTTCGGACTGCACAATCTCAAGTCCGCTGGCGGAACATTCAAACATCGCCAGGCCGGCGTGAACGCCCGGCTTCATTTCCGTCAAATCGATGCGCACAGTGAACTCGAAGGCGTTGTCCTGCATGGACTGCGTGAGCGTATTTCGAGCGGAAAGCAATCCGTCCGCTGACATCGGAATGAGGCGCAGAAATCCGGGCCTGGCGCTCAACGACCAATGTGCATCGTCCGGGTTATGGTTCCACTCCCACTGCGGCCCGAGTGTTGCGCCGTTGAAGTCATCTGAAGTCTGTGGCCGCTGGCGCGAGGGTACGCGAGGATTGCCGGGAATCGGGCCGGAGGGAGCGGGCTGACCCGCGGACTCACCGTCAGGGTCTGCGCCGATCACTGGCCAATCATCGTGCCAGCGGACCGGCTCAAGGTGAACGATCCGCCCATGGGCGCCGTCGGCCTGGAAGTGAACAAACCATCCTTCGCCGTCAGGCGTCTCAACATACCCTCCCTGGTGCGGACCGTTGATACTGGTCGAACCTTGGGTAAGTACCACGCGATGCTCGTAGGGACCATAAATCTGCCGCGCGCGCAGCACGACCTGCGACCCGCCGCCCACGCCTCCGATGGGGGCAAAGATGTAATAGTAGCCATTGCGCTTGTAGAGTTTGGGTCCCTCGAGCACCGGCAGGTTCGCGGGATCCTGAACGATGATTTTTCCATCGTCGAGCACGTGCTTGCCATCCGGCGACATACGGTGCAGGATCAGCGGGCCGGCGCCAGTCATGGAGTGAATCAAGTAAGCGTTTCCGTCATCATCCCAAAAGGGGCAGGGATCCTCGAGACCAGGTCCAGCGATCACAACTAGCGGCTCGCTCCATGGCCCGGTGATCTTTCCTGCCGTGCTCATGAAAATCCCCTCGCTGGGGGTAGGGAAGTAAACATAAAACCGGCCATCGTGCTTTCTGATGGAAGGCGCCCAGACCCCTTTGCCATAGCGATTGCCGCCAATCATGCTGTAACGCGGGTCCATATCCAGGCGATCGACCACGTGGCCGATGATCGTCCAATGGACGAGGTCGGTTGATTGAAGAATCGGAATGCCGGGCACGAAATGAAAGGTGGAAGCAACGAGGTAATAATTCAGGCCGTCACGGATGACGTCGGGGTCAGAGTAGTCGGCGAAGAGAATCGGATTGCGATACATCGCCTGTGCAGCGGGGCGCGGGGCCTGCGCTCGCGCTATTGCGAACGCCATCGCCAGACAAAGGCAAAGCAGGAGTTTTCGCAGCGGGATTTGTGCGACGATTTCTGCTGATTGAGTCATCGAGTGGCCTTTGCTTCCGCACGGGTTGCTTTTAGAGATAAAAACGGCCTCCGGCTGCCGCAGTACCCGGCACTCGACCATCCTGCCATTGCTATATCAAGTAAATTGGGGAGCGCTGCGTTGTGCCGCGCTCCCCGTGAAGCTCAGAACAGCAGCTTCAGTGACAACTGGGCAATTCGAGGGCTGTTCTGAGGATCGGATGTTGATCCCGGACCGGTGGTCCAGTTCTGTGGGCTGGTGCTCGTGATTTTGCCGAACGTTGAGCCCAACGTCGTGCCAGGGTCGCCAAGGTTTGTGTGGTTGAGCAGGTTGAAGTAGTCGGCCTCGAAGTTTAACGAGGTTCTCTCGCCGAAAGCGAACTTACGCGTCAGGCTGGCGTCCCAATCCACGTAATGCGGGCCCACAAAGGAACCTTTCACTACGTTTCCGAAGGTGCCGCCGGGATTGACAGAAAACGCGGTCGGATTCAGCCAGTTCCTGCAGTTCGTCGCTCCCACGGCGCATGCAGTGCCGACGTAAGCGCCGCTCCCGCTGTATACGGCGCGGTCGCGGTTCTGGTGGGAACCGGAGTTGTTGGCTGAGCTGGACCAGATGGTGAGCGGGTCGCCACTGTGGTACTGGAAGATTCCGTTGGTCCCCCAGCCATTGAGAATATAACGGGCCACGCTTGGTGCGTCGTTCAGGAAATTCGGAACCGTGTACACGTACGAAAGGGCGGTGATGTTGGTGTGGTTAAAGTCCGCCGGTCCGTAGTCGAGTGCCTTGTAGTTCGACATCGTGATCGGGTAAACATACGAGCCGCCGCCGCCAGTCGATGTAGCCGCCTGATTCCACGGCATGTCATTGAGCGCCTTCGACCAGGTGTAGTTGAACAACAAGCTCAGGCCGTAGCGCACGCGCTGCTCGGCCGAGACTTGCAGGGAGTTGTAATTCGTATTGCCGCCGGTGTTGGCTGCCGTAATGTAATTGGGGAAACAACTGTTGGTAGCCGAACAGCCAGGCTGATTGTATTTAAGCGCTCCGCCGACTCCGTTCACTGCGCCTATGTTGGGATTCAGCTCTGTGTCCTCCCATTCGTGGCTCCCATGCGTGGCCACATAAGCGGTGCGCAATGAAAGGCTGCTGGTAAGTTGTTGCTCGACGGCAAGATTCCACGCATAGTTCACCGGATCCTGGAAGCCCTTGTACGGGTCGAAAGTCAGCCAACTGTTCGATGACGAGATCGGAGCAGTATTGGGCGGAGGCTGCGGCGACGGGAAAGGATTCGCAACCCCGGCGGTGACATAGGGATTGGCCCAGTTGATCGGTGTCGTGGCAGTCTGCTGCAGAGTCACAGCCTGAAGGAATGGTGGTGAACCCGTCGAATAAATATCGAACAAGGTGCTATTGATGCGGCTGTCATAGAACATGCCGGCTCCGCCCCGTAAGGCTGTTTTGCCGTTGCCGAAGACGTCAAGGGCGAAGCCCAGCCTGGGCATAAAGTGGTCGTATTCATTGGCGACGCCGTTGGGATTAAATCCCGGATCGCCGGCGAATTGCAGCCCCGCTGGCGCGAGAGGATACACCGAGGAATGCGTATCCGACGCCCAAAGGGTGGGGTTGAACCCGCCCATGCGGCCGAACAGATTGTGCCAGGGAATGAAGGGTTCGTACCGGACTCCGTAATTCAGCGTCAGGTTGCGGGTCGCTTTCCAACTGTCCTGAACGTACGCGCCCTGGAACTTGCCGCGGACATTGAAGTACTCGCCCGACGCCTGAATGAGCTCAGAGAGGTTACCGAACAGGAAGTTTGCCGCCGGGTCGGGGGTGACGTTGGAGTTAAAGAAGAACTCGCCAGGCTGCTCGAAGTCGTTGTTGACGTCGATCTTCGACAGCTCGCCGTGATAGCCTGCGTCGATATTGTGCCGGCCAAGCAGGAAGTGGACGTCGTCGGTGAGCGTGTAGTTGTTCCGGACGAATGCAGCCTGGGGATTCACGCTGATGGTGAAAAGGTTCGACACCTGGATTTCGTTGATTTGCTTAAAAGCCGGCTGCCAGATGTTTTGGACGCCTAGATCGGCCACGTCGAGGCTGCTTGAGCTGGGGCCGCGAATGTCGTACTGGTGTTGATAACTGAGGATGAAGTTATTCACAACGTGGTCGCTGAATGTATGCGTCTCTGAGACCAGCGCATTGTAGAGGTGGTTCGAAGCGCCGTCAGCCAGGCTGAGGATGTCCGTGAGGTTTTCCACGCCTTGAAGGATGAACTCGTCAGAGAAGTAGCGCACCGTCAGCTTGTTCTTCGGCGTTAGCTCATCGTCGACACGGGCTGTGATTTCGCCATAACCGAACAGACCAGGCTGTGTGTACAAAACGGAGCCGCTCGTGGTCAGCGGCGGAACATACTTGAAAAAGTTGGCCGTGACGGGGCTGAGAGCGGAGCCGCTCCACGTGTTCGATTCGCCGCTCGGACAGGTGATCGTGGAAGGAAGAATCGCAGACGGCATCAGCGGGTCAGTCACGCAATCGGTAAACACAAGATTATTTGTGCCCGGCGCGCCGCCTGAAGAATTTGCGCCCGCCTGGGTAATCGTCGGCAGAGTGGTGCCGGCGCTGGTTGCGGCCTCGTGATCGATCGTCTTTTCATATCCGAAAAACCCGAAGGCCTTATTGCTGTGGAAGAGGTGCGGAATCGAAAGCGGGCCGCCCACAGTACCGCCAAATTGGTTGCGGTGGAGCAGGTCCACTGTGCCCTTGCCGGTCTTGGCGCTATAGGTCAAGGGCGCCTGCGCGTCCAGGTCGGAAGTGCGGACATACTCAAACAGGTCGCCGTGGTACTGGCTGGTACCGCTTTTGGTGATGATGTTGACCACGCCGCCCGCATTCTGGCCGTACTGCGCGCTGTAGTTGTTGGTATCGATTGAGAACTCCTGCAGCGCATCGGGCATAGGGAAGGGCTGGTTGACGTTGGTGTACTCGTCCACATTGTTGCCACCGTCGAGCATGAAGTTTGTCTGACCCACAAACGTGCCGTTGGCCGAGATGGTGATCGCTGTGGGGAAGGTCTTGGTGTCCCCTTGGTCCGCCGAAGCCGGCGGAGCCACTGTCACTCCAGCCACGTCCTCCGTGAGTGAGGCTGCGTTCCGCCCATTCAGCGGCAAACCATTCACGGATGACGCCCCGATGACCTGCGACAGCGTGCCCGTGGTTACGTCCACCTGGGCGGTCTGGGCACTTACCGTTACAGTCTCGGACGCCCTGCCGGGTTTCAGCGTGATGTTTACCGTGACCGCGGCGTCGGCCTGCAGAAGCACGCCCTTCTGTGTATAGGCCTCGAACCCCGCGCGCGTGACGGTGATGTTGTAAGTCGAAGGCGCCAAGGTGTTAAAAACGAAGTTTCCCTGTCCGCCCGAAGCGGTTGTCGACGAGATTCCCGTTCCGACTTGCGTTGCTGTGACATTCGCGCCCGGAACAACCGCTCCGCTTGCATCAGTCACCGTGCCGTTGATGCTACCGAATCCTTGTGCAGACAACCGGCCTGAAATGCAAACGCTCAACGCGAGGACACCGACAAAACAGCCGATGAACTTGGGAAAAGTTCTTGACCTGCCCCCGGAAAACTCTACCAGTTGAAACTGGAGTTCTCTCGTAATCTAAGCGGGAGGACGGAGCGATGAAGAAGAGCCGGTACACGGAAGAGCAGATCATCGGGATCTTGAAGCA
>JBEKRG010000027.1:0-43826 GCA_049518955.1 Occallatibacter sp.
TCGGTGTCGGCGCGGTGGGCCTCACCCAAATCGCCATATGGGTCCTTGCCTCCATTCTGGTTCTGGGGTCTTCGCTCGCCGCGCCTTTGATCTCCGGCGACTTCAGCCTCCGTTTCTCCTGGACTTTGAGCCTCCTGTTCCCCGTGTACTTTGTGCTCGGCTTCGCTCTCTTCAGCGCCATCTTTTCCGGGCTCGCCGCTACCTGCGAGACCTCGCAGGATCTGCAGAAGTTTATGCCTCTTGCCATCATCCCGCTCTATATGGGCATGGGTGCTCTTCCCTTGCTGCTGAAGGATCCCAATTCAGTCTGGTCCATCGCTGCATCGCTCTTCCCGCTCACCTCGCCTTATGTCATGCTCCCGCGCGTCGAGTTGCAGATGCCCCCTGTTTGGCAAATAGGAGCTTCCATCGGCCTCTTGCTGCTCACAATCTGGGGTGCTTTGTGGTTCTCGTCGCGCCTCTATCGAATCGGTATCCTCATGTACGGCAAGCGCGCCACCCTCCCTGAAATCCTCCGCTGGCTCCGCTACAGCTAGCTCCATGAAGATCGTCTTCCTCGCCACTGGCGACTAAATTCATCTTTTCACTCGTTCACACCTACGCTTTTTCCCCTGTCCCCTAAGTCCCTGGTCCCCGGCCTTTTTGCAACTCCTCCGCCACCAACCCCATCCACATTCAAATGACGCGCTTCGAGCTTCAATACGCACGGCTGTTCTGCGCCATTCTGCTCTGCGCCTTGCCGGTCTTCGCCCAGCCCGATCCACCAATCGTCCGCTACGTCCAGGGCAGTATCCACGGCTTCCTCGAAATGCGTTCGCCCGACGGCCGCGTCGTTGCCACGGGAGATATCATTCAATCCGTCCATGACGATCACGTCACCTTGCAAACCATCTTCAACTTCAAGGATGGCTCCTCCGACGACGAAACCACGGTCTTCTCCGAGCGCCACACTTTTCAGTTCATCTCCGACCATCATATTCAGAAGGGGCCTTTCTTCCCTCACCCCTTGGATGTCCTCATCGATGGGCGGAGCGGCGAGGTCACGACCCGTACCACCGGAACGGACGGAACGGAGGACGTCAAGACCACTCATGTTCAGCTTCCGCCCGACCTCGCCAACGGCATAGTTCCCCTTGTCATTGAGAACATGGACTTTAGCGGCTCCTCAAAAACAGTCTCCGTGCTGGTAGTCACACCCAGACCACTCCTGGCCAAACTCGTCATCTCCAAAATCGGCGAAGACAGCTTTTCGTTAGTCGGCTCGCCCCGAAAAGCAATTCATTACGCGATCAAAATCCAGCTCACCGGACTCGCTGGCGTAGTGGCGCCGATCATCGGCAAGGCTCCGCCCGATATCCAAATCTGGCCCGCGGCCGGGCAAGTTCCCACCTTTATCAGGGAACAAGGCCCCATCTATCCCGACAGCCTCGTCATGACCATCCAACTGGCCAGCCCCACCTGGCCCGATGCATCCAAGTCCGGCAACTAATTGATCCATGTTCCTCGGTCCCAGTTCACTCGTCGCTGATCTCTGATCAACCGCTGCTCACCGGCCTTAACCGCTGATTCTCCGGCCTGAATCTGGCAACCAAACCAGTTCTCTGCGCCCCCGGCTCCGCTAACTCTCTGCCCCCGCCGTAAAATCGACGAAGTGACCACCGTAGCCAGCGAACAGTTCTCCTTGCGCCAGCGCCTCGTGCTGGCCGTGGTTCCCCGCCTCGTTTGGGCGCTGCTCTCGGTCGTCGGCCGCACCTGGCGCTTCGAGACCATCTCCGAACTGGGCGCCACCCCGCTTCCCTTCGGCGAAGGCGCGGGAGCTGAGATCTTCTGTTTCTGGCATCAGTGCGTGCTGCCCTGCACGTTTTACTTCCGCCGCACCGGTGCGACCATCATCGTTAGCCAGAGCTTCGACGGTGAGTTGATCGCGCGCACTCTCGGGCTCTTTGGATACAAAACCGTCCGCGGCTCCAGTTCGCGCGGCGCACAGGAGGCATTGCTTGGCCTCAAGCACGTCATTGAATCCGGCCGCCCCGCTATCTTCACCGCCGACGGCCCGCGCGGCCCGATCTTCCGCACCAAGACGGGACCCATCCGCCTCGCCGCTCTCACCGGCGCGCGCATCGGGGCT
Organism: Occallatibacter sp.; assembly: GCA_049518955.1. Lineage (GTDB taxonomy): Bacteria > Acidobacteriota > Terriglobia > Terriglobales > Acidobacteriaceae > Telmatobacter. The sequence continues at coordinate 2,129 of JBEKRG010000027.1, forward strand.
TTTCATCTGGAGCCGCGCCGCGCCTGGTCGCTCAACTCATGGGATCGTTTTTTGATTCCTATGCCGTTCACGCGCATCGCCGTCAGTTGGTCTCGCTGGACACACGTTCCCGCAGACCTCGACGAAGACAAAATTTCCGAAGACATGATCGACGCTCAGCGCGACCTGCTCACCGCCACCATCGAACGCGCCCGCCTCCACGCCCTCAACCACTTCGGAAAGCCTGCTCATTTCGGAAATTCCGATGCTTGAACACACTCCTCCAAAAGATAAGCGTGCGGAGCACCGCGTCGAAGAGTTTCATTACGATCTGCCCGAAGATCTCATCGCGCAAGAACCTCCAGCCGAGCGAGGCACCAGCCGCATGCTCGTCGTGGACCGCGCAAAGGGCGTCTCGCACGGCGATCGTTTCGCCAATCTCGGATCGCATCTGCGCCGGGGAGACCTCCTCGTCCTCAACGACAGCCGCGTCATTCCCGCGCGTCTCTATGCCCACCGCACTTTAGTTCGGGATCGTGAAAAGCCAACCGGCCGCATCGAAGTCATGCTCACCGAACCTGCGGGCGACAACCGCTGGCGCGCTCTCGTTCGCCCCGGCCGCAAGGTTGCCATCGGCGAGCGCCTCGTCTTTCCCGCGCCCTCCGGCACCGTCGCGCTCGAAGCCGAAGTCCTCGAGCGTGGCCAGTTCGGTGAGCGTCTGCTCGAGTTCGCGCCAGTTGACGACTTCTTCGCCGTGCTCGACTCCATCGGCCATACGCCACTGCCGCCTTACATCCATCGCGACGACGCCGACTTCGATCGTGTCCGCTATCAAACCGTCTTTGCACGCGAACGCGGCTCCGTTGCCGCGCCCACCGCCGGCCTGCACTTCACTCCGGATGTTCTTGCACAACTCTCATCCAAAGGAATCGAAATAACGCGCATCACCCTCCACGTCGGCCTCGGCACATTCGCTCCACTGCGCGTTGAGCGCGTGAACGAAGTCCATCTCCACAGCGAGCGCTATACCATCACCGCCTCAGCCGCCGAAGCCATCAATCGCACCCTCGCCGAGCACCGCCGCATCGTCGCAGTCGGCACTACCGTTGTCCGCACCCTCGAAGCCGCCGCGCTCGCCGCCGGGGACAACCCAGTCCAGCCTCATTCCGGCACCACCGATATCTTCATCTCGCCCGGCTTCGACTTCCGCGTCGTCGGCGCGCTCCTCACCAACTTTCATTTGCCTCAGTCCAGCCTGCTCATGCTGGTCAGCGCCTTCGCCGGCCCCGGCAGTACCGGTCTCAACCGCATCCTCGCTGCCTACCGTCACGCAGTCCACGAGCGCTACCGTTTCTTCAGCTACGGCGACTGTATGTTCATCGCGTGACCACGATGCTTGCGGTCCACAATCCACGGTTCATCTACTCACTGTCCACTGCTCACTGTCCACTGGTATTCTCTGTACCGTGACCGACCAATCCAGGCCGCCCGTCTTCCTCCTTGACGCGATGTCCTTTATCTTCCGCGCCTATCACGCCATGCAGCGCTCGCGGCCCATGTCCACGCGCTCCGGCCTGCCCACCGCGGCCACCTACGTCTTCGTCAACATGATCAAGAAACTCCGCCAGGACTTCTCGCCCAAATACTTCGCCGCGGTATTCGACGTCAGCGGCGAGGTCTTCCGCGACGAGCGCGCCCGCTCCATTGCAACTCTCCGCCGCTGGAACGCGAAGTCGCAAAGCTTCGAAGACGTCAGCTACGACGGCTACAAGGCCAAGCGCGAAGCTATGCCCGACGATCTCCGCCGCCAGATTCCCTACATTCGCCGCTCGCTTGAAGCTCTGCGCATTCCCATCCTCGAGGCCGAAGGTTTCGAAGCCGACGACGTCATCGGCACTCTCGCTCGCGAAGCCGCCGAGCAGCAGCACGAGGTCTTCATCGTCTCCGGCGACAAGGACATGATGCAGCTCGTCACTCCGCAGGTGAAGATCCTCAACCCGCAAAAGGACAACCTGATTCTCGATCCCGAAAAGGTCACCGAAACACTCGGCGTCCCTCCCGACAAAGTCGTCGACGTCATGGCCCTGCGCGGCGATACGGTCGACAACATTCCCGGCGCGCCCGGCATCGGCGACAAAGGCAGCGTCGAGCTGATCAAGGAGTTCGGCACCGTCGAGGCCGTGCTCGACCGCGCTGACGAAGTCAAGCGGAAGGCTTACCGCGAATCTCTCCAGCAAAATCGCGACACCGTTCTGCTCTCCAAGGAACTCGTCACCATCGACACCCATGTGCCCCTGCCACTTGACCTGGCCGCAATGGAAACTCAGCCGCCCGACCTCGAGGCCTGTCGCACACTGTTCACCGAGCTCGAGTTCACATCCATGCTGCGCGACCTTGCACCCGCAGAGGGCGGAGCCGTGGTTGAGCTCATTGATGAACCTACTGCTGAGCAGATCGCCACCTTCTACGCCGCCGCACGCTCCGGCGGCTTCGCACTCGCCCTCGATGCGGCGGAGCCCTCCGAAGAAGAATCCGGAGACGACCAGCCTGCGACTCAGTCGCTCCTCGACCTCGCTGAAGCCGCCGAACGGAAGGCCAACTTCTACCTTGGAGTCTGCGCCAATCCCGCCCTTGCGCTCCGCCTGACGCTCACGCCTGAACTCCGCGCGCTCCTTGAAGATGCCTCCGTCCCAAAGCGCATCCATGATTGGAAACTCGCCCTCCACGTCCTTGGCGATATGGGCGTTGCATTGCGCGGTCCGGTGGACGACACCATGCTTCTCTCCTACGCCCTCAACCCCACGCACTCGACGCAGTCCCTAGCTGACGTCGCCGCGCGCAACAACCAACCGCCGCCCTCGTCGCTCCCCGCGTCGGCTGCCGCAATTCACGCGCTCGTTCCCGCTCTGCACGAAGAAGTCGATAAAGCCGGCGTCGCGCGCGTTTATGTCGAAATCGACCTCCCGCTTGCGCCCGTGCTCTACCGCATGGAGAAAGCTGGAGTCCGCATCGATACAACTGTGTTGAGCGGGCTTTCGGAAAGGTTCAGTTTGGAATTGACTCGCGTTGGCGAGCGAATCTTTGAGCTGGCCGGGGAGCGGTTCAATATCAACTCACCCAAGCAGCTCGGAGTCGTGCTTTTCACCAAGTTGGGGCTGCCCGCCCCGCCGGCTCGTGGCAAAACCAAGTCCGTCTCCACAGCAGTGGATGTACTGGAATTCCTTTCCGATCAACACGAAGTTCCGCGCCTCGTTCTTGAGTATCGCCACCTGTCCAAGCTGAAATCGAACTATGTCGATGCCCTGCCGCTGCTGGCCGACGCTGATTCGCGCGTGCACACAACCTTTCAGGCCGCCGCCACTTCCACGGGGCGCCTTTCATCGGTCAATCCAAACCTGCAGAACATTCCCGTGCGCACAGAGTTGGGGCGCGAAATTCGCGCCGCATTCACCGCCGCGCCCGGCACCGAGTTGCTCTCGGCCGACTACTCCCAGATCGAGCTGCGTCTCCTCGCACACTTCACCGGCGATCCGCTGCTGATTCGCGCCTACGCTGAAAACATCGACATTCATACCCTCACGGCAAGCGAAGTCTTCGGTGTCCCTGTTGACGCCATGGACAAGGAGACCCGCAACCGGGCCAAAGCCGTCAACTTCGGCATCGTCTATGGAATCTCCGCATTTGGTCTGGCCGCGCAATTGGGCATTCCGCAGGCCGAAGCCAAGGCCTACATCGAGCGGTATTTTGCGCGTTATCAGGGCGTGCGCGTATTTATTGAGAAAACGCTCGAACAAACACGCCGCGACGGATTCGTGCGCACCATGTTCGGACGCCTGCGGCCCATCCCCGACATTGAAAGCCGCAATCCCAATCAGCGCGGCTTTGCCGAGCGGACCGCGATCAACACGCCCCTGCAAGGGACTGGCGCCGACCTCATCAAATTGGCGATGATTTCGCTCGACCGAAAACTCGCGGAGCGAAAACTCAAAACGCGCATGGTTCTGCAAGTCCATGACGAATTGCTCTTCGAGGTTCCGGCCGACGAGAAAGATGAAGCCTCGGCTCTCGTCCGTGCCGAAATGGAAGGAGTCGTAAAATTGAAGGTGCCGCTGGTCGCCGACCTTTCCTTTGGACCGAATTGGAGAGACCTGAAGTAATCCGATCTGCCGCTTTATGCTGTCGATCCAGTAAACGTTTGCCCGAATCGGAGAAATCACCATGAACAAAGTCAGCCGCAGAGAGTTCGCAAAAAGCGCCGCCATCGCCCCACTCGGTCTGGCCGCCGCATCGTCTCTTCTTGGGATCGCCGGAGCAGAACCTCCGAGGCAGTCTGCGCCTTCCCAGCCCGCGCCCAAGCCGGCGCACGACGTCCCTCCCAGTCTCCGGTTCTCGGTCGATGAGCCGGAGCCCTTCGCTGCACCAATCGAATTCACTCGCAACCCGATCCAGCCCAAGGTGCGCGAATTTGCCCTCGGCGACGTGACTCTCGAAGCTGGCCCGCTCCAGCAAGCGCGTGATTGGAACCGCGGTTACCTGATGCGGCTCCCGAACGACAGGCTTCTGCTCAACTTCCGTGTCAACGCTGGAGTTCCATCCACCGCCAAACCTCTTGGCGGCTGGGAAGATCCCAAATGCGAGCTTCGCGGTCACTTTGTCGGTCACTATCTTTCCGCTTGTTCCATGCTTTACGCGGCCACCGGCGACAAGGCCGTCAAATCGAAGGCCGACGAACTCGTGGCGGGCCTTGCCGAGTGCCAGGCAAAGCTCAACGACAACGGTTATCTCAGCGCCTTTCCTACGGAATACTTTGACCGGCTCGACCAGCGCAAGAATGTCTGGGCGCCCTTCTACACGCTGCACAAAATCATGGCCGGGCTCTACGACATGAAGATGCAGGCAGGCAACGATCAGGCTCTCGACGTGGTGGTGAAGATGGCCGGCTGGGTCGATGCCTGGACCTCGGCGAAAACCGAAGAGCACATGCAGGACATTCTGAATACAGAGTACGGCGGCATGAACGAGGTTCTTTACAACATCGCCGCCACCACCGGCGACGATCGCTGGGCCCGCACCGGCGACCGCTTCACCAAGAAGATCTTCTTTACGCCGCTGGTTCTTCGCCACGATGCGCTCAAGGGCCAGCACATGAACACGCACGTCCCGCAGGTGATCGGCGCGGCGCGCCGCTACGAAATCAGCTCCGATTACCGCTTCCGCGACGTGAGCCGCTTCTTTTTCGAAACAGTTTCTGAAGCCCGAACCTATTCGACTGGCGGATCGAGCAACAACGAGCACTGGCTCGTCGATCCCGATCATCTGGCGGCCGAAAAGAAGGTCAGCGCGAATCACCAGGAATGTTGCTGCTCCTACAACATGATGAAGCTCGCTCGCCATCTGTATGCGTGGGATCCCGATAGCCGCTACATGGATTACTACGAGCGCAATCTTCTCAATCACCGGCTAGGCACGATCGAACCTGAAACCGGCCACACCGTCTACTTTCTTTCGCTGGCCCCGGGAGCCTGGAAGACGACCTGCACCGAAGACGATTCATTCTGGTGCTGCACGGGCACCGGCGTTGAAGAGTATTCCAAGGTGAATAACACCATCTATTTCCACGACGACGACTCGCTCTATGTCAATCTGTACTTCGCGTCGACGGTTGACTGGAAGGATCGCGGTATCCAGCTCAAACAAAGCACGACCTTCCCTGAAAGCGACCGAACCGAGCTCAAAATCGAGCGGACCCCCGGAACTGAGTGGACGCTGCACGTTCGCATTCCCGTGTGGACGACGGCGGCAAATTTCGCAGTCCTCAACGGTCGGCGCCTCGACGTTTCCGGCACGCCCGGCAGCTATCTGACTATCACTCGCATTTGGAAGCCCGGCGACCGCGTTGAAGTCACGCTCCCAATGCGCCTCACCGCCGAACCATTGGCCGACGACCGCTCGCAGCAAGCATTTGTTTACGGGCCGCTGGTATTGGCTGGCCAGTTTCCAAAGAATGGCCTCGAAGAAGATCTGGAGCACAAACAAGGACCGGAGGTCGGTGACGCTCCGCCACTTGAAGTTCCTGCTCTCAAAGCCAGCGGCCTCGATCTCAGCTCCTGGGCCCGTCCGGTTCCTGGTGAAGTTCTAGCATTTCGCCTAACGGGGCAGGATGGCGAAATCGACCTGAAGCCCCTGAACCAAAGTTGGAAACGCTTCGCTGTCTATTGGACTGTATCGTAACGAAGGAAACAGGCCTGGAGCCGCTTGGGTTAGGCCTGAATCGAGCCACCGCCCCTTCTCCCGACCCTTCGTTAGATCTCAATATTTCCCCAAAATATTTCTTGCATACTTATGCAAACTCGGCGTATATTTATTCAAGCGCGGTTTCCTGCCGGGAACCGCGCCTTTGCTTTGCCCCCTTAAGGGGTCGGTACCCGGGAATGAACGTCCAACGTCTCAACCTAATCCGCGAAGTGCTCGCCAGCTCGCCGGTCGCAAGCCAGGACGAGCTGCGCCGCAAATTGCGCCGCCGGGGGATTCACGTCACGCAGGCCACACTCTCGCGAGACATTCATCAACTGCGGCTCTCAAAGGGCCCCGGCGGATATTCACTCCCCAATGGGCACGGGACCGCAACCATCGCGGCAGAGGCGGACGAAGATCAGCCGCCTTCCGTCGATGAAATGATCGACAGCTTTGGTCTGCGCGTGCGCCAGGCAATGAACCAGGTGGTTCTGAGCACCGCGATGGGCGGCGCTCAGCCGGTTGCTGCGGCGCTCGACCGCGAAGAGTGGCCGGAAGTCATCGGCACCATCGCCGGGGATGACACGGTACTGATCATTTGCACAGATGCGCGCCACGCGAGTGAAGTCGCAACGCGCCTGAGAATGATGCTGGAAGTATGACGAAGACCATACAAACCGCAGTTATGGGAGTGACCGGTTATGCCGGCGCTGAACTGGCCAGGCTGCTATTGCATCATCCCCGCCTGAAGAATCATCCGCCAGTCTTTGCCGGGCGCGTCGACGCCAAAAATCTTGTGCACGGCGGCGTTCCACTCACCGAGATCCACCCGCAGCTGGCAGACAACGCCGGCGCCGCCAACCTGAAGCTTGAACCGTTCTCGTGGGAACTGCTCTCTACGCTTGGAGTCGACGTGCTCTTCCTCGCCACGCCGCATGAACAGTCGCGCGAGTGGGTGCCTGAGGCGCTCAAACGTGGGCTGTGTGTCATTGATCTGAGCGGCGCATGGCGGTTGACCGACGCGGCCCATCGTGCGGTGTATGCCTTTGCCGACGAAGGCTCCAACCTTGCCGCGGCCACGCAGGCGCAGGCTGTCTACGGTATGCCGGAGCTTCACCGCAAGCAGATCGCGTCTGCCAAATTGGTCGCCAATCCCGGCTGTTATGCAACGTCGATCATTCTGCCGCTCAAGCCTTTAGTCGCAGCGGGCCTCGTCGATCTCGAGCACGGAATAGTGGCCGACTCCAAGAGCGGCGTCAGCGGTGCCGGCAAAGTTCCCACCGCCAGAACGCACTTCATGTACGCGGCCGACAATCTTTCGGCCTACAGCGTGTTTTCGCATCGCCATACCGGCGAGATTCTTGAGGAAATCGGCGTTTCGGGTTGCCAGATTGTTTTTACGCCGCACCTTTTGCCGATTCCACGTGGAATTCTTTCGACAATTTATGTCCACTTCGCGAAGGCGCAAACACGTGAGAGCGTCGCGAAAGTCTATCGCGAGTTTTTTGCGGGTAGCCCGATGGTCAGGCTTTACGAGAAGACGCTGCCGCAGATTCAATACTCGGTGCGGACCAACTACGCGGACATCGGATTTCAGCTCGACGCCGGTGGCAAGCGCGCGGTGATTGTCAGTTGCCTTGACAACCTCCTGAAAGGCGCTGCCGGCCAGGCGGTACAGAATCTGAACGTTATGCAGGGCTGGCCCGAATCGGAGGGTCTCGTATGAAACTTGCCGCGGAGGGCCTTGAATGAAGTACGTCGTCAAATTGGGAGGCGCGGGCCTGGAATCTCCTTCGCTCCTCGATAGCTGCATGCGGGCGATCACCGATCTCGTGCGTGACGGCAATCAGGTTGCCGTCGTTCACGGCGGCGGCGTGCAGTTGACCCGCATTCTCAAGGCGCTGGGCAAGCAGAGTGAGTTTATCGACGGTCTGCGCGTGACGGACGCGGAGACGCGCGACGTGGCTCTGATGGTCTTTGCCGGCCGCGTGAACAAGGCCCTGGTTGCAGCGCTCGGCGCACTCGGCCAGCCGGCGGTCGGCCTCTCCGGCGGCGACGGATTGCTCTTCCGTGCGCGTAAGAAACGCACCTCGCCCGATCTTGGGTTCGTAGGAGAGATCGCCGCAAGCGATCCCCGCTGGCTTGAAGCCATCTGGCAGTTGAATGGCGTTCCGGTTCTTTGCTCAATGGCCCTTGGGTTTGACGGCGAGTATTACAACATCAACGCCGACGAGATGGCCGCCGCCTGCGCCGTATCCTGTCACGCTGACGCGCTGGTTTTCCTCACCGACGTTCCCGGCGTGAAAGGCGCGAACGGAGAAGTGCTGCGCTGGCTTTCCATCGATCAAATTGCGGAAATGGCCAAGAGCGCAGTGATTTCAGGCGGCATGTTGCCCAAGCTGAGCGCATGTCGAGAGGCGCTTCTTAATGGCGTGAAGCGCGTACGAATTCTTCCCGCCGAAGCTGCCGCTTCCCTGCCCGATTTGTGCAGCTCGCGCATTGTCCATGGTACCGAAGTGATGGTTGCATAAGGAGGTTTTTCAGGAGATGAAACTCGAAGAGATTCGCGCCGCGGAGCAAAGACTGCTCCTTTCCACATATGATCGGAGCCCGGTCCTGTTTGTGGACGGTGAAGGGGTCTACATCCAGGACGAGAACGGTACGAAGTACCTCGATCTGCTCAGCGGCATCGGAGTCAACGCGCTCGGCTATAACCATCCGGCAATTGTCGATACAATCGCGCGCCAGAGCCGGGCCCTCATCCACACGTCGAACCTCTACTATCACGAGGGCCAGGCCGAGCTTGCGCTGCGCCTCACTGAGCGCACCGGCCTCGACCGCGCCTTCTTCGCCAATACGGGTACTGAAGCTTGGGAGGGCGCGCTCAAGTTGGCGCGCGCCTATGCCGGCCTCAGGCGCAGCGAGGGCGCGCAAATCGGAACGAAGTTCCTTGCACTGGAGCAGAGCTTCCATGGCCGCACGTTCGGTGCGATGTCCACAACCTATAAAGCGAAGTACCGTGAGCCATTCGCGCCGGTAGTTCCGGGCGTCGAGTTCGTGCGCTTCAACGATGTCAGCGATCTGCGCGCGAGGTTTTCGAGCGAGGTCTGCGCCATCCTTGTCGAAGCCATTCAAGGAGAAGGCGGCATTCGTCCGCTGACGCAGGAATTCTTTGCTGAGGCACGCGCATTAGCCAGCTCAACCGGCGCGCTGCTCATCGTCGATGAGATTCAATCTGGCATGGGACGCACCGGAAAATGGTGCGCGTACCAACACTACGGGATTCAGCCGGACGTGACCACCTTCGCCAAGCCACTTGCAGGCGGCCTCCCCCTCGGAGCGGTCCTCTGCACCGAAGAAGTTGCTCGCGTCATGCATGCTGGCATGCACGGCACAACTTTCGGCGGCGGACCGCTGGCCTGCGCCGTCGGCATTGCCGTCGTTGACACGATCGAGAAGGAGGGCCTGCTCGCCCACGCAACCGAGGTCGGCAACTACTTCCAGCAGCGTCTGCGCTCGCTCGCCTCTCGGCACGAAGCCATCGTCGATGTGCGCGGCAAGGGCCTGATGATCGCCGCCGAACTCGATTCAGCGGAGCTTGCCAAGCTGACGGTAGCCGAAATGATGAAACGCCATATCCTCATCAACTGCACCAGCGATACCGTGCTTCGTTTTCTGCCGCCATACATTCTCGAGCGCGCTCACGTGGATACGACCATCGCCGCGCTCGACGAGATTCTCACAGTCAACGCTGCGGCGCACAACGCGCCTGCGGGAGGTCACCATCATGGCTAGTAGAACAACCATGGAACAGAAAGAGTCCGCGCTCCCCGTACAGAAGGATCCCGACGTCCTTGCCGCGGCCGCGCGCATGGCTGGCGAAGATCTCTGCTCCATCGCCGATCTCTCCAGCGCTGAAGTGCGTGCCCTCATGAAACTGGGACACGACATCAAGCAGAATCCCCGCGAGTATCGCCGCGCTCTCGATTCGAAGCAGATGGTGCTCATGTTTGAGAAAGCAAGCCTGCGCACGCGCCTGGCCTTCGAAGCCGGTATCAACACCATGGGCGGCAACGCGATCTTCGTCGACCAGACAAATTCCCCACTCGGCGAACGCGAGACAATCGCCGACGTGGCCAGGAATCTTGAGCGCTGGGTCGATGTGATCGTTTTGCGCACCTACGCGCACGACACCATCACGGAAATGGCCGCTAATTCGCGCGTACCAGTTGTCAACGCGCTGTCTGACTTTGAGCACCCTTGCCAGGCGCTTGCGGATTTCATGACGCTTGAAGAGCACTTCGGCACCGCCGTTGGTCTCAACTTCACTTACGTCGGCGATGGCAATAACGTTTGCCACTCGCTCATGATGACAGGCGCGCAGTTGGGCGCCAACGTCACCGTGGCCACGCCTCGCGCTTACTCACCCAAGGCCGAAGTCGTGGCCGCCGCGCGTGAAGTTGCCCAGAAGAACCATGGCGAGTTGCGCCTGATGCAGGATGCGCGCGCAGCTGTTGAAGGCGCTGACGCCGTCTACACCGACGTCTGCGTGAGCATGGGTTTCGAGCACGAATCGACAAAACGCGCTCCCATCTTCCGGCCCTATCAAGTGAATGAAGCACTCATGTCCAAAGCCTTGCCCACGGCAGTGTTCATGCATTGCCTGCCCGCGCGCCGCGGAGAAGAGGTGACCGACGCCGTCATCGATAGCCCGCAATCCATCGTCTTCGATCAGGCCGAAAACCGGCTGCACGTGCAAAAAGCGCTTCTTCTGCTGCTGCTTGGTGGATTCGTGAATGTGGAGAAGTTTCAGTGATAGAGATCAGCGAACAACCTGAGGTCCCCCAAGCATGTCCGTAATTCTCGAGTCCCTGCCCATCGGCAAGAAAGTTGGCATCGCCTTTTCCGGCGGGCTCGACACGTCGGCCGCCCTGCACTGGATTAGGCAGAAGGGCGCGATCCCTTACGCCTATACCGCCAACCTCGGACAGCCCGACGAAACCGACTACGAATCCATTCCGCGCGCGGCCCTCGAATATGGTGCTGAGAAGGCCCGCCTCATCGATTGCCGCGGTCCGCTTGTGCGCGAAGGCATCGCCGCGTTGCAAGCCGGAGCCTTTCACATCACCACCGCTGGGGTTCCCTATTTCAACACCACTCCAATCGGCCGCGCTGTCACAGGCACCTTGCTTGTCGCGGCCATGAAGGAGGACGACGTTCACATCTGGGGCGACGGCTCTACCTTCAAGGGCAACGACATCGAGCGCTTCTATCGTTACGGCCTGCTCGTTAATCCCAATCTTCAGGTTTACAAGCCCTGGCTCGACGCTGCTTTCATTGACGAGTTAGGTGGCCGCGCCGAGATGTCTGCCTACATGCAGCGCTCCGGCTTCGCTTACAAAATGTCCGCGGAAAAAGCTTACTCGACTGACTCCAACATTCTTGGCGCAACCCATGAAGCCAAGGATCTCGAACATCTGTCAACATCCGTCAAAATTGTCGTTCCCATCATGGGCACCGCCTTTTGGCGCGACGATGTCGAGATCAAGCGCGAAGAAGTTGTCATTCGCTTCGAAGAGGGCACGCCTGTAGCCCTCAACGGCCGGCAATTCGACTCGCCCGTCGATCTCCTTCTCGAGGCCAATCGCATCGGCGGCCGCCACGGTCTCGGCATGTCCGATCAGATTGAAAACAGAATCATCGAGGCCAAGAGCCGCGGCATCTACGAGGCTCCGGGCCTGGCGCTGCTCTTTATTGCTTACGAACGCCTCATCACCGGCATTCACAACGAGGACACCATCGAGCAGTACCGCGACCATGGCCGCAAACTTGGCCGCCTTCTTTATCAGGGCCGTTGGTTCGACTCCCAGGCAATCATGCTCCGCGAATCCGCTCAGCGCTGGGTCGCCAAACCCATCACCGGCGAGGTCACACTTGAGTTGCGCCGCGGTAACGACTACTCCATTCTCAACACCGAGTCGCCCAACCTCACCTTCCATCCCGAGCGTCTCAGCATGGAGAAAACTGAATCCACCTTCTCCCCGCGCGATCGCATCGGGCAACTCACCATGCGCAACCTCGACATCACCGACACCCGCGAGAAGCTCGTCACCTACGCCAAAACCGGCCTCCTTACGCTCAGCAAAGGCAGCGAAATGCCCCAGCTCAACAATGGCAAGGAGAAGGACTAGGATCAGGTACGCTTAAAACAATGTCTAACGAACAACAACCCGGGAAGATGTGGTCAGGCCGCTTTCGCGAGCCGCTGGATACGGAATTCGAAGCCTGGCAGCGCTCCATCGTCTTTGACTGGCGCCTTCTCGATCAGGAAGTCGCCGCGAGCAAAGCGCACGCGTCTGCACTTTGTGCGGCTGGGATCCTGACCAAAAGTGAAACAACAGAACTGCGCGGCGCTCTCGACGAGATTTCCGCGGAATTCGCTTCCCACGCGGGCAAGGTCGAGATGAGCAATCACGCGACCGCCGAGGACATTCATCATTTCGTCGAGCTCAAACTCATCGAGCGCGTCGCAGATCTCGCTCTCAGGCTGCACACCGGCCGCAGCCGCAATGAACAAGTTGCAACTGACCTGCGCCTATACGTGCGCGCTCAAATCGAACTCGTCGTGGGCGGCCTCGCCGCCTGGGCCGCCGCTTTGGTCCAGCAGGGACGCGGCGCCGGCGATTCCGTCATGCCCAGCTACACGCACCTTCAGCGCGCTGAGCCCGTCTTGGTCGCGCATTGGCTACTGGCTTACGTTGAAATGGCGTTGCGCGATGCGGACCGCCTGCTGGATTGCGCGGCGCGGCTGAATTTCTGCCCGCTCGGATCGGGGGCAGTGGCCGGCGCGACGCTTCCTCTCGATCGGACCATCGCCGCGCACGAGCTCGGATTCCAAGCGCCAACCGCCAATTCGATCGATGCGACAAGCGACCGCGACTTTATCCTCGAATACCTCAACGCGCTTACATTCGTTGGCCTGCACCTCAGCCGATTTGCCGAGGAGATCACCCTGTTTGCCACTGCGGAATTCGGCTTTGTCACTCTGCCCGAAGCATTTTCCACGGGATCGAGCGCCATGCCGCAGAAAAAGAATCCGGATCTCACAGAGCTGATCCGCGCCAAAGTCGGCCGCATTCACGGTGCGGCGCAGGCAGTCGCAATGCAGCTTAAAGGTCTGCCCTTGGCCTACAATAAAGATATGCAGGAGACCCAGGAGCCGGTCTTTTCCGCCGGCTTTGTGCCGCAAATGCTGAATCTCGTTGCGCGGTTCACGGCCGCCATTCAATTCAATGGCGACCGCATGGGCGAAGCAGCAGAGTCGGGCTTCCTCAATGCCATGGCTGCGGCAATGTATCTGGTCCACAAGGGCGTTCCTTTCCGCACCGCTCATGAAAAAGTGGGCCGCGCGGTCCGCTTCGCCATCGAAAAGGGCGTCGAACTGAATGGCCTTACCATCGCCGAGTTGCGCCAGTTTGGCGAGGAATTCAGCGATGACTTCTACGCAGCGATCACTCTCGATGCCACGCTCGATTGCCACGATGTGATCGGGGGAACGGCGCGGGAGCGCGTTCGCAAGGCCCTCGATCGGGCCTCGGATTGGATTCGAGTTCTCGAAAAACATCCGGCGGGGGAGGCAATTCATGCTGGTGCGTAAGGCGCTTCTGCACGACGCCTCCAATATCTACGATCTGGTGAACTCTCTTTCCGGCGACGGCACGCTGCTCAAGCGGCCTTTCGCTGAAATCTGCGAAAACATTCGCGACTTCACCGTCGCTGAGTCCGATGGCGGTGTATTTCTCGGCTGCGGCGCGTTGCACCTTTACGGTCCGCACCTCTGCGAGGTACGTTCGATCGTCGTCAAGCCGGAAGCCAAGTCTCAGGGCGCCGGCGGCGGCATCCTGAAAGCGCTCATCGAAGAGGCCGAAACACACGGCATCCAGTCGGTCTGCCTGTTCACACGCATTCCCGATTTCTTTTTCAAGTACGCCTTCCGCACCGTGGAAGACAAATCGGAACTGCCCGACAAGATTTTCAAAGACTGCCAGATGTGCCCGCGTTTGCATCGTTGCGACGAAGTCGCGATGGTGCGCGGCCGTATCCCGCGCATGTCCATCCTCGGCCCTCGTGACGAAGCGCAGGAGTTGGTGCGGCTATCCGGCTAATTCGTCGGGACACGTGCTGACATCCCAGCGATGATCTCCCACCCATTTGCGGTCTTGATCCATGTATGTGTAACTCGCTGCGTAAACGGTTCTCCGTGGCCTGCTTTGTCCGCCCAGAGTGAGGTCAGCCAGTATTCCGTCACCACCAGGTTCTCCGTTGCCCGGCTGTCTGCCGGCTTCAACTCAAACCAGGCAAGGGTTTCTCCCTTGTCCGTGTGAGCCTTGATCCAATCCGTAATATGATCTTTCCGCGCTGGCTGTGAGCTCGAATAAGGCCAGCCCACGAAGTTCTCGTGCCACAAGGCCCTGTAACTATCCAGATCGAGTGCCTTCACATCGTCCCAGTACGAAGATTCCAACTTCCACACTGCTTTCTCGTTGTCGGACTGCTGAGAAAGGGCAGGCATCGCCGCACAGAAAGCGACAAAGGACAGAATTACGATTCGCCTGAGAGAGGCGGTCGAGCGGGTGACTGCGATCGTACGATTTGTTGCGCCTTTCATCGATCTTCCTGGGAGTCCCGTCTGGTAGCTAGCGCTGAGTGGCAAGCGTTGCCGCCGCCACCACAGCCTGCCCATAGCTCAGTCCGCCATCGCCCGGGCTGACTTGCGCATGTTGCAAAACCTCAAATCCTTGCGCTTCGAGCCCTGCGCGAAGCAAGCGAACCAGCCGGCGGTTGTGCATGCAGCCCCCGGAAAGCGCCACCTGGCCAACCCCTGTGGCCGCGCGGGCCTGAACCGCCGCGCGAGTGAATGCAGCCGCAACGCCGGCGTGAAAACGCGCGGCGATGCGTGGCTTGGCGACACCCGAGCGCAAATCCTCGAAAAGCTCGCGCCATAGCGGACCCGCAGAGATGCGCGCGGGTTCGCGCGTCCTCCAGTCGCCGGCTATCCAGTCGAAGGCGTAGCCGGAATCGAGCTCATCCGCTTCGTCAACAGCCAGCCCTTCCAGCTCTATCGCCGCCTGCGCTTCGTAATCGACCACCCCACGGCCTAAAACCACTGCTGCGACCGCGTCAAAGAGCCGCCCGCAACTGGACGTGAGCGGCGTATTCAATCCCCGCACGATCATGCGCTGGAGCACACGCGCATCCTTTTGCTTGACCCCAACCGCCGCCAACACTTCCGCCGACTCGATTTGAAAACCCCCTGCATGCAATGCCCCCAACG
Organism: Occallatibacter sp.; assembly: GCA_049518955.1. GTDB lineage: Bacteria > Acidobacteriota > Terriglobia > Terriglobales > Acidobacteriaceae > Telmatobacter. Next base: position 17,676 of record JBEKRG010000027.1, read on the forward strand.
CCATTCGCCAGGGCTCGCGAATCGCCGCTTCGCCGCCTGGCATCGGCACGTAATCCAGATGCGCGAACCGTTCAAAGCTTTCGAGGCGGCTTACAAGAACTTCCCCGCCCCAGATGCGGCCGTCGCTGCCATAGCCAGTGCCGTCAAGCGAGAGTCCAATGACCGGCCCTTCGATTCCATGCTCGGCCATGCAGCCCGCGATGTGGGCGTGGTGATGCTGCACGGCGATGAGACGCAAGCCGGGGCCACCGCGGGCGGGTCCAGGCCCGCGGGGTGGAAAACCGCGCTCGCTCGCCCATTCCTTCGCCCAGGACGTCGACAAATAGCCTGGATGCAGGTCGTGAACTACGGTTTCAGGCTCGATCTCGAATGTGTGCATCAGATGCTTCAGCGACTCGCGAAAAAAGTCGAGACCGGTGAGGTTCTCAAGGTCGCCGAGATGCTGGCTCTGGTAGGCGAAACGTCCCTGCGCAAGAGCAAAGACATTCTTGAGATGCCCACCGACCGCGAGCAGCGGAGGCACCTCAAACGGCAGCGGCACAGCCAGCGGAACAAAGCCTCGGGCGCGGCGAATCAACTGCGGCGCGCCGTCGACCAGGGCCATTACCGAATCGTCGCATCGCTGCAGAATCTCGCGGTCGTGCATCAGAAACGCATCGGCAATCTTCCCTAGCCGCGCCAGCGCCTCGTCGTTGTCGATCGCAATCGGTTCTTCGCTCAGGTTCGCACTGGTCATGACCAGCGCTCGAACGCGAGAATCGGCGAAGAGTAAATGTTGCAATGGCGCGTAAGGCAGGAAAACTCCCAGCCACGGAATTCCCGGCGCGACCGAAGGCGCAATGCCGCCGCCTATTCGCTTCGGCGCAAGGACAATGGGGCGTGCGACGGTGATGAGCAACTCCTCCTCTTTAGGCGTCATCACGCAAAGTTCGCGCGCCGCTTCAAGATCGCGCACCATCACAGCAAGCGGCTTGCCGTAGCGATGCTTGCGGTCGCGCAGGCGCATCACCGCGAACTCGTTCGTCGCATCAACCGCGAGGTGAAATCCGCCGATTCCCTTAATCGCGACGATTTCGCCGGCTATCAACCGGTCGATCGTTCCAGTCACCGGCCCACTCACCGAATCGTCCGATGGAATCTCCGCGCCATCCGGAGCAACCTGCCACACGCGTGGTCCGCACACAGGGCAGGCGTTAGGCTGCGCATGGAAGCGCCGGTTGGTCGGATCGTCATACTCAGCCTGGCATTCCGCGCACATCTTGAATCGAGCCATCGAAGTCTGCGGGCGGTCATAAGGAATGCGGCGCGTGATGGTGAAACGCGGGCCGCAATTCGTGCAGTTGAGAAATGGATAGCGATAGCGTCGGTCCTTCGGATCGAGCAGCTCGCGCAGGCAGTCGGCGCAGGTCGCCGCGTCCGCCGGAATCCCCGTGCTCACCTGCCCGCTCGCATCGCTCAAAACGATGCGGAACTCTTTTTCTTGTTTCGGAGGAACGCTTTGGGCAGTCACCGAATCGATGCGCGAAAGCGGCGGAGCTTCATCCCTCAGGCGGCGCCGAAACGCTTTCACTTTCTCGGCTGGTCCTTCAATCTCGATGGTCACGCCGCCCGTATCGTTGCCGATGAAGCCCGCGAGCCCCTCCTCGGCGGCGAGCCGGTAGACGAATGGCCTGAAGCCAACGCCCTGCACAACCCCGCGCACAGTGATCGCCTCGCGCCGCAGCAGCCCTTCGGGCCGTCCTGTTTTTGGAGTGGGTTTGTGCTTCAATTCGGCGCCTCGCTCAGGCATCAGCATAGCGCAGGCGGTTCAACCACGGTTCCAATGCGCAGCTTGCGAGGCGCCACCTCGTGCGCCTTACCCGTCGGCTTCTGCCACGGCGAAAGCCTGATAATCAGAAAAGAGGCATTGTTAAATGATGGATGTCGTGTCATTGCCGTGGGCACGCACGGTCGCGGGAGTTTCCATCGTTTTCCTGCTCAGCGCCGCGACAACCGCCCAGGAACCGAATTCTGCAGGCGTGGTCCGGCTGGTCGATGCCGCGGTGGCCGCCCGATTCGAGAACATTCTCGGCTTCACCGACGTTGAGCACTACTCTGTCTACCGGGGCGACGATGAATCGCATCCTGTAGCGGAGATGACCGTCAAAGACACCTACAAAAAGGGCGTCGGCAAAACCTACTCTGTTCTTTCCGAAAGCGGATCGTCGATTCTTCTGCACTTCGGTTTGAAGCCGCTTCTGGATAACGAGCAGACCATCAATCAACCTGGAAATGTCGAGAAGTCCTGGTTCAATTCATCGAACTACGCGATGACGCTCAAGGCCGGGAATCTGCAGAAGATGAATGGCCGCGACTGCTTTGCGCTCGACATTACGCCAAAACAAGAGGCTCCGAATCTGATCGTCGGGACTATGTGGGTCGACGCGCGGGATGAAACTCTGGTTCAGATCGTCGGCGTCGCCTCAAAGAACCCATCGGTGTTTTCAGGAACCACTCACATGCTGCGGCAATACACAAATATCGACGGCTATTCAATGGCGATCCATGCCCGCGCCGAGTCGGACAGCTCGCTCTTTGGCCACACGATTGTCACGATCGATTACAGCGATTACAACCTGGAGATTAAAACGCGCAAATAGGACCACGCTTCGTTCACTCCATCGATCCCGCATGACGGCCGGGGTTGCCTCTGGTGTTGCGGTTCCATGAGAACGGTCTAAAAAGTGATCTTCCGCACCGCCTCCGACCCGTTTTTCACCGTCACTGTGCGCCGACACACCGACTGGCTCCGATGAAATCGAAGCGCCATTCCTTTCCAACTGATACGCTCCGAAATCGATGCCAGTAAATGGGATAACCACAGACGCCCGTGACTGCGGTCACCGAGGCAGGGGGGTCTGCGGTCGTACAACAATGGTAGTATCAGGCGCAAGCGGCGTTACAGCAGTTCCAGAATTGTCTTGCCCCGAAGTCGTTGCTTCTAAGTGGCATTTTCCTCAAGAAAATGCCACCTTTCACTCTACTTGAAAGGGCTCGTGAATCCTGGAACGGCTCTAACCGCGCCGCCCCACCCCTGATGCACGTTCTGCATGCACCAATCACGGAGGGAATGTGCCCGTAATCGCGCCCCCACCACTGCCCAGTGAAGACAAGCGATGGAAAATCGTCAACGGCACCATGCGCAAGAACGGTTTTGCCCGTCATGCGCTGATCGAAACGCTGCACACCGTGCAATCGTCGTTCGGATATCTCGACGATGATTCCATTCGTTTCGTCGCGCTCTCGCTCCACGTCCCCTTAAGCCAGGCGTACGGAGTGGCGACGTTTTACCATTACTTCACGCTGAAGCCGCCCGGCAAACATACCCTCACGGTTTGTGCCGGCACCGCGTGTTACATCAAGGGCGCGGACAAGCTGATTGCCGCGGCAGAGAAGCATTTGTGCATCAAACAAGGGCAGACCACCCCCGACGGGCAGGTGAGCTTGATGGTGGCGCGGTGCGTGGGCGCCTGCAGCCGCGCGCCCGTGGCCCTGTGCGACGGCGAAGTCGCGGGCGAGGTCAACGAGAAGCAGATGCTCGAGCAGCTGGAAAGGTGGAAGGCTGAATGACAATCGAAGAGCTCGAACAGATCGCAAAAAACGTCAAGCAGGAAAACGAGAAATACGACTACGAGATTAATGTCTGCATGGACCTGGCATGCGCAAGCCAGGGCGCGGACAAGCTGAAAGACGCCCTCGTGAAGGCCGCCGAAGCAGGCGCGAAAAAAGTTCTGGTCCGCCGCACCGGCTGCATGGGCCCTTGTTCGCACGGGCCGCTCGTTCGTGTAGATACCCGCGTCGATCCAGATGAAAGACTCTATCGGCGCGTCAATGCGAGCCACGCCGAGGCAATCGTGAAGAGCCTGGGCGGTGTGCCCGTTCCCGAATTGCAGTGCAATCTCAACGAGCACTTCGACAAGCAGGTGCGCGTCGTTCTGGAGAACGCCGGCTACATCGATCCCGAAAGAATTGACGACTACATCGCGCGCGACGGCTACAAGGCGCTGCTCACCGTGCTGACGGAGATGACGCCCAGCGGCGTGGTCCACCGCATCACGGAAAGCGGTCTGCGGGGGCGTGGTGGAGGCGGTTATCCAACCGGCCTGAAGTGGGGCACGGTAGCCAAGGCCGCGGGCGACGTTAAGTATGTGGTCTGCAACGGCGACGAAGGCGACCCCGGCGCGTTCATGGATCGCAGCGTCATGGAGGGCGATCCTCACCGCGTGATCGAAGGCATGGCGATTGCCGCATACGCTGTGGGCGCCAGCAAGGGATTCATCTATGTCCGCGCCGAATATCCAGTAGCTGTCGCGCGGCTTACGACTGCCCTGCGCGAGGCCCGCCGCCACGGACTGCTGGGCAACAATATCTGCAACACGCCGTTCAATTTCGACGTCGAAATCCGACTGGGAGCGGGAGCCTTCGTCTGCGGCGAAGAGACGGCATTGATCGCCTCCATCGAGGGCCGTCGAGGCACGCCCAAGCCGCGGCCTCCGTATCCCGCATCGTCCGGCCTTTGGGGAAAGCCGACGCTGATCAACAACGTCGAGACCTACGCCAACATCGCGCCCATCGTGCGCAACGGCGGCAAGTGGTTTTTCAACATGGGCTCGGAGCGCAGCAAGGGGACCAAGGTCTTCGCGCTGACTGGCAAGATCGCCAACACCGGCCTCGTCGAAGTGCCGATGGGCATCAAGTTGCGCGAGATTATCGAGGAGATCGGCGGCGGCGTGCCGGACGGCCACACATTCAAAGCCGTGCAAACCGGCGGTCCATCTGGCGGCTGTATTCCGGCGGACATGCTCGATGTCGGCGTCAGCTACGACGCGCTGCTCAAGATGGGCTCCATCATGGGCTCGGGCGGCATGATCGTCATGGACGATACTTCGTGCATGGTCAACGTGGCGCGATTCTTCATCGAATTCTGCATGACCGAGTCCTGCGGCAAGTGCATTCCCTGCCGCGCGGGCACAGCGCAGATGTTTACGCTGCTCACGCGCATCTGCGATGGCTCGGGAACCATGGATGACCTGGCCCTGCTTGAGGATCTCTGCTCGACGGTCAAGGAGACCAGCCTGTGCGGACTTGGCCAGACGGCGCCCAACCCCGTGCTGAGCACGCTCAAGTATTTCCGCAATGAGTACATCGAACACATTGTGCACAAGCGTTGTCCGGCCGGCGTCTGCAACATGCAAGCTGCCGTGGAGGTGATGGCATGAGCGCCGAAACAGATGTCAAAACTCTTGTCATCGACGAGCAGGAAGTGAGCGCCCGCGCCGGGCAGACGATCCTGGAAGTGGCGCGCGAGAATGAAATCAACATTCCCACGCTCTGCCATCTTGAAGGCCTGAGCGATGTCGGTGCCTGCCGCATGTGCCTGGTAGAGATCAAGGGGTCAAACAAGCTGCTTCCAGCCTGTGTGGCCACGGTGCAGGAGGGCATGGAGGTCAGTACGAACACCGAGCGCCTGCAAAAGCACCGTCGTACGATTCTCGAGCTGCTCTTCGCTGAGCGTAACCACATCTGCTCGGTTTGCGTCTCCAACGGCCACTGCGAGTTGCAAACACTCGGCCAGGAACAGGGCCTGACCCATGTTCGGCTGCCATATCGCAATCCCGAACTCAGCGTCGACGCGTCGCATGAGCGGTTCACCATCGATCACAACCGCTGCATCCTGTGCACGCGCTGCGTGCGTGTTTGCACGGAGATCGAAGGCGCGCACATATGGGACGTGATGGGCCGCGGCATCAATTCACTGATCATCTCTGACCTGCATCAGGATTGGGGAACCTCGGCGTGTACGCGTTGTGGCAAATGCGTGCAGGTCTGCCCCACGGGAGCACTCTTCGATAAAAGCAAGATCGGCTCCGATCATCCCAAGTATCCGGAGTTTCTGCCCTATCTGAATTTGATGAGGGAAGCACAATGAGCAAACTGAAATTGGCGACGGTCTGGCTGGACGGATGTTCCGGCTGCCACATGTCGTTTCTTGACATGGACGAGCGGCTATTGGAACTCGCGGAACTAGTGGACCTGGTTTACAGCCCACTTGTGGACACCAAGGAGTTCCCTGACAGAGTCGATATCGCGCTGGTTGAAGGCGCCGTCAGCTCGGTCGACGACGAGAAGAAGATCAAGAAAGTCCGCGACCACTCCCGAATGCTTGTGGCGATGGGTGACTGCGCCATCACGGGCAACGTGCCTTCGATGCGCAATCCCATCGGGCCGGAGGCCATTCTCGACCGCGCCTACATCCAGAACGCCAGCGCGCAGCCCCAGATTCCCTGCGTCGTGGTGCCCAAGCTGCTCAAGATCGTGCGCCCCATTCATGAGTTTGTGAAGGTAGACGTCTTTTTGCCCGGCTGTCCGCCTTCGGCCGACACATTTCACACCGCGCTCACCGCGCTGGTCAACGGCGGGCCGCTGGACATACCGGCGCTCACCCGCTTTGGAGCTTGAATTATGAGCCAGACCATTACCATCGATCCCGTAACCCGCCTTGAAGGACACGGCAAAATCACCATCCAGCTCAACGGCCAGGGCGAAGTCGAGGACGCGCACTTTCACGTCACGCAGGTCCGGGGCTTTGAGCGCTTCAGCGAGGGCCGTCCCTTCTACGAGATGCCGAGCCTCATGGCGCGCATCTGCGGCATCTGCCCTGTTTCGCATCTCATCGCCTCCGCCAAGGCCTGCGAAGCCATCATGTCGGTCCGCATCCCGCACACCGCGGCACAGTTGCGGCGCATGTTGAATCTGGCGCAGATGGTGCAGTCGCATGCCCTCAGTTTCTTCTATCTCGCCTCACCCGACCTGCTTCTCGGAATGGAATCCGATCCCGCCGTGCGCAACATCCTCGGCGTGGCGGCTGCCAAACCCGAGTTGGGCCGCGCCGGCGTGGCGCTGCGCCGCTTCGGACAGAGCATCATCGAACTGCTCGGCGATAAACGAATCCATCCCGGATGGGTTGTGCCGGGCGGCGTAACCGAACCGCTCACCTCCGAGAAGCGCGATAAAATCCTGGCCACGATTCCGGAAGCCTACGCCAATCTCGCTCTGGCGCTCGGCGCGTACAAGAAGATCGCGGACACCTTCAAGGCAGAGATCGCAGTCTTCGCGAACTTCCCTTCCAACTATATGAGCCTCATCAACGAAGACGAATCCATCGAATTCACCGATGGCGCACTTCGCTTGATCGGCCCCACCGGCAACACGATCGAGGACGGTATCACCGCGACGCGGTACACCGAGGTCATCGGCGAGGCGGTCGAGCCGTATAGCTACACCAAGTTCGCCTACTACAAACCCCTGGGCTATCCCGATGGAAGCTATCGCGTGGGACCGCTGGCGCGCCTGAATATCGTGAAGCACATGTCGACTCCAAAGGCCGAAAACGAGCTTGCCGAGTTCAAGCAATTGGCCGCCGGACCGGTCGAGAGCTCCTTCCATTACCATCATGCGCGGCTCATCGAAATGCTCTACGGAATTGAAAAGATCGAGGAGATCCTTAGCGATCCACGCATTCTCGACAAGCATGTGCGCGCTACCGCCGGCGTGAATCGCCTTGAAGGCGTGGGGCAGGCCGAGGCGCCACGCGGCGTATTGCACCACCATTACAAGGTAGACGAGAACGGCAAAATCACCTGGGCCAACCTGGTCATCGCCACGGGCCAGAACAACAAGGCGATGAATCTCGGCGTCCTCCAGGCCGCCAGGCATTACGTAAAAGATGGCAAATTTACCGAGGGAGTTCTCAACCGTGTCGAAGCCGTTGTTCGCACCTTTGACCCCTGCCTGAGCTGCTCCACACACGCCTTTGGCCAGATGCCTTTGGCGATTACGTTACTCTCGGCCCAGGGTGAAGAACTCGACCGGGTTGTGCGCGACTGACGACCTCCAAGGCTAGGCCTTGGCGAAACGAACGACTCATAAACCTGAAGGAGACCCATTGAATTCCGATCTTGCCGCGCCGCTGCACTTTGATAAAGCGAACTGCCTGGTTCTTGCCTGTGGCAACACGCTGCGCAGCGACGATGGCGTCGGACCTCGGCTCGCCGAGTGGGCCGCGGAACGATTCCGGGACGACTCCCACGTTCGCATTCTCGCGCGTCAGCAATGGACCCCCGATCTCGCGAAGGATATCGCCGCTGCCGAATCTGTGCTCTTTGTCGATTCCTCTGCCAATTCCGTTCCAGGACGCGTCAGCCTGGTTGCAGTTCCATCGAACCGCGGAAACGGCGACGCTGCATCCCATCACCTGGCGGCGCATGAACTCCTCGGCCTCACGCGGAGCCTCTATGGCTCGATGTCCGCGCACGCGATGCTTCTCACCGTCGGCACGGGGTCGACCGAGTTGGGAGAGACGTTGAGCGATCATGTCGAGGCGGCGTTGCCCCGAGCGCGCGGCATCTTGGAAAAAGCCGTGATGCGATTCCTTGAAAATTAAGCCGGCCGGCGCCGAAACATCAACCGGCGAATGATTTTCGCCGCGATCCACAAGAGAATCAGTACGACGCAGGCAAGGCCCAGAAGCTGCCAGCGCACTTGATACGCGACCTCGCCGATAACCGTCAACTCGTTCATTGACGTCCACTCGTCGCGAATTCTTCCATCTTCGATGCGCCAGATCGTGATGCCCTTCACTTCGATCTTGGCGCCGGTGGCAGGCACCCACCCCACCCGCGCGCTGTCTGTTCCGCGAAATACCCACAGCACCGAGACCAGATCGCCTTCGGCAACCATGGGGCCGTAGGTGATTTTCAGGTCAGGACAGGCTTGCTTCTCGAAGTGCACGGCTGCCTGGTCCACTTGAAGGTCGGCGTTCGCGTGTAATCCGTGATTGACGAAATCTGGTGCATAAATCTCGTCCGCAACCTGGAACTTCCCCTGGTTGAAGATCTCTTCGAACACGCGTCGCGCAATGGCCTTGTTCTGCTCCTGCTGCGAAATTGGCGCGACTGATGAAGACGCCGATGGGGGAGCTGTCGCGGCCCACGCCGGCGCAAGGATGAAGAGCACGAAAATGACGGCCCTTTTCATGTGCATTCTCCTGGCTCGCTAAAAAAGCGGCCGCACTCTCGTGCGGCCGTAATCATCTGTGCCACCCAAAACTCTGTCTAGAACGCCGCCAGTGTCTGGCGCAAGCTATAGGAGCTCAGCGTCTTGATGTAGTTGCCACGGTCGTATGGTGAGGTGTCGGGTACGGAACGCCGGCTCAGGCAGCCGCGCGTCTCCTTGAGTGACGCGTACTCGCGCTTGTTGAGCCAGTATCTAAGGTCCGCAAGCACGCGGGCGATATGCCCGATGCCGTGAATATGCAGTGCCGAAACCATCATGGCCACACTGCCCCCGGCCATAATCGCCTTCAGCACGTCTTCGGCGGAGTGGACGCCTCCGGTGATCGCGATGTCTCCCTTGAAATGGCCATAGAGAATCGCCGCCCAGTGAAGACGCGGCAATAGCTCCGACGGTGTCGAAAAATGCAGAGTTGGCCGCACCTCGAGCGTTTCGATGTCGAAATCTGGCTGATAGAAGCGATTGAAAAGCACCACCCCTCGCGCACCGGCTTCCTCAAGCCGCGCGCAGAGATTGGGCAAACTGGTGAAGGACTGCGAGAGCTTGACGGCCACGGGAACCTTGACCGCGTTGCAAACGCTCGAAACCAGCTCGAGCAGTTGCAGCTCGATCGCGGCTGAAGTCTGGCTGCGGTCCGTAACCAGCGCGAAGGTGTTCAACTCGATGGCATCCGCTCCGGCCTGCTCCATCTCCTTGGCGAGGCTCACCCAACCGCCGCTGGTAGCACCGTTCAGGCTGGCCATGATGGGAATATCGACGGCCTCGCTGGCGCGTTTCAGATGCTCGAGGTATCCATCCTGCGTCATGCGATAGTCCGACAGCTCTGGAAGATAATCCAGCGACTCGGCGAAGGAATTCGTGCCCCGCGACAAATCTTCGTCGAGCGCGCGCGACTCCAGCGTTAGCTGCTCTTCAAAAAGCGAAGTCAGCACGATGGCTGAAGCGCCCGCATCTTCCATGCGGCGAACGTTGTCAATCGACTCCGACAGCGGCGTGCTCGCGACCACAATCGGTCCATTCAGATTCATGCCCAGATACTGCATGGAAAGATCGGTCATTCCTCACCTCCGGCAGCCGCAGCCGCCAGTTTGTTCTCCGGTTTTGCTGCAGCCTTTTCAAGGGGTGCAATGTGAGGCGTCTCGCCGCGGCCCGGCATCCCTGCGCGAGCGGAATAGACGCGCCACTGGCGCTCGACGTCGTCCTGCGCTTCGGTAAGCAACTCGGCCGCCATCTCCGGGTTGCCGCGCGCCAGCATGGTGTAGCGGGCTTCGCGATAAGCAAACTCCTTGAGCCGGATCGACGGCGCCTTGGAGTCGAGCTGGAACGGATTCTTGCCCTCCTCGCGCAGAGCGGGGTTGTAGCGCATCAGTGGCCAGTAGCCCGATTGCACAGCCAGCTTTTGCTGCTCCAGCCCGTGCACCAGGTCGTATCCGTGTGCAATGCAACTTGAGTACGCGATGATGATTGATGGCCCATCGTGTGCTTCGGCCTCCTGGAATGCTTTCACCACGTGGCTGTCGTTACCGCCCAGAGCCACCTGCGCCACGTAGACCGAACCGTAGCTGACGGCCTCCATGGCCAGATCCTTGCGGCTGTTCTGTTTGCCGCTGGCGGCAAACTTCGCCACCGCGCCGCGCGGAGTTGCCTTCGATGCCTGCCCACCGGTGTTTGAATAAACCTCGGTATCGAGCACGAGCACGTTCACGTTTTTGCCCGACCCCAGCACGTGATCGAGACCGCCGAAGCCGATGTCGAACGCCCATCCGTCGCCGCCCAGAATCCACACGCTCTTGCGGACCAACGCATCCGCGATCGCCAAAAGATTGCGCGCATCGGAGGATTCGTTGCCGGCAAGGTGTTCGCGCAAAGCACTCACGCGCTTGCGTTGCTGATTGATCTCAGTCTCGGTCTTTTGCGAAGCGCCGACAATATCCGCCGCCAATTCCGCGCCGATTGCCGATGCCAGCCGTGTCACCAGCGTTTCCGCGAACGCCTTCTGCTGGTCGAGCGCCACGCGCATTCCAAATCCAAACTCCGCGTTGTCCTCAAAGAGCGAGTTGTTCCACGTCGGGCCGCGGCCCTCGGCATTGCAGGTGTATGGCGTGGTCGGCAGGTTGCCGCCGTAGATCGACGAACAGCCCGTGGCATTGGCGATGTAGAGCCGGTCGCCAAACAATTGCGTCATCAGTTTGATGTAGGGAGTTTCGCCGCAGCCCGAGCAGGCGCCTGAAAACTCAAAGAGCGGCTGCAGCAGTTGAATATCCTTGACTTGCGAATGCGACAATTTTGCGCGATCGACTTCCGGCAGGCCGAGGAAGAAATCCCAGTTCTCCCGTTCCGGTTCGCGCAATGGCGCTTGCGGCGCCATGTTGATCGCCTTCTTGCTGGCGTCGCTCTTGTTCTTCACCGGGCAAACTTCCACACACACGGCGCATCCGGTGCAATCTTCCGGAGCTACCTGCAGGGTGTACCGCTCCTCTTCCATGCCGCGCCACTTCGGCTTGGCCCACTTGAATGTCGCGGGAGATTTGTCGCCAAGCTCGGCGTTGTAAATCTTGGCGCGGATCACGGCGTGCGGGCACACCATCACGCATTTGCCGCACTGGATGCAAAGGTCCTTGTCCCACACCGGAATAAACTGCGCGATGTTCCGCTTCTCCCATTGCGCCGTGCCCGTCGGAAATGCGCCTCCTGCTGGAATCGCGCTCACCGGAAGCAAGTCGCCTTTGCCTGCGGCGATCTGGCCCAGCACGTCGTGAACAAACTTCGGCGCCTTGGCTGAGATGGCCCCGGTCAGATCGAAGTCCGACGATGCCGCAACAGGCAGCTCCACTTTTTCAAGATGAGCCAGCGCATGATCGACAGCGGCAAAATTCTTCTGCACAACCGCCTCGCCGCGCTTGCCATAGGTCTTTTGAATCGACTTCTTGATCTGCTTGATCGCCTCATCGCGCGGTAGCACGCCGCTGATTGCGAAAAAGCACGTCTGCATAATGGTGTTGATGCGCGAACCCATGCCTGCTTCGCGCGCCACCTTGTAGCCATCGATCACATAGAACTCAATCTTCTTGCGCAGCATCTCTTCCTGCACGCTGCGCGGTAGCTTGTCCCACACCTCGGCCGCGGAATACGGCGAGTTGAGCAGGAACACCGCTCCCGGCATCGCGGCTTCGAGCACGTCCATCTTCTCCAGGAAGCTGAAGTTGTGGCAGGCCACAAAGCTGGCGCGGGTGATTAGATACGTTGACCGGATCGGGTTGGGTCCGAACCTCAGGTGCGAAGTTGTCATCGAGCCGGACTTCTTGGAGTCGTAAACAAAGTAGCCTTGCGCGTAGTTCGGCGTCTCGCTCCCGATGATCTTGATCGAGTTTTTGTTCGCGCCCACAGTTCCGTCTGAGCCGAGGCCATAAAACAACGCGCGCACAGTCTTCGGATCCTCGGTCGAGAACTCGGGATCGTACTCCAGGCTCGAGTGGCTCACGTCGTCATTGATGCCGATCGTGAAGTGGTTCTTTGGCGAGAGCCTCGCCAGCTCATCGAAGACGCCCTTGACCATCGCCGGCGTGAATTCCTTCGACGAGAGACCATAGCGCCCTCCGATGACAGCAGGCATGCTCACAAAAGGCAGATCCGCAGCATTCTCAGCCAGCACGGTCATAATGTCCTGGTAAAGCGGCTCACCGGCTCCGCCCGGCTCCTTACAGCGGTCGAGAGTTGCAATCGACTTGACGGTCGCCGGCAGCGCGGCAAGAAACGCCTTGGTGTCGAATGGCCTGTAAAGGCGAACCTTCACCATGCCCACTTTCTCGCCCTGGCTGTTCAACGCATCCACAGCCTCTTCGGCTGCTTCGGCGCCGGAACCCATCAGCAAGATCACGCGCTCCGCATCAGGTGCGCCGTAATAATCGAACAGGCGATACGCGCGTCCTGTCTGCGCCGCAAAGCGATCCATCACTGACTGCACAATTCCGGGAACGGCTGCGTGGAACGGTGTGCATGCTTCGCGCGCCTGGAAAAACACATCGGGGTTCTGCGCCGTGCCGCGGATGAACGGGCGATCGGGCGTCAGGGCGTTCTTGCGGAACGCGATCAGGTACTTGTCGTCGACCAGCGCGCGAATGGTTTCGTCGCTGATAGGCAAAATCTTTCCCACTTCGTGCGAAGTACGGAACCCGTCGAAGAAATGGATGAAGGGAATGCGAGATTCGAGGGTGGCGATCTGCGCCACCAGCGCCATATCGGCAACTTCCTGCACGGAATTCGAGGCCAGCATGGCCCAACCCGTCGAACGGCAAGCCATAACGTCGGAATGGTCACCAAAGATCGAGAGGCTGTGCGTCGCCAGCGTGCGCGCTGAGACGTGCATCGTTGCCGGGGTTAGTTCACCGGCAATCTTGAACATGTTGGGAATCATCAGGAGCAGGCCCTGGGAGGCCGTAAATGTCGTCCCGAAGGCCCCGGCCTGCAGCGCACCGTGCAGCGCGCCAGCAGCGCCGCCTTCGCTCTGCATCTCTTCCACAATGGGCAACGCGCCCCAAATGTTCTTCTTCCCTTCCGAACGCCACTGATCGGCCCACTCGGCCATCGGCGACGAGGGGGTGATCGGGTAAATGGCGACGACTTCGGACAGCCGATAGGCCACGGACGCCGCAGCCTCGTTCCCGTCCATAATCACGGTGGGGATCACAGTCTTTAGTTCACTCATTCGCTTCGCTCCACAATGCGGCACTTGAGGAAATTGGCCGCTAAGGTGAGTCTCAGCTCTGAGTCGGTCAGGGGCAGTGATGGGTAACACAGGGAGGGCCAGAAATCCCATCCTGTGAAACGATGTTTATATCCTGCAACGCACCGGGACCGTATGAAGCCAATCCACGTTCGCTGACCCCAAGTTGCTTCACGCCCAATCGCCCTGTTTGGCGTACGATGGCTGCAACCATCCGAGAAGTCTTGATCACTGTTCTGAGTTGGAGCGAACGGGGCGCATCGCTCCGCTGCCCAGCGTGGAGCAATCACCGACGGAGGAATTCATGGCGACCGACGACTGCACAAGGCATCCGCAAAAAATTCAGATCCATCAGCAAACGTTCATGGGATTGGCATGGTGCGCTGCGTGGCTCTTCACCATCGGCTACCTGCACCTCAGTTTCTGGAGAGGCGTTCTCGCCATTTTCCTGTGGCCCTACTACATCGGCTCCCACGCCGGTGCGCTCATGCACTAATCGAAACTCTGGATTGAGGCGGGCAAGTGCCTTACCCCAGCAGCTCCGCCACCTTCGGCATCCACTCCGAAATCGGAATATGCTGCGGGCATAGGCCTTCGCATGTGTCGCAATCAATGCACGCCCCCGCGCGTTGCCCTTCTTTGAGCACGAAGTTGTAGCGGAACCGCGCCGCGCCCACGTCGTCATAGGTATACGCGTAGTTGAACATCTCAAAATTCACCGGGATGTTCACGTCGTTGGGGCACGGCATACAGTAGCCGCATTGCGTGCACGGAATGGTGATCCTCGATCGATAATGCTCGCGAATCCGCGCGATCAGCGCCTGGTCCGCTTCAGTCATCTTGCCCACGCGCGCCAGATCCACAATCCTCAGGTTGTCCGCGACCTGGTCCATCGTGCTCATCCCGCTCAGCACTACCGAAACCTCCGGCTGATCCCAAACCCAGTCCAGTGCCAGTTGTGCCGCACTTCGCCCTGCCGCATCGCCCGCGATCATCTCCCGAATTGCCGGCGGCGGATCGGCCAGCCGTCCGCCCATCAGCGGTTCCATCACCACAACCGCCAGCCCCTTGTCAGCAGCCAGCTTCAGGCCGCGCGCGCCCGCCTGGTTTTCCGTGTCCATGTAGTTGTACTGGATCTGGCAAAAGCTCCACAGGTCGCTGCCGTTCACAATCTCTTCGAAGCAAGCGTAGTCATCGTGAAATGAGAAGCCCAGGTGCCCGATGCGCCCATCGGCCAGGGCCCGCTCCGCCTCGCGCAGAATGTCGTGCTTCAGCACGATGTTCGGCCACCACGCTTTGTTCAGTGAATGGATCAGATAAAAGTCGATGTGGTCCGTCTCGAGCTTTCGCAACTGCTCATTCAGAAACCGATCGAAATCCGCAGGCCCCTGCACCATCCAAGTCGGGAGCTTGGTCGCGAGGCGTACCTTTTCGCGATATCCATCCTTGAGCGCACTGCCAACGACCAGCTCACTGTTGCCTTCGTGATACGGATACGCGGTATCGACGTAGTTCACGCCATGGTCGATGGCATAACGTAGCATCCGCGTCGCTTCCGCTTCGTCGACGTTCGCGCTGCCCCTTTGACCATCCGCGCTCGGGAGCCGCATGGCGCCAAATCCCAGCGCTGAAGCCATCCAATCCAGTTTTCCAAATCTGCGATATTGCATAGTCAGCCTCTCCTGCATACCTGATGCAAACAGAGGATTCTATACCCGGATTTGCCTCGGAGCGCGTGCGCTCGTCACACTTCCAACGATTCAGCACGCTTTAGATCCCCGCGTACCACGCATATCCATATTCGGGATCGACCGAGCCCAGTCCCTTGCCGAATTTCTTGATGTCATCGGTCGCCGTAACGTGCGTGACGAACTTCAGGCTCTTGTAGCCAAGCTGTCGCGGCAGGCGCAGCCGCAGCGGGCCGCCAAACGGCACCGGCAAATCTCCATCGTTCATGCCCATCGTCAGCAGCGTGTGCTTGTCCCACGCATCGGCCATGTCGATGCTTCCCCACAAGCTCTTCTCGAAAGCGTGGTACACGATGTAGCGTGTCTGCGGCAGCACGCCCGCCTCGCGCAACACCCCCGAAAGCGGCGTCCCGATCCACTCGGCGACATACGACCATCCTTCCTCGCACGCCACTTCGGTAATCTGGCTGCGCACTGGCAACGTCTTCAGATCGCCGAGCGAGAGGGCCAATGGATGCGCCACCGTTCCGTCGACGACTAGCCGCCAATCTCTGAATCCGCCGGCCTGCAGCCGCTTGAATGCATCCGTCGGCGGCGCGATTTCGTTGGCAAACGGGTTCCTTGAGATCATGCTCCGCGGAAACTCGCGTGCCGGTCTGTTCACAGTCAGCAGCCTCTGGCACGCATAGGTCAGCGTCTCTCCCGGTCCGTAAACCCCTCCACCATCCGGCGGGATCAGGCCATAGCGCTTCGCAATGCGATCTGCCGCGCCCAATCCAGCCACGCCCGCAGCGGCAACCACCCCTCCCGAAATCAGTTTGCGGCGCGTGATCTTGTTCATTGGCCCTCCTCGGAACTTCGCAGGTTTCCCGTGATCATGCTCCGCACGCGCCGCCAGAATCCTGACCTTGCCACCATCGTCACGTGCACAATCAGGAACAACAGCAATAGCCATGAAACGAAAAAGTGAATTGTGCGTGCCGACTGCCGTCCGCCCAACAGCGCCGCCGTCCACGGAAACGCCGCAGTGAACGCCGGCGACATCGCCATTCCCGTCCAGATGACCAACGGAAACAAAACGAAGATCACCACGACATATGCCGTTCGCTGCAGCACGTTATACGAAGTCTCTTCCGCGCGGTCCGGCGGCCTGCGTCGCAGATACTGCGCAATCCGCTCTCCGTACGCGTGCCTGTTCCAGTCGCGCCGTTCCGGCAACAGGTTCTTCCAAAAATGGCCGCTCACCACTCCGTAGATTCCGTACACCAGCCCTGTCAGCACGCACACCCACGCGGCTTCGAAATGCAGATACCGGCTCCATCCATTCTGGTCCGGCATCACGTAGTCATATTTCGTAGGCACCGTATCGCGCGACGACGGAATCGTAATCACGAAAAGCGGCTTCGTGTTCACGTTTCCAACTTCGCCCCAATAGAACCGCGGATGAGAAATGACAATCTCTCCGCCCGTCACCAGCAGCGCAATGAAGGCCACAAACGTCAGCCAGTGCGTCGCGCGCACCACTCCCGAGTGGCGACGAGTCTTCGTCCTTTCAAGCTGGGAAGCCGCTGGCACGCCGCCAGAGTAGCATGCTCCGCACACTAAAAATCAACCCTTTTCCTAAGGCGCCATCGCCCGTCGCATTAGCGGCTCGATGGCTCGCTATTTTTTTGCCAGCCCCGCAACCAGCGCCTCCCACTCCACCTCCAATGTTGGCCGGCGAAACGTTCGCCCGGCGCGGCTATACCAGTAGTCGGCGTTCCACTCAACGCCTTCTTTACGGTGCAGGTAAGCATGTACCGCCATGGCGTCAGGCGTCTCAAGATCGTCAACCATGCCATGCGCGCGCGCCCAATCTCCTTTTGCATCCCACCACAACGCTGCAAGCGGTGCCGCCACCCCTTCAGGCGGTTCGGCCTGCGACAACGAAGCGCGGAACTCCTCAAGCGTCATGGATCGCTTTTACCACCCAACCTTGCCCCTCGCAAGCGGATCCCAGCCCCAGAAACCAGCCCCCTTGAACTGTGATTTGGATCACTTCCTGGCCCGGAATCCGCTGCTACAAATGAACCATCGTTCCGATGAACAGAAAAAGGGTCCGCCAGGGGGCTTGTGGGAAGGGGCTGAATGAAATCCCTATCCATTTTGACTCCTCTTCCGCGAGGTCAGGTCTTGGGAATGTTCGACTCAAAAATCCCCAAAAAGCACGATTGCAGCCAGGGGCAACTTCGCCGTATACTTAAATACGACCATTCCGGTCGTATTTTTCTGCTGCCCCGCCGTTTCGGGCGGCACCACGGGGTTCGTCAGGTGAGCGCACTCAGCGATTTGACGGTTGGCGAAAGCGGGGTCCTGGTCGCCCTCAACCTGCCTGAAAACGTCCAGAACCACCTGATGCACATGGGTTTTGTGCCCGACGCTGAGGTCACGGCCCTGCGCCGCGCTCCCGCCGGCGACCCCACCGTCTACCGCGTTGACGGCCTGGAGATTGCCCTCCGCCATGAGACAGCCTCAGCCATCCGTGTCCGCCCGGTCGAGCCCGCCGCCGAGCAGTCCGACCCCGCCTCCGACGAGGCTCCCCGCTTGGCCGAGGCCGCTCGATGAACGCCTGTTGCGACGTTCCGGCCTTTGAGCCGCCTAAGGCGCCGACCGAAAGCGCCCTCCACACCGTCGTCCTTATTGGTCCTCCCAACTCCGGCAAATCCACGCTCTTCAATAAGCTCACCGGCCTCCGGCAAAAAGTCGCCAATTATCCCGGCGTCACCGTCGAGCAGCGCATGGGCCTCATGGCCGGCGTCGGCCGCGAAGATCTCACGCTCATCGATCTCCCCGGCATCTACTCGCTCACTCCGTACTCTGAAGACGCGCGCGTCGCCGTGAACGTGCTCCGCGGCCGCATGCCCGGCACGCCCAAGCCCGACGCCGTTCTCCTCGTACTCGACTCGCTTCATCTCACGCGCCAGCTCATGCTGGCCGCGCCAGTGCTCGACGTCGGCCTTCCCACGCTGGTCCTCCTCAACATGTCTGACCTGATGAAGTCGCGCGGCGGACAAATCGACACGCTCAAGCTCGCGCGCGAACTCGGCGCTCCGGTTGCCCTCATCAGCGCCGTTCATGGAACCGGCCTCGAAGCCGTGCCGCTCTTCCTCAATCAGCAGAACGGCCACAACGCAAAGACCAAGCCTCTCTCGCTGCCCGTCATGGGCAACGCGCAGAGCACGCATATTTGGGCCGAACAGGTCAGCCGCAATACCGGCTACCAGGCGCCGCTCTCGGCCGAGAACACCCGCAAAATCGACAACGTCCTTCTGCATCGCTTCTGGGGACCGCTGCTCTTCCTCCTCGTCGTCATCGGCGTCTTCGAAGTCGTCTTCGCGCTGGGCCAGCCACTCTCTGACGGCTTCGGCGAACTGCTTGCCCGCATGGCCGACCTCGTCCGTCCGCTCATTCCCGTCCCATGGCTGCAATCGCTCCTGCTAGACGGCGTATGGAAAGGCATCTGCTCCGTACTCGTCTTCCTGCCGCAAATCCTGCTGCTGTTCCTCTTTATCGGGATCCTCGAAGACTCCGGCTATCTGGCCCGCGCCGCTCTGATCGCCGACCGCGTCATGCGGACGATTGGTCTAAATGGCAAAGCGTTCATCCCGCTGCTCTCGGCTTACGCCTGCGCCATTCCGGCCATCATGGCCACGCGCACCATTGAGAACAAGCGCGACCGGCTCGCCACCATCCTCGTTACGCCCTTCATGACCTGCTCGGCGCGCCTGCCTGTCTACCTGCTGCTCATCGCCGCCTTCATTCCCAACATCTACTACCTGCACGGAGTCATCGGCCTGCGCACCATCGTCATGCTCAGCCTCTACGTGGCCGGCTTCGTCGCCGCATTCACCACCGCGCGTCTGCTCAAGAGCTCCATCCTCCGCTCCAGCGATACGCCCTTCATCCTCGAGCTGCCGCAGTATCGCATGCCCACTCCCTTCACGCTCGGCCTGCGCCTCATGGACCGCGCGCGCATCTTCATGCGCACTGCCGGAACCATCATCGTCGCCGTCACGCTCGCTCTGTGGGTTCTCGCGCATCTGCCCGCCATCCACACTGCCGCAGGTGCGCTCAGCGCTCCGCAACTGGCCGACTCGCTCATCGGCCGTCTTGGACACTTCATCGAGCCGGCCATTGCGCCGCTCGGCTTCAATTGGAAGATTGGTATTGGACTGCTCTCAAGCGTGCTGGCGCGCGAAGTCATGGTCAGCACTATGGGAACGCTTTACGGCGCCGACCCCAGCACCCAGGCGCTCAACCTGCAAACCGCTCTGCATCACGACATGACCCTCGGCGGCGCACTGGCGCTGATGATCTTCTTCGCCTTCGCCATGCAGTGCACGTCGACCATCGCCGTCGTTCGCCGCGAAACCAATAGCTGGCTCTGGCCCGCCGTGCAGTTCCTCTACATGCTCGCTCTGGCCTACGGAGCAGCATTCGCGGTGAACCACATCGTCATGGCGATCTTCGGCTGAGCGGTCAGTCGTCCGTGATCAGAGGACAACAACCAATGGCGCGGGGATGGATAGAGGAAGGCTCATAGCCTTTCGCTCGGTGTCAGGAGTCTTCTTGACCTTTTCCCGGATAGGTCTCATCTCCAGCAACTCCTCCACGACATAACCGCATATCGTCCCATCTGAGAACTTCACGATCAGTCCGTCCTCGCCGTCCTTCTCGACTTCAAGTATGTGTATTTCTCCGACCATGGCGAAGAATCTATCCCACCCCTCAGGCCGATTTCTGTTCCGCATTGCTCACTTCCAGATGAAACTGAGACCACAAGAGCAGGAAATGTCAGAGGTCCCTTGCTCCCTCGTTCCCTTGGTCCCTTGGTTTCTGTTTTCCTGTTCCCTGTTCCCTGTTCCCTAATCCCTAATCCTTGATCCCCGTCTTGCTCACCCCTCAAACCTGATCCCTATCTTCTGTTGTCAACCCCTCTGCCCCAAAAATCCCCGCCCCGACTTCGTCCTAACCTGTTCCTTTTCTGATCCCTGACCCCTGATCTCTGGCAAGTTTGCCGATAATTACCCCGCTTTCGGCTACTCTTTCCTAGCCCCAAGTCCGGTAGTTCCCGTCTTCTCGGTCCCTGTTCACTGCTCACTGTCCACTGTTCACTGTCGCCGGGACGGCGACTCAGTGCGCAAAATCGCGCAAAAAAGGCGCCGTTAGGCGCCTTTGGTGTGGAGCTATTCGCTGTATGAGCCCATTGTGCCTGAAGAGTGCGTAATTATCGGCAAACTTCACCAAAGAAATGTTCAAAATTCTTGGCCCATTGCGCCCAATTTTGGGAAATTCTCTGGTCCACCACGCAACGATTCGGGACACAATTCTTGAACATTCAAGCGGTTTTGTTCAAGGATCCTTGAACATTTCGATGGGCTCAGTTCGCACAAAATCGAACATTTCGTTTAAGTTGGCCGCACTTGCGCGACCTCCAAAAAAATACTGCCCCGCCGTCACCGTTTCACTTCGAAATCGGATCGCGGCATACCGAACAGGAGGGCGTTGACGCGCGCCCACAAAGACCGCGCGCCGCGCGGCAAATGAGCCGAAGGGACGAGCAACAAAACTAGGGGAGATGAATCTTGAGCTTGTAGCAGATGAAGAGAACCAGGATCGCGCCCAGCGTGGAAAAAATGAGGCCGGCGGGATGGAATCGCTCGTTTTTCGAGCGAGAAATCATGTGGGTGATGCCGCCGCCGAGGATCGATCCGACGATGCCCAGCACGATGGTCCAGAACATCGTCATGTGCTCATGCATGACCGATTTCGCGATAAGCCCCGAGATGAGTCCGATGATTACATACCAAAGTATGTGAAACATGCCTTTTCCTCCATGGTCTGCCTGGAGCCGGAATCGCCTGTATCGGCGCCAATTCCCCGGAATGGCACTGCTGCCGAGGGAAATTGCACCAGCAAAACGACGATTGCGGCCGGGAAAACGGGGCGAGGCGGAATTGTGTTGCGATCACCCGCCGAATCGAGAGGCCTCGTCGCCGATCTTTTTGGACGACGGCCCCTCAGCCGTTTCTTCCGTGGTTCGGATTCTGCCGGGAGACGGCACATTGAGGCTGGTCAATTCTATACAGGTTGAGCGCATCTCCAAGGCGGGATCGGCGCGCGCCCACAAAGAGCGCGCGCCGGCGTTGGGGAGGGATCAGCTTACGGTCCCGTCTGCGAGACCCGGTGTGCAAGCCTTGGTCTAGTGGTGACCGCCGTGGTCGCCGCCACCGTGATAGCCGGGAAGAGCGTGCTCGCCGCCGGCATCGTGATCGGCAGGGCCTGTATGTCCGCGGCCATCGCGCGCTTCGTTGCCGTGGAAGTGGTTGAAGGGCTCAGCGCCCCGCTCCGGGAACGGTCCGTGATAGCCGTGACGAGGATCGAAGCGGTTGTCGACGTGGCCATAGAAGTGGGCTGGACCGTGGAACCAGTGGCCCGCTCCGATGAAGACTCCGTTCACAAACCAGTCGGGCCCATAGTAGCCATAGGGCGCGCATTGATACGGAGCGTAGTCAAAGTAGCCGTAGGGACAGACAGGCTCGACTCCAAAACTGATGGAGATCTGGGCCGAGGCGGAAGGCACGAAGCAGAGCAAGCCGATTGCAAATGCTGCGAATCCAAAGACTTTAAGTTTGGACATGTTTCCTCCTGAAGGTTTGAGGGATGGAAAGAGTGGATGGTTGCGTGGGAAACACAGCTTCCAGCCCCTTGGCATCCAGCCTTTTCGTCGCTCGCGCCCGGTGCAAGAATAACGCGCCCGGGCCCCCAGTACAGAAAAACCGGAAAGTGAAAAAAACCTGCCCTTTTCACGATGCGGTGTGATTTGAATCACTGCATAGAATGGCGACCTGATTTGTCGTATATTAAAGAGGACCTAATTGGTCGTATATCAAAACCCCACCGCAAGGGCTCTGTTGGGAGCTCGCCCGCGGCAACAAAAGGCAGAGGAATCGAAGCATGGGACGGCCGACTAAGCCGCAACGATCTTTCATCCAACTCATGTGCATTCTTATGTTTGCAGGTATCCCAGCGTGGGCCGCGGTGACCGGGAGCATTTCAGGAACGGTGAAGGACCCGCAAGGAAGAGTGGTGCCGAACGCGGATGTGACTGCGCGGGAGTTGGCGACGGGGATCGAGCACGAGACGCACAGCGATGCGAGCGGATACTACACGCTGCCGGTTTTGCCGGTGGGCCGCTACGAGCTGGATGTGCGGGCCACGGGATTTGAGACCTACGAGCGCAAAGATGTTGCGCTTGATACCGACGCGGCGTTGACGATCGACTGCGCACTCAAAGTTGGCGCGATTTCGCAGACAGTGAGCGTGACCGACAATGCGCTGCACGTGGAGACGGTGAGCACGCAATCGGGAGAAGTAATCTCTGGGCGCGAGCTGGCGGCGGTGCCGCTGAATGGGCGCAGCTTTACCGATCTCTTATCGCTCCAGGCAGGAGTCATTCCCGAAACGACGCTTGGCGCGGCAACCGTGGAGGACGTGGGCGCAACCATCCTGAACCCGTCGGGAACGCTGAACCCGGGAACGATTTCAGTGAACGGGCAGCGGGAGACGGCAAACTTCTTCAGCGTGAATGGCAGCGATGCGGAAGAGGACGTGAACGCGGGGACGGCGATTATTCCCAACCTGGACGCGATTGCGGAATTTCGCGTTGTGACGAGCAACTTCGATGCGGAGTATGGCGAGTTCAGCGGCGGCCAAGTGAGCGTGATTACCAAGAACGGGAGCAACCAGTTTCACGGGAGCACGTTCGATTTCTTGCGGAACACGGATCTCGATGCGCGGAATTACTTTTCGCCGACGCGCGGCGTGTACCGGCAGAACCAGTTTGGCGGAACGCTGGGCGGGCCAATCCGGCGGGACAAGCTGTTCTTCTTTACGGACTACCAGGGGACGCGTCAGACGCAGGGGATCGATACGGGCGAGATCAGCGTGCCGTCGAACGCGGACCGGACGGGGGATTTGGCGGATTTTGCCGACCGCAACGGCAAGACGCTGCTGACGGACGCCGTGGGCGGGCCATACCTGGCGAGCCTGTTGACGCAAAAGCTGGGCTACACGGTTACGCAAGGCGAACCGTATTCGTTTAACGGCTGCACGACGGCGGATGCGCAGGCGGGGCAGTGCGTGTTTGGGAACGCGCAGATCCCCCAGAGCGCATGGTCGGTTCCGGCGCAACGGATGCTTCAATATATTCCGGCTCCGAACAATGCGAATGGGTTTGCAACGTCGGCATCGAACCAGACAGTGCGCGACGACAAGGCCGGCGCGCGCGTGGATGCGAATACGCGTTGGGGACTTGCGTCGGCATACTACTTTGTCGACGATTTCGATTTGGATAATCCATATCCGACGGCGCAGAGCGGGGCCAGCGTGCCGGGATTCGACGCACTGACGACGGGACGCGCGCAACTCCTGGCTCTGAGCTTGACAAAGGCGATCAATGCGACAACGGTGAACGAGGCGCACGCGAGCTACCTGCGCGACATGACAAACCTAGGTCAGCCGGTAGGCGGACGCGGTGTGAGCCTGGTTTCGCAAGGCTTTGCAAACGCCGACGGCACCCCGAGCATTGTGGCTCTCGATCCCAAGGGCCAGAGCGTGGAGAACGTGAATTTCAACGGCTTCTCGATCGGCGCCGCGGCGAATCAGTTGATCCAGGCGAACAATACGTATCAGGCTTCGGACACGTTCTCGAAGGTGGCAGGGAGCCACACGATGAAGGCAGGCGCGGAGCTTCACGCCGACCAGGTGAACGCGCACCCGATTGCGCAATTCAACGGGAACTTTGTTTTTTCGGGCGCGGAGACGGGAGTGGACTTTGCGGATTTTCTGATCGGTGTGCCCAGCCAGTACAACCAGAGCCAACTGAATCCGTTTTACGCGCGCAACCAATATGTAGGGCTATTCGCGCAGGATAGCTGGCACGCGCGGCCCGGCTTGACGCTCAATTACGGGCTGCGCTGGGACCGGATTGCGCCGTGGACGGAGAAGTATAACCAGATTTCAACATTTGTGGCGGGCGAGCAGTCAGACGTGTTTCCGAGAGCGCCGGCAGGGATTTTGTATCCGGGAGATTCGGGCGTTCCGCGCACGCTGGCCCCGGTCGATCACCTTGGATTTTCGCCGCGCATGGGTGTGGCGTGGTCGCCGCATGCAAGCGGCGGGGTGCTCAAGAAGGCGCTGGGCAGCCCGGGAACAACGAGCATCCGCGCGAGCTTCGGCAACTTCTACACGGCGATCGATGCCGGTTCCATCAGCGTGCTGGCGGCGAATGCGCCGTACGGGACGACGTACACCAGTCCCGCTCCGCCGCTGTTCGCAACGCCGTTTGTGACCGCGGCCGATGGGACGAATTACGGTCAGCCGTTTCCCTATACGTTTGCGCCGCTGAATTCCTCGCGCAGCGACCCCGACGGAAACATCAACTGGAGCGCGTACGAGCCGATCAGCGGGATTCCCGGATACGATGTGCACAATCGCGTGCCGTTCACAGAGGAGTGGATGCTGTCGATCGAGCGGCAAGCGGGGCCGGACACGGTGCTTCGCGCGAGCTACATCGGAACGTCGAGCCATCTTCAGCGCGTACTGATCGAGGCGAACCCCGGCAACGCAGCGCTATGCCTGAGCCTGAGCCAGCCGAGCGAGGTACAGCCCGGCACGCTGACCTGTGGCGCGGGCGGCGAGGACACAGTGTATTACCCCATCGGCGGGGGACAGGTGAATGGAACGCGCGGACCGCTGGGATCGAGCTTCGGCAGCAACGCGCTGCAATCGAACATTGGGCGCGCCAACTATAACGCGCTGGAACTGAGTGCGCAGCACTCAAGCGGGCGGCTGGAGTTCTCGGCCGCTTACACCTACAGCAAGTCTCTTGATGATTCGTCGAACATCGGCGAAGAGGTCAATCCTTTCAACCAGGCGCTGAACTATGTGCTGTCGGCGTTCGATGTGAGGCAGAATTTCGTGCTCAGTTATGAATATCGTTTGCCGATTGACAGGCTGATGCGCGCGAATCGCTTGAGCCAGGGATGGACATTGTCGGGGATCACGCGATTTGCGAGCGGTTTTCCTGTCACGATGACGAACAATGGAGACAATTCTCTGATCGGCACGAATCCGAACGGGGTGAACAACAGCAGCATCGACGAGCCCGACTACGATGGCGCGCCGCTCCACCTGAATCGGAATCCGCGCACCAACGGAAACAACTACTTCGATGCGGCGCCGTTCAGCGAGAACGCGCTTGGCACGCCGGGCACGTCGAAGAGGCGATTCTTCCACGGCCCGGGCGCGGACAATTACGACATGGCGTTGGCCAAGAGCGTGCCGCTGACGGAATCGACAGCGCTGCTCTTTCGCGTGGAGGCTTTCGACGTTTTCAACCACGCGCAGTTCAACGGGCCGAGTGCGATCGATGGCAACATCGGCAGCTCGACGTTCGGCAACGCAATCAGCGCGGCCCCTCCGCGCATCGTTCAGGGCGCGGTGAAGCTCAACTTCTGATGGCGCGCAGATTCCCGGGCCAGGGAGCGGGGAATCAACTTTTGCTGATTGGCTGCGTTGGGTGCCTCG
>JBEKRG010000028.1:0-43132 GCA_049518955.1 Occallatibacter sp.
TAGAATGGCGCTTTCGTCATCGTGCTCGCACAAAAAAGAGTCTGCGTCGTAATCTGGTCACCGGACAGCATGCTGCTGGCGTTTAATCCTCCAGTCGCGGAGCTGAATTGCTGCACTGCCGCCGTCACTTCCGCAGTGTAGGCCCCGCTCGAACTCGTATTAAGGAGTGCGTCGGACATGGCTTGCGCGCCTGCCAGCGTGGCCTCGTCAGTCGACGTTACCAGTTGCCGATAGGCGTAGTAAACGTGGCCCACCTCCGCCGAACTCACTGCCATCGTCAGAACTGCCGAGGCGGTGATCACCACCATCACGACCGATTGGCCTTGCTCACTCTTGATGAGCCTTCGTATTTGTCGCGAGAGAACACTTAACATTCGAGGTTTTCCTCCGTTCACATCTGGATCGCTGACTGGCTCGATGCCAGAACGCCCGCTGTTTTTGTCCCGGCATTGAAGAATGGCATCGCGGGAATGCCAAGCCATGAGTAAGCGTAGGTCACCGTTAAAGTCACAGGGTAATTTGGCCCCATCGATGGCGCTGTTGGGCACGAGAATGATGTCCCGCTTCCCGTGTACGGGTGCGAAGCGTCGCTTGCGTCCGTGATCGTGAGTTTGTAAGTGAAATTTGCAGCCGTCCAGGTAGGAAGCGATTTGGTTATCGTGGTTTCTGCATAAGCGCAAGGGTCGTTGGCTGGAAACAAGCCGGCATCGCTTCCTACAGCCATCGCGGTGGCAGAGGTTGCGTTCCCAAGTTGTTGCAGGTTGTACATGCCCAGCGTCAAACTGGCCGCCAGGTATATGAGCCCAAACAGCATCGGCAGCGTCAACGCGAATTCGACCAGGGCCGAACCTTCCTCGCCACCCTGGCCAAGCAGATTTCCGATCCTTCGTAGGCCATTTTCAATCGTCATCGTTTCACCTCACGGCTAAGCCGGCTTTGCCATCGCATTGCAACCGCGCCCGCCCAGGGACTTCTTCGGCGCACCGGTGCGCCTGCTACCCTTCAAAATTCAGTCGCGCCAGGAAGAGGTCGAACTCGTTCCTTGTCGCCGCGTCCAGTATCGAGGTCCTCCCGCTGCGCATGTCCTTTTCGTCCGACAGAATGAACTGCAACCCTACGCCGTCCGGACCCCAGCGCACAGCTCGCGATTGCACAGCAATCGATCGCTCCGCCAGTTCGTCGCCGTGATCGGTCCTCTGCAGCGTCATCAGAACCAGAGTGCCCGGATACCACCGCTCTTCGGTGACCACATACAGCCCTGCTGAACTGATGTCTCGAACTCCGTGCGCCACAGGCGCCGCCCCGTTCCAGTAATATGCAGCCAGACCCGGCTCCTTTACCCGCGGAGCCTTGCGTGGATCCGGCGACCACCAACGATCAAACCAGGACCGCAACTGGCCCTTGGCTTTCGCGCTCGGAGGCGTCAGGTCCATACTGTGCGTCTTTCGCGCTTCGGGCTTGTCGTGTCCGTTGCGGTCTTCCAGCTCGAGCAATCCCGGGCCGCCGCTCCACAAAGGCTTTTCGCGCAGCAGCGCGACCCCCGCAATCTCCGGCCCCGGCTCAGGTTCGTCGGCTTTGTTGGTCAACCGCTCCAATTGCCGCTCCATCTCTTCGGCCACGCATAGCACGAGCTGATCGCCCGACTGCGTCTGCGACGAGTAAATCGAGTGCGCCGGCAATGCCAGCACGCTCTCTGGCCTCGGGCTTGAGGAGCTCACTTGAAAAGTCGGAAACGACTCCGCCATCTCGATCACCCGGCAATCCTCGTCCAGATAAATCAGATCCAGCGGCGCCGGCATCGCCGTGGCTGTGATGCCCCGGAACGGCTTCATCCATAAGCCCTCGCCCGACTTCAGCGGTTTCTCCAGCATCAGCTCCGCGACTTGATTCGTAGGAAGGTCGCCGGCCGTTACCTTCAAACCCAAGAAACATTCCCGAGTCTGGTTGTAGGCACAATACGTTTGCGGTTCCATCTTCAACTGGGCCCCTGGCGGCAGTGCCGCGGCTCCCTCGCTTCCCGGAGTTCTTTTCACCGGTTCGGCTCGCTCCATCAATTCCATCTGCGGCTCTGCCCTTTCTCTTCGCCTGCAGTCAAGCCTGCGAAGGGAACACTTCACCTGTTCCCCCTGCCCAGGCTGAACACTGAGGCATCTGCCGCCTGCGCGGCATGCCAACCCGGCAATGGAAGCTTCGAAATCCAACCGTGGCCTGAATGGATGTTTCCTCACGCCACGGCTTCTTGCCTTCCGGCCCTTACTTCACCCGCGTCCGGCGGCGCTGAATCAAGACGATCAAAATAACGACCGCCAAAGCAGCAGCAACAACCCTGATAATCATTTCGGTGCTCATGCAAATTTCCCCTTCCTGCCTCAATTATTTGGTCAGTGACTTAAACGAATCAGCCATCATGATCGCGGCTGGTCCCAGTGTAACCAGAAATAGCGCAGGAAAAATAAACAGCACCAGCGGAAACACTAGCTTGACTGACGTTTTCCCCGCCATCTCCTCGACCATTTGCACACGCTGCACGCGCAGCGTGTCCGAATGGACGCGGAGCATCTTGGCAATACTCGTTCCAAACTGTTCGGTCTGCACCAGCATTGAGACAAGGTTGCGCAGACACTCCACGCCGGTACGGTCCGACATGTTCTTCCATGCCTCTGAGCGAGCTCGTCCGGCGCGCTGTTCCAACACGACCACTGTCAGCTCGTCGCATATCTCCGGCTGCGACGACCTCAACTCTTCCGCGCTGCGCGCCGTCGCTTGGTCCAGGCTCAGGCCCGCCTCCATACAGATCACCAGAAGGTCGAGAACGTCAGGCAAGCCTCGGGTGAGCTTCTTTTGCCTTTTTTCGATGCGCTTGCCCAGCCAGAAGTCCGGCGCTAGAAATCCCCCTCCCAGCGCCACGAGGTACACGAAAAATGGGCTCAGACTCGCGAATCCGCTCACCGCGGCGATTACCGCCAGCGTCAGCGGCAACAGCACCTTGCATCCGTAGAAAACTTTGATCGCGTTCTCGTTGCGGAATCCCGCCCGCTGCATCCGAGTCTTGATGACCGAGATTTCCTTCTCGCTCTTCGGCATCAGGTTCTCGAACTTCTTCACCACATTGCCGATCGACGAGCCCGTATTTTGAAAAGTCTCGGCCAGCGTCTTCTGTTTGCGCCGCGGGCTGATCACCTGGCTGATGCGGTCAAGTGCCGCCTCGCGATAGAACATCAGCACACCGATGCTCCCGATCAGCACGAAGACAGCTACGAACGCCAGAATTGCAAAAATCATGACTCTTCCTCACACGTCGATATCGACGATTCTCCAAATCACAAATCCGCCAACCAAGATCAGTCCCGCGGCTGCCCACATCAGCTCGATGCCGATGTCGCGCTTCCATAGAATGCTGATCATTCCCGGGTCGACAATATAGATGCCTATGCCCAGCACGATCGGAAGCAACGTAAGAATCAACCCTGTAAAACGCCCCTGCGCCGTATGCACCATGATCTGGCGCTTGAGCCGGAAGCGCTCTCGGATCACATACGCGGTCTTATCCAACACCTCGGCCAGGTTGCCTCCGCTCTCTTTTTGAATGAGGATCGCGGTGGTGACGATCATCAGGTCCTGCACCGGAATCCGCAGGATCAGATTTCCCAATGCCTCTTTCATCTCCAGGCCGTAGTTCTGTTCTTCGAAGCAGATCTTGAACTCGGTGTTCACCGGGGGCGCGCACTCGCGAGCCACCAGCGCCATCGCGGCAAGCAGGCTATGTCCAGCCCGGAGCCCGCTTACCATCAGGTCCAGCGCCTCGGGTAAATGCTTTTCAAATGCGCTGAATCGCCTTTGGCGCCTGAACAGAGCAAAGGCAAATGGCAGTACGCCCAGCACTCCGCCCGTCACGAACGCCAATAAGGTGCTGTTGGTCGTCTCGAGAAGCGCGTAGGTCGGAACGATAAAGCCGGCCGCGCACAACAGCATCAACCGCCCTGCGCTCCAATCCAGGTCGGCTTGGCTCAGGATCTTGCGCAGATAGGGTGTCAGCTCGAACTTCAACAGCTTCTGGTTCAGCCAAGGAATGCTGCTGAGGAGTTCGTTCTTGCGGACATTCAGCTTCTGCGGCAGCAAATCCCGCCGATCGACCTTGATTGCGGAGTCCAGCGTGGCCAAAGCCTGCTTGGCGCTGCTGGAGGGTCCCATCGCCGCCAGTGGCAGGGCAATCAGCGCGAACACGCCGACAAAAACCAAACCGATGATCAATCCCATTTAGGTTCCCTCCTTCCCTGTCAGTCAACCACTGTTTCGCGCTCAAACAGGCTAGGCGGCAGAATGATGCCCGAGACGCGCAGCCTCTCCAGAAACCGGGGACGAATTCGCGTGGGCTTGAAAACCCCGATCACGCGGCCGTCCTGGCCGATCCCTTTCCTCTCAAACGTGAAAATCTCCTGCATGCTGATTACGTTCTCTTCCATGCCCGTAATCTCGGAGATGTTGGTGATCTTGCGCGTGCCGTCGCTCATGCGGGTGGCCTGCACCACGATCGAGATCGCCGACGCCATCTGCTGCCGTACCGATTTCTCCGGCAGGTTCATGTTGGTCATGGCCACCATTGACTCCATTCTCGACAGCGCGTCACGCGGCGTGTTCGCGTGAATGGTGGTCATCGAGCCTTCGTGGCCCGTATTCATGGCCTGCAACATGTCGAATGCTTCCTCGCCGCGCACCTCACCGATGATGATGCGGTCGGGCCGCATACGCAGGGCGTTGATCAGCAATTGTCGTTGCCGGATCGCCCCCTGCCCTTCGATATTCGGCGGCCGCGTCTCCAGGCGCACGATGTTCTCCTGCGCCAATCTCAATTCGGCCGCGTCCTCAATCGTTACTAGCCGCTCGTTGTTGGGAATGTATTGCGACAGGATGTTCATGAACGTCGTCTTGCCGGCGCCCGTGCCCCCTGAAACCAGGAGACTGATGCGCGCCCGCACCGCCGACGACAGAACTTCCATCATCTCCGGCGAAATACTTTTCAATTGCACCAATTGGTTGGCGGCCAGAGGGCCGGTTCCGAAGCGCCGAATCGACACCGATGGCCCGTCAAGCGCCAGCGGCGGAATGATCGCGTTGACGCGCGATCCGTCGGGCAGGCGCGCATCCACCATCGGGGATGACTCATCCACTCTGCGCCCGACGCGCGAAACAATGCGGTCGATGATCTGCATCAGGTGCCGGTCATCGCGGAAGGTCGTATCCACCCGTTGCAGCAGGCCGCCCTTTTCCACGAACACGTGGTCCTTGTCGTTGACCAAAATGTCGGAAATCTTCGGATCTCTCAGCAACGGCTCCAGCGGCCCCAGTCCAAACACCTCATCCAGAAGCTCCGCGTGGATCCTCTCCTGCTCGTCGAAGTTCAACGGCACGCGCTGGTCCGACATGATCTCTTTCACCAGGCCCGAAACCGCTTGCCGCGCCTGGCTAGAGTTCACGCGCGATAGCTTCTCCAGATCCAGCTTCGAGATCAGCGTACGATGAATCTCTGCTTTGTACGATTCTAAGTTCAGTATTTCCACGTTGTACCTTCGCTCCAGTTGGAGAATTCAGCTTGTTGAAACATCATCCGAACAGGTTGATGAAGCCCTTCTTTTTCTTGCCCGTGGTTTCGCTCTTGCCCGTCACCGCATCGACCATCTTCCGGATCTGCCGTGAAATGGCCGAATCGGTAAGCACCAGCGGCTTGGCGCTGATTTGCATATTCCGAACCGACTCATAGTCGTTGGGGATCTTCCAATGGGCCGCCCGGGTCAGAGCCTTGGTGATGTGTTCCTCTGACACGCCCAGAACGCGCGATTCAAATCGGTTGATCACTACCTCCAGTTTTGGCTGGGGCGCCGAGAAGAACTGCGTGATCAGCCGGTTGGAGTTGCGCAGCTCGGGAATGCTCGCCTGCGTGACCAGATACACCGTGGTCGCTTCCTTGTACGCACTCGTTCCCATCAGTTCCAGCCTCGACCCGAGATCCACAACCACGTTGTCGAACTCGCGACGCGCCACCTGCAAAAGCCGGTTAATGCCTTCGCTGTCGGCTTGAAATTGAATGAACCGTCCCGGTGCCGCCAACACCCACAAGCCCGAGCTGTGCTTCACCAGAAGCTGCTCCAGGAACTTCGCATCCAGTCTCTCCACCTGCTGTAATGCATCGATGGCTGAAAACTCTGTCGCGATTCCAAGATTCAATGCAGCGTCGCCCAGCGGCAGATCGAGATCGATCAGCAGGGTTCTTTCACCGGAGTCCTTGGCCATCGCTACGGCAAAATTGCAGGCCAGCATGGTCGTTCCGGCGCCGCCCTTGGAGCCCATGAACGCGAAGAGCTTGCCCGCGGGCTTCTTCGCCGGCCGCGTCGTCGGTCGGCGCGCCGCGGCTCGCACCAGCGCATCCGCCACGATGTCCGGCGCAAACGGGAGCGTCAGGAACTCGCGCGCACCGGCGCGCATGCAGCGCACCAGCAACTCCGGGTCCGAGCTCTCCGAATACACCATCACCGTCGCCACGCCGTTGGCGCAGATAGTCTCTACCAGCTCCAGCGCGAGTTCCGCGTCACCGTCCAGATCGATGAGGATCACGTCCTGGTCCTCATCCAGCGTCGATGGAAGATCGCCCGTTCCCAGGGAATAGCTGGAAAACTCGCTCACGTAAGCGCCCGTGCACCCGCTCATGGCGTGCATCGCCTCCAGTCGGCTCTCATCGCTGGGACTGATCACCGCTATGGAGAGATCCTCAACGCCGATGGGGTCGGGAAACTGACTGGCGGAGTACTGGGAAGAATTCGTGGCCACGTCGTTTACGCTCCTTGCTGTGCGATACGTTCGCAGATTGAGAGGCACTGACTCCCAATCTGCAGGAAGTTCATACTTGTCTTGCTTCGAGCTCGACACCGCCGTGCTCCGCTTTTAACGTGCGAAAAACGAAATCAATGTCCCGATCGCGATCGCCGGTGCATACGGCATCTTGCGCCGCAGCGGATTGCTCAATACTGCTTCTCCGCGATCCTGCGCGCTGAAAACCAAATCACCTGTGTGTTGAAATAGCTCCTTCAGAAATCCGCCCCATGCGGCCATCGCCAACGCCATCACTCCGCCTACAACGCCGGTCATCACCAGCGCCAGAATGAGTTGATATGGGCCGATCCAGGCTCCAATCGCCGCGCACAACTTCACATCGCCCGCGCCCATTCCGCCCATCCAGAAAAGAAATCCGTAAATCAGCAGCCCGAGACCCGCGCCGCTCAAACTCTGTTCCGCCCCGTGCCAGCCATGCAGCAAAACAGAAACCACGACTCCGCATCCAAAAAAAGGAAACACGAGCCAATTCGGAATTCGGCGGCTGCGAAGATCTGTGAAGGTCGCCACAGCAAGAACCACGACCGTCGGCCACCACGCGAACGAGTGCATTACGCCTGCTCCCTGCCCGAAGGCATTCCGATTCACCCCCTTCAGAGCAATTCCCGCGCCAAACCTCTAAAGCCATGAAGCCATGTTGATTCAAAGAGATGAGTCCAAATTGCCCCTCAGGGTGTGCACAGTTGTTTACGCCAGGCATCCGACCCGCATCGGTGCGTTTACACCGGCACCGCTCCGTCAGGCGGGGCCCGTCACCGATGTAACCTGTTGCTAAATCAGAAGATTGCGATGTCGGTTACGAACGGATGTCTGGCTCGAATGTATGGAAAATGCGATTTTCTCTCGGGAGTAAAGATGAGAAAAACCTTAGCGCCTCGGGCTGAAATTGGGGCTTTCCATTACCAAGGTCCCATCCCCGTAGCACGAAAGAGGAATGTTCCATGCGCCGCCGTTTGCCGATGATGAACTCACATCGCCCTAGTTTCATTAAACGGCGTCGTGCTATCGGCGAAATGGTAGATCGCCCGCCAATGACCAGAATCGGACTGTATTCGGAAGACCGCTCACTGCACCCTCTTCTTTCTTCTGCCCTTGGTAAGGACTTCGAGGTCCTGCTCCAGCCGGATGGAGATGGAACGGACGCTCTCGCGTCCACCCCAGCCTGCGATGTCATGATCCTCGACCTCTATTCCTCGCAGGACACGCTTCAAAGCCGCCTTGAATTCGCCAGGCGCATGATTGGCTCCAGCGTCCCGGCCATCCTGATGGCCGATGACAGCCTGCGTTCCACCGCCTTCGAACTCGTTCGTTCCGGAGCCTTTGGATACTGTCGACGCCCACCATCGATTCGCGATCTCAAGACCATGCTCGTCCGGGCTTGCGAAACCTCTTCGCTGAAGCAACAGCTGCATAGCGTGCAGCAGCGCATCGAGGAACCGGGCAATTGCGACCGCATTATCGGATCGAACCCCGGCATGCAGCGCGTCTATCAATTGGTGCGCAGCGTAACCAATCTCAATGCCGCTGTTCTGGTCACAGGCGATAGCGGAACAGGCAAGGAGCTCATCGCGCGCGCCATTCACAATCTCGGCAGTCGCGCCAACAAGCCCTTTGTGGCAGTTTCCTGTGGCGCCATTCCCGAAACTCTTATCGAAGCCGAGCTATTCGGCCATGAAAAGGGCGCCTTCACCGGTACCGTTGGCTCCCGCGAGGGCTACTTCGAACAGGCCGCCGACGGCACACTCTTTCTCGATGAAATTGGCGACCTCAGCATCTTCACCCAGGTCAAGCTCCTCCGCGTTCTGCAGCAGATGGAATTCAGCCGCCTCGGCTCGAACAAGCTTATTCCCTTGCGCGCGCGACTCATTTTCGCCACGCACCAAGACCTTGGCAAGTTGGTGGCTGAAGGCAAATTCCGTCAGGATCTCTTTTATCGCATCAATGTCATGCGCATCGACTCGCCGCAGCTCCAGGAACGGTCAGAAGATATTCCCCTCATCGCCGGTCATTTCCTGCGCCACTATTCAAACGTCTTCCAAAAACCAATGGACTCGATCGAGCCGGCGGCCATGGAGATGCTCCAAGGTTACTCGTGGCCCGGAAACGTGCGCGAGCTTGAAAACGTGATGCAGCGCGCCATCATCCTGGCGCCCGGCCGCGTCGTTCGCGCAGAGGACCTGAACCTCAAGAATCACGAACCGGAAGAGGATACTTCCGCTTTCGACCAGATCGTCGACATCGCGGATTATCAGCCATCCGGTTCTTTCGAGCGCCAGCTCCGCGACTACAAAATCAGGCTTGCTGTCGCCGCCGTTCGCGAGAACAACGGAAACAAGACCCTGGCTGCGCGCAGCCTGTCGATCTCGCGCGCCTATTTGCACCGCCTCCTGCGTCTAGCCGAGAACGACACTCTGCCCACGTCCGATCCTCTCTTCGAGGACCACAAACTACGCGAGACAGTCACCGCCTAAGGCAACAAGTCTCTCCGCAAACCTGCGGTAGTCATAGCCTGCGGTTCGAGCTCAGGCATTCATCCTTACCGGCATTGATTCACGCGAAATAATCGACTTGCCTGGCAGGCGCCTCTTCCAGATCCACTCCTCCGCCCGCAGTCTCGCCCTCAAGTGCGAAATCGTCCTCTTCGTTTTCCTCCGCTCCGGCGGCTTTTCTCCTGCTCCGATGCTCTCTGTCGTCACCCGGTCGCGACGAAGGGTCGATATCGAAGATTGCCGGCGCACGCATCTCAGCCTGGGGCGCCCTTACTGCCGGCAATGCGCGAATTTCCGGAATGGGGGCGATCTCCATCATCACAACCCTATTTCTGTCGCTATATATCGGCACGGGACGGAGAATCTTTAATCTTCCTGCTTCACTTGTGTCCGATTTTCGGACACAAATCATGAGAATTACCTATGCATTGCCGGGTCGGTGGCCGCAAGCAACCCATTTCCGCCTGACAGCTTTTGGCTCATGTTCTCTGCGTCCGTCGCAGTCTCGCCTTGGTCCAGGAGCGCCAGTCCCTGTTCCATGCTCATCCCCGCGGGAACCGGCACAAAGCCACCACGCACTTCGTTTGTTTCCCGCGCAAATGTCTTCACCAACAGCGCACGAATGTTCATGTGAACCTCGAGCGACTTGGTCTTCCACTCGGTTGCGCTGACCTGTTCGCGTACCAGCCGGACCGATCCACCTTTGTATAACCTGCCCAGAATGCCGAATCCGAAGTCGACGTTTTCATCCACGTGGCCTTCCAGCCGCGCCAGTCGCTTCGATCGCGCATCCACCCACAGGGACCCGCTCATGGCGTGGAAGATCCGCGCCTCAGTCGTGTGCGCCTCAACTACAGGATTAGGTCGAAAGCGCAAGCGGTAGCAGCTGCTCTCTTCGCCGTCGTATTCGTACACGAACGCTGTCGGCAAAAGGTCCAGAATCCGCCCAATTCGTTCTTCGTCCTCATCGTATAGCCGCGATTGCCGAACTTGCTCGTCGCGCGAGCTCAGCAGTCTCCCGAGCCTCTCCTGCTCCTGCTGTTCCGCCTCCGGCGTCAATTCGCGTCCGTTGATCAGCGCCAACCGTGCGATTGGCCCGTCAGCCGTTTCTACCTGGTCCTCAGTGAGCGTTCCTGCCTGCGACTGCCGTTCCACCCAGTAGCGCCAATATCCATGCCGCGCGTGATCGTTCAGCTCGTTGTACACAACCTCTCGCACCAGTTGTCCCGCGGGAATCGGCGGCTCGGAGTAAGCGCTGCATGCGCCCTGCGTAACGACCAACACCACCAACATCGCCCAAGGCACACGCATCGCTAACCTCTCGACAAAGAGCTCCGACTTCGATCGCGAACTTGTGAGCATCATGCGGCAGGAGCGGTGAAGGTTCTGAAAGACGACGATAGAAAGCCAAACAATTGCGCCGCAGGAACCTTGTTCGCCAAGAGTGGCTCTGAAAGTTCAAGGCACCTCACTCGAGCCCGAACGGCTCACTGAACTTGCTACACTGGCCCCGTGCGAAACCACTTCGAGTTTGGGATTGCCGCCGAGGCCGCGCTCGATGGATTGAAACGCCACCTCATCGCGCACGGAGAGGAAGAGCAGGTCGTATTTGAAGTCGAGCAGCAGAAGGGCATTCTCAACGTCCTCTTCGACCATCCCGGCGTCAAGTTCGTCATCGCACCCAATATGCCCTTGCATCAAATCTGGATCTCCGCGCCTGCAACCAGCTTCATGCTCAACTGGGACTCGGGAGTAGAGGAGTTCATTTTGCCGCGCACTGGTGAGACGCTCATCGGACTCGTCGAACGTCTCATCGGCGAGCGCCGAGCCGCCTGAATCGCCGCGCAGCCATTCATTTCAAACCGCGCAGTTCCCCCTGCTTCAGCGCGCATTCCGGATGTTACGATTAGTTGCATCCGCATGGGAGGTCAACATCCATGAATGAAAATTCTGCGACCGCAACGCTCACCAGTGAACAAATTTCTTCACTCACGCGCCAGAACAACTACGGCACCTGGCGCTTTCAGAAAACCTGGAAACCACTGTATATCGCGGATGCAGAAGGCTGCTGGTTCATTGACGGCGCGGGCAAGCGGTACCTCGACTTCAGTTCGCAGCTCATGTGCGTCAATCTCGGCCATAAGAATCCCCGTGTCGTCGAGGCCATCGCCGAGCAGGCCCGCGAGCTTTGCTATGTCGCGCCGGGATACGCAACCGACTCGCGCGCCCGCCTCAGCGCCAAGCTTCTTGAAGTCCTTCCAGAAGGGCTGACTAAATTCTTCTTCGCCACGAGCGGAACCGAAGCCAACGAGGCTGCCTTCAAAATCGCCCGGATGTATACGGGTAAAACCAAGATCATCTCGCGCTACCGCTCCTATCACGGCTCAACCATGGGCTCCATCGCGGCCACCGGCGATCCGCGGCGCTGGGCCATGGAGCCGGCCGGCAAAGGCGCAGGCGTCGCCTTCGCACCCGAGACCAACTGCTACGACTGCCCCATCAAACACACCTACCCCACCTGCAACATCGCGTGCGCCGACTACATCGAACACATGATCCGTAACGAGAGCGACGTTGCCGCCATCATCTTCGAGCCCGTCGTCGGTACCAACGGCGTCCTCGTTCCGCCACCCGAATACTTCCCTCGCCTGCGCGAGATCTGCGATCGTCACGGCGTGCTCATGATCGCCGACGAAGTGATGGCCGGCTGGGGCCGCACCGGCAAGTGGTTCTCCGTCGAAAATTGGGACCTCAAACCCGACATTCTCGTCACCGCTAAGGGCATTACATCGGCCTACGTTCCCCTAGGCCTTTGCGCCACTACCACTAAAATCGCCGACTATTTCGAGGATCACTACTTTTCCCATGGGCATACTTACGAAGCGCACCCGCTCACCCTCGGTCCCGCCGTCGCCACCATCGAAGAGATGCAGCGCCTCAAGCTCGTCGAGCGTGCCGCCGAGCTAGAACCTTACGTCCGCCAGAAACTTGAGGCCATCAAGACCAAGCACCCATCCGTTGGCGACGTCCGCGGCCTCGGCCTCTTCTTTGCCGTTGAAATTGTCAAGGATCGGAAGACGAAGCAACTCTTCAACACCATGCGCGACAAGGTCGAAGGAAAGCCGCTCGTCGTCGATCAAATTGCCGCCAAAATGATGGCGCAGGGCGTATCGATTCAGGCCTGGGTCAGCCACTTCGTCATCGCTCCGCCGCTCATCGTCACCAAAGAAGAGCTCGACCTCGGCATCGCCGCCCTCGATGAGCACTTGGGAATCGCCGACGCCCTCGTGGAAGCCTAGGATTCAAGCCACAGTGAACTAAGAACTGAAAGCTGACAATTGATCGCTGTCAGCTTTCTCATGCCACTTCTTCCGCGCTCTCCGCCGCTCCCGCCGGCGCCGCCAGCTTCATCATCGCTACATACGACGCCCCTGCGGTAAAGAACCCAACGAACCACGCGTAATCGTAGAGAAAGTGCAGTGGCTTCACGAACACTCCCACGAGCGCGATTCCTGCTCCGAGTCCTAGGGCAATCAACGCCCGCGGATTCACTCCCTTGGTGTAGTGGTAAACGCCTTCCCGATGGTAGAGCGAGTTCACGTCCAGCTCCGTTCCGCGGATGAAGAAGTAATCGCACACCATGATCCCAGCCACCGGCCCCAACAGCCCCGAGTAACCGACGAGCCAGCCGAAGATATACGCGTCAGGCGTCGCGAGCAGTTTCCACGGGCACATCGCCAACCCAAGAAACCCGGTAATCAAACCCCCAGTGCGAAAACTGATCAGCCGCGGATACAGATTTGAAAAATCGTTCGACGGCGACACCACATTAGCCCCGATGTTCACGTTCAGCGTCGCAACCAGCACCGCAATCAGCGCCAAAAACGCGACAAACGGCTGGTGGAACATTCCGATCAATTGGACCGGGTCCCAGATCGGCTTGCCAAACAGCACCACCGACGCCGAAGTCACCGCGATTCCCAGAAATGTGTACAGCACCATCGCCACCGGCAGACCGAACGCCTGCCCCCAAGACTGCGCACTTTGCGATTTCGAATAGCGCGTGAAGTCAGGGATGTTCAAAGCGAGCGTCGCCCAGTAGCCCACCATCGCCGTCAGCGAGGGAAAAAACACGTTCAGGAACTCGCTGCGCGTGCGGAACATGCTTGGCGTCGACAGCATGGCGCCGAAACTCCCCGCCTTCATTCGCACCCAAACCAGTAGCGCCACCGCCATCACGAACATGAACGGCGCGCCGAATGCCTGCAGCCGCCTGATCGACTCCACGCCCCGCCACACCACCACCATATTCAACAGCCAGAAGCCCAGAAAGCACGCCCACAACACGCCGCTGTTTCCGGCGGTGCTCGGCCAGATTACGATCAGCATCGCATCAATCGCGCTGCCGCCGATCCACGATTGAATTCCGAACCAGCCGCACGCCACCACCGCGCGCAGCAGCGCCGCCAAATTCGCCCCTCGCACACCAAATGACGCACGCAGAAACACCGGAAACGGGATCCCGTATTTCGCTCCCGCATGAGCATTCAGAAGCATGGGAACCAGCACAATCAGGTTCCCCAGCAGCACCGTCCCGATCGCCTGCTTCCAATCCATCCCCTTGGCGATCAGCCCCGACGCCAGCCGGTATGTCGTGATCTCCATGCACATCGAGAACCACAGCGCCGTGTAGTTGTAGAAACCCCACGTGCGCTGCTCCGGTGTCGTGGGTGTCAGGTCGCGATTTGATAGGGATGGATCGACGCTGCTCACGGGCCTCCTCCGTGAAGCCAGACAAATATCTATCTAAGGTAAAACAGTAGGGTGCCCCAGATCCTTCGGCAGCGGCGGATTTTTGCGTTTAGGGTGAGATCGCACACCCCCGCGCGAAAAGGTTAGTCCCTAGTCCCTAAGTCTCTGATCTCTGCTTTACTTCCACTCCCCGCCACGCACCTCGCGCCGCAGGTACTTTCCGCGCCCAACATTCCCTATGAAATTCCCGCCGCTCACGATCAATTCACCGCGCGAATACACATCGCGCGCGTTCCCTCGCACCCTGAACCCTTCAAACATCGAGTAATCCACGCGCATGTGGTGCGTCTTTGCGCTGATCGTATAGTCCTCCGCAGGATCCCATAGCACCAGGTCCGCATCGCTCCCCGCGGCAAGCACGCCCTTTTTCGGATACATCCCGAAGATCCGCGCCGGCGCCGTCGAAACCAGCTCCACGAAACGATTAATTGAGAAATTCCCCTGCCCCACGCCATGATGATGCAGCAATTGCAGGCGGTTCTCGATCCCCGGCCCGCCATTGGGAATTTTCGTGAAGTCGTCCTTGCCCAGCGCCTTCTGATCTTCGAAGCAGAATGGACAATGATCCGTTGACACCACCTGC
Source organism: Occallatibacter sp. (assembly GCA_049518955.1). GTDB lineage: Bacteria > Acidobacteriota > Terriglobia > Terriglobales > Acidobacteriaceae > Telmatobacter. Next base: position 14,770 of record JBEKRG010000028.1, read on the forward strand.
AGATTGTCCTTGCGCAACCCCTCCCACAGCTTCGGCTGATTTTTCTTTTCGCGCAGCGGTGGCGTGAAGACATACTTCGCGCCCTCCCAGCCCTTGCCTTCCATGTTGTCTTCGATCGAGAGCAGGAGATACTGCGGGCACGTCTCTGCAAACGCCGGCAATCCTCGATCACGCGCTTCTCGCACCTGGTTCAGCGCATCTTCGCTAGACAAGTGCACGATATAAATCGGCACGCCTGCAATCTCCGCCATGGCAATCGCGCGATGCACCGCCTCGGCCTCGGCTTTTGTCGGCCGGGTCAATGCGTGATAGATCGGCGCGGTCTTCCCATCGGCCAACGCCTGTTGCACGATCACGTCGATTACCGAACCGTTCTCCGCGTGCATGCAGATCAGCGCGCCATTCTTTGCCGTCTGCTTCAGTGCCTTGAAGATCGTTGCGTCGTCAACCATCAGCACGTTGGGATACGCCATGAACAACTTGAAGCTGGCCACGCCTTCGCGCACCATATCGTCCATGTCTTCCAGGCCTGCGTCCCCAAGGTCGGTGACGATCATATGCAGCCCGTAGTCGATGCACGCTTTCCCTTCAGCCTTTTTCCACCATGTGTCGAGAGCCGTCCGCATCTTTGTGCCCTTCGCCTGAATCGCGAAGTCCACAATCGTCGTCGTTCCGCCGATCGCCGCAGCCCTCGTCCCGGTTTCAAAATCGTCTGCCGATTTCGACCCTCCAAACGGCATATCGAGATGCGTATGCGCATCAATCCCTCCCGGCAGCACCAAGAGTCCCGTGGCATCCACCACTTTGTCTGCCGCGCCCGCCGGAATCCCCGCGCGCACTTCCTTGATCGTTGTGCCATCGATCAGCAAATCCGCCTTCGCGCTGGCATCGGCATTCACGATCGTTCCGTTTTGAATCAAAACAATGGACATAAACTCTCGTCCTCGCTCTTCACGCGCTCGTTGAACTGCTAACCTGCCGGCCCGCTACTCCGCTCCGCATGCCGCTCCCCGAGTCCGCTCGTCCCAGGTCTCCGGCTTGAGTCCCGTATCCACCTGCACCATCGTGATGCATCGATCCACCGGACAAACCAGCGAACACAGGTTGCAGCCCACACATTCCGTCTCGTCCACTCGCGGAATTCGCTCCAGCGGCGTCGGGTACGGCCCCTCAGCAAAAGCCGCCGCGCGCTCCTTCCTTGTCACCGGCGTCTCCGCAATCGACGCTCTGCTCTCCGCTTCCTTCGCTCCCGGGATGGGATGCACTTCCACGTGCCCGTCTACCGGCCCGGTCACGCGGTCCAGATGAATGCACTGGTGCGCGCCGTCCCAGCACGCAATGTGGCAAAGATCGCACCCAATGCACTTCTGCTCGTTGATCCGCGCCACAATCTTGTAGTTCAGATTCAGGTGCTTCCACTCCGTTACGCGATTCAGTGACAACCCGCGAAAATCCTCAAGTGTCTTGAACCCCTTCTCGCGCATCCAGTTCTCAAGCCCCTCGGCCATGTCCTCGACAATCCGGTAGCCGAAATGCATCACCGCCGTGCACACCTGCACCGTGCCGCAGCCCAGCAGCAAAAACTCCGCCGCATCGCGCCAATTGCCGATTCCGCCGATCCCCGAGAGCGGCAGCGCCGACTCGGCATCCGCCAAAATCTGCTGCACCATGTTCAGCGCGATCGGCTTCACCGCCGGCCCGCAATATCCGCCGTGCGAGCTTTTCCCGTCCACGTTCGGTCGCGGCACAAACGTGTCCAGATCAATCCCCGTAATCGAATTGATTGTGTTGATCGCCGACAAACCATCTGCTCCGCCGCGCTTGGCCGCGCGTGCAACCGTTCGAATATCGCTGATGTTCGGCGTCAGCTTAACCAGCACTGGCGTGCGAGCCTTTTCCTTCACCCACGCGGTAATCATCTCCGCGTACTCCGGAACCTGCCCCACTGCCGAGCCCATCCCGCGCTCGCTCATGCCGTGCGGGCAGCCGAAGTTCAGTTCCAACCCGTCCGCTCCCGCATCTTCTGTGCGCGTCACGATCTCATGCCATGCTTCGCGGTTCGAAGCCACCATCAGCGACGCGATCACTGCGTTCTTCGGATAGCGCTTCTTCACTTCAGCCATCTCGCGCAGATTCTGTTCAATGGTCCGGTCGCTGATCAGCTCAATATTATTGAAACCCATAATCCGCTGGCCGTTCCAGTCGGTCGCCGAGTAGCGGGAGCTCACATTGGTGATTGGCTCGCCGATCGTCTTCCATACCGCGCCGCCCCAGCCCGAGTCGAATGCGCGCATGATCATCTCGCCAGTATTGGTTGGCGGCGCCGACGCCAGCCAGAACGGATTCGGCGAGTTGATGCTGCCTGCAAAATTACGCACGCCAATATCAGGCATGGGCCACCTCCGCGCTCTTCAGCATCGCCATCGCGGCCCGCTTGCCCCCCGCAACTGCATCCACCACTTCGCGTCCGCCGTTCACGCAATCGCCGCCGGCAAAATATCTCGGATTCCCTGTTTGCCCTGTAACGCGATCGGCCACAATCTTCCCGTCGCTCACCGCAACCCCTCGCAACTCCTGCAAAAGCTGCGTCAGCGGCGACTGCCCGATCGCCGGTACCACTAGATCGCACACAATCTCTGCCTCGGACTCGGGGATGCGCTCAAGCTTCCCTTTCTCCTGCCGCACCTGAACCGTATCGAGCTTCAACCGTCCGTGCGCTTCTTCCCGGATTGCCACCGGCAAACGATTCCACAAGAACTGCACGCCCTCCTGCTTGGCGTGCTCGTATTCAAAATCGAACGCCGACATCTCGCTCTCGCTGCGCCGATAAACCATGTAAACCGTCTCCGCGCCCAGCCGTCGCGCGGCGTTGGCCGCATCGATCGCCGTATTTCCTGCGCCCACCACCGCCACCGTTCCGTGCAGCTCGCGCAGGTGCCCCGTTTTGTAAGCAGCAATCAGCTCCAACGCATTCATCACGCCAGCTGCGTCTTCGCCTGGAATGTTGAGCCGCTGCATCGCTCCCAATCCCAACCCCAGAAAGATGAAATCGAACTCCGCTTCCAGCGCCTCCAGCGTCGTAGCCGAGCTCACGTCAACCCCGCAGCGGAATTCAACTCCGAGCTGCCGGATCATCTCTATTTCGCGCACGCTATCGGCGGCGCGCAGTTTGTACTCTGCAACGCCATAGGTATTCAACCCCCCCGGCAATTCGCGCCGATCGATCACCGTCGCGTGCGCGCCTCTGCGGCACAACTCTGCTGCGCAGGCGAGCGACGCCGGCCCGCCGCCAATGCACGCCACGCGCTGCTTGTGTGTCCCCGGCGCAGCTACCGGCACTCTCTCACCCGACGCCCAGAACGCATCCATGGCGTGACGCTGCAAAAGCGCGATCTGGATCGGCTTCCGGTTCTGGCGATGCATCACGCAAGCACCCTCGCACAGCACGTCCACGGGACAAACCCGCGCACAACTCGCTCCTAGAATATTCGCATCCAGAATTCGGATCGCCGACCCGCGCAGGTTTCCCGATGCAATGCGCTTGATAAACCCCGGCACGTCGATATGCGTGGGACACGCCGCTGTGCACGGCGCGTCGAAGCAATTCAAGCAGCGATCCGCCTCAATCACCGCGGCCTGCGCCGAAAGCGGCGGCTTCAGCTCGCCGAACCGCGCTCGCAGTTGCTCATCGTCTGGTAGTGCTGCGGTGCTCATGCGCTCGCCTCCGCCCTACGAAGCCACCAGCGGTCCATACAAATCGGGCCTGCGGTCACGATAGAACTGCCACGTCCGCCGCACTTCCGCAATCTCATCCAGATTCAAATCGGCGGTCAGCACCTCGTCTTTGTCGCGAGCCGCTTCCGCAATAATCTTCCCGCGTGGATTGCAAAAGTAGCTCGTCCCGTAGAACTCCCCTATATTCCAGGGCGCCTCGGTTCCCACGCGATTGATCGCGGCGATAAAGTATCCGTTCGCCGCTGCGTGTGCCGGCTGCTCCAGCTTCCACAGGTACTCGCTCAACCCCGCTACGGTCGCCGATGGATTGAACACAATTTCCGCCCCGTTCAATCCCAGGCACCGCGCTCCTTCAGGAAAATGCCGGTCGTAACAGATATAGATGCCCACTTTGGCGAATCCCAGATCGAAAACGGGATAGCCCAGATTTCCAGGTCGGAAATAGAACTTCTCCCAGAATCCGGGCGCCACATGCGGAATATGCGTCTTGCGATACTTGCCCAGATAGGCCCCGTCGCTCGCGATCATCGCGGCGGTGTTATAGAAGACGCCCTCCTGTTCAACCTCGTACACGGGCACAACGAGCGCAATATGCAGCTCCTTGGCCAGCGCTCGCATCAGGTTTACAGTCGGCCCATCGGGAACCGCCTCCGTCATCTCGTACCACTTTGTCTCCTGCTCAGCGCAAAAATATGGCCCATTGAAGATCTCTTGCAGGCATACGATTTGCGCTCCCTGCTTGGCCGCCTGGCGAATCAACCCCACATGTTTCTCCACCATTGCCTTCTTTTGCGCCGGCAGCGGTTCTGTCGCGGGGATCGCATTCGACGCCTGGATAATGGAACATCGAACAACTCGGGGCATGGTTCGCCACCTCCGAAAAGAAAGAGTGTGAGTCTTAGAAATTAGCTCAAATCAGCCCTTTCGGCAATAGCCTTCGCTGCGATTCCCGTAAAGCTGTCACTGCTTCATTCCTTGGCTCTCTCGCCGCTATTCTTCCTCCCCGGTTTGACTTCACTCCCGCGCAATCCAATAATCGATAGAGATGAACATCTATGAGGAGATCGTGAAGCTGCAACGGGAGGGCCACAGCGGCGCTGTAGCCACCATTGTGAACTCGCGCGGCTCCATCCCCTCGTTCCAGAGCGCCAAGATGCTCATCCGAGACGACGGCTCCATCGCCGGTACGATCGGCGGCGGGTGCGTCGAGGCCGAAGTCTGGCAGGCGGCGCGCGAGGTGATCGCCCAGGAAAAGCCGCGCACCCTCACCTTTGATCTCAATCAGGATCCGAAGTACGACACTGGCCTCGTTTGCGGCGGCACGCTCGAAATCTTTATCGAGCCTGTGCTGCCCGTTCCGTTGCTTTATATCTTTGGCGCAGGTCATGTCGCCGTCGAGCTCTTCAAGGCCGCCCGCAACGCTGGCTTTGACTGCATTGTGACCGATGATCGCGAGGCCTACGCCAACACCGAGCGCTTCGCCAACGCCCTCCAGGTCATCGCCAAAGACTTCAACGAAGCGCTGAAGGATCTCAGCCCTGTTGAGTCCTCTTACATCGTCATTGCCACGCGCGGCCATCGCGACGACATGCGCGTTTTACGTTGGGCCGTGCAAACACCGGCACGCTACGTCGGCATGGTCGGCTCCAAGCGCAAAGCCATCACGGTTTTTCGCGAGCTCACGCGCGAAGGCCTCAACCCGGAGCTGTTTAGCCGCGTCCATTCGCCCGTCGGGCTCGACATTGGCGCCGTTACGCCGGAAGAGATCGCCGTCTCCATCGTCGCCGAGCTCATTGCCACGCGCCGCCACGCCGAGCATGCTCTGCCCCGCATGAGCTGGTTCCAGAACAGCAAGCACGTCGCCGTTCCCGAATCCACGGTGCCCAGCGAAACCCTCCCTGCCCCCGCGAGGAAGTAGTCTTAGCCCTTCTCGAATTCTGCCGGCTTTTCTCCCTGTTATCTTTATTCTTTATGACTGTTGTGCCCAATCTCTGCGGTCTGATCCTTGCGGCCGGCGAGTCTTCGCGCATGGGATCAGATAAGGCGCTGCTTCCCTGGCCTCCGCTGCCGCCCGGCACAATTCCGCCACCCGGCCCCACGCTTCTTTCCGCGGCCATCCTCGCGTTCGAGCCCCTCACGCGGCTGGTCGTCGTCGTTGCGGGCAACAACGCTCAGGCCGTGGGAATCACCGCCGGCGCGTGTGGAGCGTACATAGTCCGCAATCCTCATCCCGAGCTTGGTCAGTTCAGCTCTCTGCGGGTGGGTTTGCGTGAAGTTTTGTCGCGCGGCTGCGATTCCGCGATGATTACTCCCGTCGATTGTCCCCCGCTGAGCGCCGTCTCACTCGAGCGTCTCTGCGATTCGTTCCAGCGCGCGCGCGCCCAGGGCATTTGGGCCGTTGCCCCTGAGAACGATGGCAAACATGGCCACCCACTTTTGGTCACCGATGAGATGATCGCGCGGTTTCTTGATGCGCCCGTGACCGGCAACGCCAGGGAGGCCCTGCACGCGCATGCACAGCGCGTCGCCTATGTTTCCGTCCCCGACTCTTTAGAAAAGGCCGGCCTCAACACGCCGGAAGACTACGAAGCACTCACTACGAAGACCCCGCCGTCTCTACGCTAGGACTTCTTGGCAAACTTCCCGAGCACCGCCGCCAGCGTATCCATCGCCAGATGACTGGCGTGTTTCGATGCTGGAGGCAGTCCGCCTACCGTGCGCACCAACTCTTCTCTGCTTAGCTTCCTTGCTTCGGCCACGGTCTTCCCGCTCACAAGCTCTGTCACCGCCGATCCGCACGCCATCGCGGCCACACAGCCTTTTGCGCGGAAGCGAACCTCTGCGATCCGCCCCTCCGCAACTTTCACTGTCAGCTCCAGAACATCTCCGCATGCAGGGTTCTCGATCCGTGCGGACGCATCCGCATCGGCCACAGCCCCTGCGTTGCGGGGGTGCTCAAAATGGTCGAGAACTTGCGAGGAATACATTCGTCTTGGGTGCTGGTTCAGCGGGCACCGGCACTTCCGCTCGCGGCCTCGGCTTTGGCCTGCGTCTGTCGTGCGTCCAGAATCTCAGTCGCTAGAAATAGATCCGCAAGCAGCGCGCGCAAATGAATCGACGCATTCAAATTGTCGATCAGCTGCGAGCTGATCGCCGGCTGAGCCAGCACCAAATCCACCGCCGCAACCGCACTCTCCGCATCGCGCTTCAGCACTTCAAAGAATGCCTCGTACTTTTCCGCGGGCTCAAACTGCTCTTGCTCCAACAATTCCCTGCAACCTTGCTCCAGCCCGCGCATCGCCGCCGCAGCCCGCGTCAGGTGGTCGCGAAGCAGCCGCCCTGCATCGTTTCCGTCGTCGGTCGGCAATCCGCGTGCAGCATAGGAAAGCGTGTATTCGTAGCACGCCTCAATTGCCTCGCATTGCCGTTCAATCTCAGTCGCCATCGCTTGCGGCATAATCCTCTTTCGTTTTCGAGCCCGATCCCTTCACCGCCCATCGCCCGGTGTCGTGTTCCTCCAGGTAGAAATCCCGGCTCATCGAGCCGAAGATCATCGACTTCGTAATGGGCAGCTTCTCCGGTCGGATTCCCATGTACACATGCACCATCACCAGCGCGATCAGCCCGACGCCGGCCAGTCCGTGCAGCACGTACATCAGCCCCCACGTCATGTCCGTGAAGAGATATGGGTTCCGCGTGAAGATGCCCGTCTGCACGCGCTTCATCATGAAGAGCCCGGTCACGATCACCGCCAGGCCGGCCAGCATGATCACGCCGTGGTACAGCTTATTCTCCAGCGGATACTTTGCGAATTTTCTGGGCGGCGGCGCCGGCTTTCCGAAAAATCGCCGCACGCGGTTCATCGCGTCGCGCAGATCGGTCTTATCCGGCCAGATCGACCAGAAATCCAGAAAGAACGATGCATGAACAATGTGATAGAGAATCGAAACCGTTAGCACGCATCCGGCAATCCAGTGATACACCACCCAGTTGAACTGGATCCCCACTTTGGGCAGGAACGCTGTAAAGAGCAGCGTGAACATCGATGCCGCCATGATCCAGTGAAACAGTCGTGCCGCCAGCGAGTGCCTCGGCACCCGCTCCGGAATACCCACCGCGCACTCATCTGCCGCCAGCTCCGCAAATCGCTTCGGAGGCTTCACCACAATCAGGTAAAGGGCATGCACGATCATGAAGAACAAACCCGCAATGACAGCAACCCAGATCAGCCCCCAAGCTATATGCGTCGGCACCGACTGTCCCCACGGACTTGTCGCCCACTGGATGAACTTCACAGTGCCTCCTGAAAACCGGGGCTCCCGTTAAGCCCGACTTCGGCTTGCTCAGGGGTCTGGACGCCGCTTATCGCTCGCTTTACCAGGTTTCTCATCAGCGGAATCTTGTAGGCATTAAATTGCAGCGGCGCCGCGCCCTGCACCGCGAGCTTACCGGCCATCTGACCCGTCGCCGTGCTCGCGGGCTTGCCGCGCACTGCATCTTCCACGGCCTTCAGCCGCATCGGCCTCGGCGCCACCGCGTTCACCGCAATTCTGACATCGCTGATCGTGCTGCCCTCGAGCTTGATCGCCGACGCCACATTCATCAGCGGAAAGTCCCACACGTTGCGATCGCGCACCTTCTCGAAATAGAATTTCGCGCCCGCCCACGTCGCCGGAATTCGAATCGCCGTCAGCAAATCGCCTGGCTTGAGAATGTTCAGCCGCGTAATGTCCATCTCCGGCCCGACAAAATAATCTTCCGCGTCCACCGTCCGCTCGCCTCGTGGCGTTCGGATCACAAACTTCGCGTCCAGCACGATCAACGCCGGCGCAGAGTCCGACGGATGCACAGCCACGCACCGGTCCGCGCCAAAAATAGCATGCTCCCGGTTGCGCCCGACTGGCGTGTCCGCGTAACAAATGTTTCCGCCGGCGCGGTAGCATGGCCAACCGCCGCGGTAGTACCAGCACCGCGCATCTTGCGACACATTTCCGCCCACCGTGCCCTGGTTGCGAATCTGCGGCGAAGCCACTAGCTCCACGGCCTGCGCCAGCACACCGTAGTCCTTCTGAATCGCCGGATGATTCGCGATTTCCGTCAGCGTCGTCATCGCGCCGATCTCCAGGCCGTCGCTCGTCGCGCGAATCCCCTTCAGCTCCTCCACTCCGCTTAAATCCACCAACACCTTCGGCTTCTTGATGCGGTCCTTCAGCCAGTCGAAGCTGTCGAGCCCGCCGGCCATCACCCACGCATCTTCGCCGTGCTGCTCCAGCAGCTTCTGCGCTTCCGCGGCAGAGTCCGGCTGCAGCAGATCGAAAGCCGGCATCACATCTCGAATGACCGCCATAACTCTCTCCGTTTCACATCCCGCGTTAGATGTGGGCCAACAAAGGATTCTGCATCGGACGCCCGGCTTCATAGGACGTCAAAATCGTGTCAGCATTCACCGGCGCGCGCTGGAAGATGTTGTCTCCGAGTGCGTCTGAAAGTGCGTTCAGAATCGCCGCGCATCCTCCGCCCACCGGTGGCTCCCCGCAACCGCGAGCGCCCACTGGCGTCTCCGGATCGGGAATATTCAGCGCCGCCCATTGCATGTTCACTGGAACATCCAAAATCGTCGGCGGCCTATTCTGATAAAAACGTTGGGCGATGGAAATACCATATTGCGGGTCAATCACCCACTTCTGTCCGATGGCGTGGCCGATGCCCAGCGTCGACCGCCCAAGAATCTGCCCGCCCAGCGCGGCAGGATGAAGCACTGTGCCCACGTCCGCGTAGGCCAGGTAGTCGACAATCTCGTACTTGCCCGTCTCCACGTCCGCTTCTACCTCGGCGAAACACGCAAGATAGGAATACGAATCTCCGTCGTGCGGAAATTTGTCTTTCGCTGACGCCACAAGTCCCTGGCCCGCCAAATTATCCACCGATTGTTTGGTGGCTTTGTTTACGTCGGGATTCACGTCGTGGCCGTCGTAGATTCCGCCCAGCTTGATCGCGTGTTGCGCGGCTTCGGCAAGACTCATCCCTGCGCCGCCGCCCTTGCGCGTCACGCGCAGGTTGGCCACTTCATACTCTTCCGGCTGTCCGCCCAGCTTTTTTGCCGCCACTTCTTTGAGCCGCTGCACGCATTCGAGCCCCACAGCGTGCGCCGCGCGGGTCATGGCGTGAACCGTCTGGCTGCCGCCCGAATCGCAGGTGTAAGGAAAATGCTTCGACGTATCGCCCCAGACAATGTCGCAAGCGTCCCAGGGTATGTTCAGCACCTCGGCCGCTGCGCGATGCACGTCGATCACTGCTTCGGTTCCCAGGTTCCCGATGCCCGATTGGATCTGAACGCGGCCCTGCGGAGTGATCACAATTAGTCCATCGAATCCGGTGCTACCGCCGTGGAAGACTGTGAGCGCCACACCCACGCCGCGTACCTTGGTGCCAATCTGCTTCGGCTGGCGCGCTGCTCGCTCATTCCACTTGAACTGCTCAGCGCCCTGGTCCAGCGCCTGCTTCTGGAAGCAGCTTGTAACATATGCGCGCTTACCCTCCTTGTTCGGGGGACCGTATTCCGCCTTGCCTTCCGGGCAATTGATGCGCCGCAATGCAACCTGATCCACTCCCAGTTGCCGCGCAGCCTTGGACAGGATGGGCTCCATGATCGCGATGGCCTGCATTCCTCCCGGCGCGCTCTGTGCGCTACGCGGCGGCGTATTGGTCGCCACCGTCACATTGCGGTAGCGCATGGCGGGCGGCTGGTACTGCAATGACGCGATGCTTGCGCAAGAGCCGCCATCTCCGCTTGATCCATACGATCCAGCGTCCGACACCAGGAACATATCGACCGCCGTGATGCGGCCATCCTTCGCAAATCCCACCCTTGTCCGCGACCGTATTCCGGGCCGCGCTCGCCCGATAAAATGCTCCTCCTCGCGGCTCACGCGCATCATCACCGGGGCGTTCAGCTTCCTCGACAGCAGCGCGGGAATCACCAGGGTCAGTGCGCCGGTGATCTTGCTGCCAAACCCGCCGCCCGTATATTCGCTGATGAAAACGATCTTGTCCTCGTCCATGTGCATCCAGCGCGCGATCGCGGCGACGGTCTGGAATGTGCTCTGCGTGCCCGTATAAAGGAAGAGCTTCCCATTTTGCCAGTAAGCCATCGTCGTCCGCGGCTCCAGGCATTGATGGCTCACATCCGGAGTCATGAACGTCTCGTCAAGCACGAGCGCGGCATTTTTGAATCCCGCGTCCACGTCGCCATAGGACCACTCATCGGGCGCATGTCCCATGGGCAGGCGGCCTTCTTTTTCTGCGGCAAAATCCTCATCGGTCCACTTCAGCACCGTGAGCTGCTCCGGACCGCGGCCGGACGCCGGCCTCACCCAAACATTGCCGTCCTCACGTGCATTCGAGCTGCCCGGGCGCAGGCTCTCCAGCGGATCGGTCGCGAAGGGCAGCGGTTCCATGTCGATCTCGATCTTCTCGATCGCCTCGGCGCACGTCAGCTCGTCCACGGCCGCCACCGCCAGAATCGGCTCGCCCTGGTACATGGGCTCGTCCGCCAACGCCAATTCGCCCCACTTGTCGGCCTTGATCATGGTGCCGTTGTCGTTCATGTAGGCCGCGTGGCCCGGAACATCTGACGGCGTCAGAATCGCCTTCACCCCCGGCATCGCCAGCGCTTTCTCCGCGCGGATGCTCTTCACGCGCGCGTGCGGCATTGGGCTCAGCACCAGCCTGCAAAACAGCATCCCCTCCGCGCGGAAATCCTCCGCATACTTCGACTTCCCGGTCACTTTCGCCACCAGGTCGTTGGTCGAGTAATCCTTGCCGATCAGCTTGTACCCGGTTCCATACGGCCGCGGCTTCTCTTGCTCGGCCTTCATCGCACTCTCCTGCGGTGTGTCCGGCATGGCTTAGACCCCCCTCTGCTGCTTTGCCGGCATGCCGTCGCGCATGTACTCGGCTCCACGCATCATCGAGTCCAGAATCTTGCTGTAGTCCTGGCACCGGCAAAGGTTACCGCTGATCCCATGCGCCAGTTCGGTTCGCGTCGGTGCGGGATGCGTCTTCAGGAACCCGACCGCCGACATGATGAACCCCGACATACAGAACGCGCACTGGAACCCCTGCTCATCCACCACCGCTTGCTGCACCGGATGCAACGTCCCGTCGGCCGCCGCCAATCCTTCAATCGTCGTAACGCTCTTGCCGCGTACGGTATTCGTCAGCACTGAGCAGCTGTAGTGCGGCACATCGTCGATCAGCACCGTGCACGCGCCGCACTCAGCCCGATCGCAGCCTAGTTTCGTCCCCGTCAGTCCCAGCTTGTAGCGCAGCGTCCAGGCCAGGGTCTCCTGCTTCATCACTTCCACGCGCCGCATCTTCCCATTCACGTTCAGCGTGATCAGCCGCTCGCCCGCGTTGCGCATGCCTCCGCCCGGCGACAGGATTTTATAGCTCGCGGCGCCCACCATCGCGCCGCCGGCAATCACGCCCAGAATGAACCGGCGCCTCGTGATCTGGTATGCCTTGCTTTCGCCTGTCTTTGGGTCTTCCATCTCCGGCATGGCAGTTTCTCCGGCTTCAGCATCGTTTTGGGAAGCCATTTTCGCCTTGCGGATATCGCGTCTCCGCGGCGGCTGGTTCAGCATCGCCGCTTCTTCTAGGTAAAGCCGCGGCGCTTGCAGCTATCTTAATCCCACTCCTGCGTCCCCGGCAAAAGGTCCGTTCACGATCCGAACACGCTCAACTGGCCCCCGGCAGCGCCTTCATTCCTGTCTGCAACTTTCTGGACTAAACTGAATTTGTTATGGCAATCGCAGGAGTCTCTCCCGCTATACTGCCTCGTTCGCCTCAAGGCGTGTTTGCGAACGAGCCATTTACTGACTTCAGCAATCCTGAAAACGCACGCTCCATGCGCCGCGCGCTCGACCTCGTGGCCTCCCACCTCGGCGTGGAATACAGCCTGATTATTGGCGGCAAGCGTCTCAAAACCGCCGAGAGAATCCGCTCCATCAATCCCGCGCGGCCCGCGCAGATCGTTGGCATTCACCAGAAGGCCGGAGCGGCGCAGGTTGAACCCGCCATGTCCGCGGCGCTTCGCGCCTATGAATCGTGGAGCCGGACCCCAATCGACGAGCGCGTCTCTCTTCTGCTCGGCGCCGCCACCATCATCCGTGAGCGCAAGTTCGAATTTATGGCCTGGCTCACCTACGAGGTCGGCAAGAACTGGGCTGAAGCCGACGCCGACGTAGGCGAAACCATCGACTTCCTCGAGTTCTACGCTCGAGAGGCGCTGCGCCTGGCTGCCGCCACCACTCCCATTCAGTATCCCGGCGAGCGCAACGAGCTCCTCTACATCCCGCTTGGCGTGGGAGCGGTCATTTCGCCCTGGAACTTTCCCTTCGCCATCATGGCAGGCATGACCGCTGCCGCGATCGTTGCCGGCAACACCGTTATCCTCAAGCCCTCGAGTGATTCGCCCACCATCGCCGCCCGCTTTGTCGAAGTTCTCGAGCAAGCCGGTCTCCCTGATGGCGTGGTCAACTTTTGCCCCGGCTCCGGCGCTTCCTTCGGCAACGCTATCGTCGAGCACCCGAAAACCCGGTTCATCGCCTTCACCGGATCCAAGTCCGTCGGCCTCGAAATTCATGAGCGCGCCGCCCACGCACAACCAGGACAGATCTGGATCAAGCGCACGATCCTGGAGATGGGCGGCAAAGACTCGATCCTCGTCTGCGCCGATGCCGATTTCGACGCGGCTGTCGATGGAGTGGTGGCTTCTGCCTTCGGCTTCAGCGGGCAAAAGTGCTCCGCCTGCTCCCGTGCCATCGTTGAAGCACCTATCTACGATGCCTTTGCTGAGCGACTGCGCGAGCGCGTGGCCACGCTCACCTTGGGCGATCCTGCCGCCAATCCCAACATGGGTCCGGTCATCAACCAGGCCGCGCTGGACTCCATGTTGAAGTTCATTGAGATCGGAAAGAAAGAAGGCAGGCTGATCGCGGGCGGGAACGCCCCGGTCATGACTGACGCCGGGTACTTCCTCGAGCCAACTGTCTTTGCTGACATCGCTCCCAACGCCGTCCTTGCGCAGGAAGAAATCTTCGGCCCGGTGCTGGCTCTCATCAAGGTCGCCAACTTCGAAGAGGGCCTCCGCGTGGCCAACAACACTGAGTACGGCCTTACCGGCTCTGTTTACACAAGCGATCCCGCAAAAAAGGCTGCCGCACGCAGTGCTCTCCACGTCGGCAATCTCTACTTCAATCGCAAGTGCACCGGCGCCATGGTCGGCGCACATCCCTTCGGCGGCTTCAATATGAGCGGTACCGATTCCAAGGCCGGCGGCCCCGATTACCTCTACCTCTTCACCCAGGCCAAGAGCGTCGCTGAAAAGCTCTAGCTTCCATTCAACGTCGCAACAACCGGCGTCCGCGCCATTTCATTCGCACCGGAGACCCAGATGACAGCGTGGGAATTCACAGCAGTAGTCTGGGGTCTCTCCTTCCTGGCTGGCTTCCTCGGCGCGCTCACGGGCCTCGGCGGGGGAGTAGTCGTCGTTCCCGCGCTCGCCCTGGCGCTCGGTGTCAATATCAAGTACGCCATTGGCGCCTCGCTGGTCTCCGTCATCGCCACGTCGTCCGGCGCGGCCGCAGCCTACGTTCGCGAGGGCTTCTCCAACATCCGCATCGGCATGTTCCTTGAGATCGCCACTACGCTGGGCGCGATTCTCGGCGCTTTTCTCGCCGGCCGCGTTAGTACACACGCCCTCGCCATCATCTTCGGGCTGGTCCTTATCCAGGCCGCGTACCACTCCTTCAGAGGAGCGCCGGAGGGCGACCGACCCACAGAATCCGACTCGCTCGGCCGACGGCTGCGACTCGGTAGCTCCTACCCCGTAGATGGCAAGGCGCAGGAATACGGTGTGCGCAACGTCCCAGCGGGCTTTGGTCTCATGTTCGGCGCCGGCACGCTCTCAGGCCTCCTCGGGATCGGCTCCGGCGCCGTCAAAGTCATCGCCATGGATCGCGTCATGCGCATCCCCTTCAAAGTCTCCACAACCACCAGCAATTTCATGATTGGTGTTACTGCCGCCGCCAGTGCCGGCATCTACCTCAGCCGAGGATTCATCGACCCCCGAGTCGCCATGCCCGTGATGCTCGGCGTCCTCGCCGGCGCATTGCTCGGCGCCAAGGTTCTTGTGCACGCCCCGGTGCGCACGCTGCGGACCGTCTTTGCCGTCGTGATTCTGGCGCTCGCCATCGAAATGATCGTCAACGGCCTTACAGGGAAGGTATAACCCACATGGATGATCGCCGCCTTGAGACCATCATTGGCCGCCTCCTGCAAACCGGCGTTCTCCTCGCAGCTGCAACCGTCTTTGCGGGTGGCGTGCTCTACCTCATTCAGAGCCCCTCTGGCCACGTAGACTATCGCACCTTCGCGTCCAGCGGCCCGGCTCTTAATTCGCTTTCCGGAATCGTCCTCTCCGCGGCGCACCTCCAAAGCCTTGGCCTCATTCAGCTCGGCCTGCTGCTCCTCATCGCCACGCCCGTCGCGCGGGTCGCCATGGCCGTCGCGGGCTTCGCTCTCGAGCGCGATCGCCTTTACACCATCGTCAGCGTGATTGTTCTCCTGATTCTTGCGTTCAGCCTGATACACGCCACCTGACGCACGAACGCCCGCGGCCGTCTCGCATCTTGGCGACTGGCACCCTTCACAGATTTGGGATTCGATTTGCTTCGCGGCTCGCGAATCGGGAGTATTACGCTATCGCGCCGGAAGCGGATTGGCTCGCTGCCTGGTTTGCTGCCTGGGTCTCGGCTTCCAGTTTGCTTCCCACTTCGGCCGCAGCCTTGGCCAGCACCCGGTGATGAATCGTGAACAGCGCCAACTCCAGTCGATCGCCTACGCCGGTCTTGTCGTAAATCGAGCGCAGATAATTCTTGATCACCTGCTCTGTCGTCTTCAGCCGGATGGCGATCTCGCGGTTCTTGCAGCCCTGCACGATCAGCGCCACAATGCGCATCTCTTTCGGCGTCAGCCGATCACGCACGCGCGCTCCCACCAGGTCCTCTTCGATCGCTTCCGGTGGCGCTGACTGCGTCGGCAGCCATGAATCTCCGGCCGCAACGCGGCGCACGCATTCCACCAGCGCCGGCCCGGTGACGCTGCGGAACACCACTCCGCGAAAGCCCTGTTGCATATACGAGGCCGCGTTCTCATTGTTCTCGGCGATCACGATGCCGCGACTGCTTGTCGTCTCCAGCAGCATGCCCAGCCGCGTGAAATCCGGTTGCAGCGACGCGGCAAACAAAACAATGGAGTTGGGAAACGTGGTAATGGCGTGGTACATGCGTTCAAGATCGGTACATTGCGCGATGATGCGCAAGTCCTCGTCCATAGCCAGAACCTTGGCGGTGCCGGCTCGGAAGATCGCCTGCGAATCAGCCAGTATGATCTTGTTCATTGTGTTTCCTACCTACCCCGCCCTTTCAGGAGAAACTCCCCACACATTCGTCCCTATCGGCCCCATCACCAAAGTCTTGGCAATGTCTCTGATTGCTACAATCCTGGCCCTCGCCGGCCCTTTTCGCAACACCGGCCCCCAAATTCGCTGGTCTCCTGATACGGGCACGGACCCGGCTACGTCTGAGATTACAGCCTTCAGGTCAAAATAGGGTATCAAAAACCCTTCGGCGGGGTCCCGGAGACCATTAACTAAATTGGGACCCGTCAGGTTCTACACTCTCCTTATGGCAAGGCCCATCCTCCTGGCGGTTGACGACGATACGAGCGTGCTGGAAGCCGTGGTCCAGGACCTGCGCCGCCAATATGGGGCCACCTATCGCATCATGCGTGCCGCCAGCGGCCCGGCCGCCCTGGACACGTTGGCCCAGCTCAAGACCCGCGATGAACCCGTCGCTTTGATCATCAGTGACCAGCGCATGCCGGGAATGAGCGGCGTCGAGATGCTCGAAAGCGCCCGCGCCATCTATCCCGACGCGCGCCGTATCCTTCTCACCGCGTATGCCGACACCGAAGCCGCCATCCGCGCCATCAACTCTGCCCGCATCCACTACTACCTGAACAAGCCCTGGGACCCGCCCGAGGAGAAACTCTATCCCGTCGTGACGGACCTCCTCGAAGACTGGCAGGCTGGCTTCCTCCCGCCGTTCGAAGGCCTGCGCGTCATCGGCTATCGCTGGTCGCTCAACGATCACCGCCTGCGCAACTTCCTCTCTCGCAATCACGTTCCTTACCGCTGGATTGATGTTTCCGTCGGTGATGAAGCGTCGACACTCCTCAAGGACCGTGGGCTCGATCCGCAAAAACTTCCCGTGGTCCTCTTGTCCGACGGTGCTGTCCTTGTCGACCCCGATCTCGAGACTCTGGCCGGTCAGGTCGGACTCCGCGTTCAGGCCGCCCAGGATTTTTATGACATCGTGGTCGTCGGCGCCGGTCCTGCCGGCCTCGCCGCCGCCGTTTATGGCGCCAGTGAAGGCCTCCGCACCGTTGTCATCGAGCCTGAGGCTCCAGGCGGGCAGGCCGGTTCCAGTTCCCGCATCGAGAATTATCTTGGCTTTCCGTCTGGTGTCACCGGCGCTGACCTCGGCCGCCGCGCCTACGCCCAGGCCTCTCGCTTCGGCGCTGAGTTTGTCACCCAGCGCGCCACCGGCATGCGCGTCGACGGCCAGTACCGCTTTCTCCAGCTTGCCGATGGCCGTGAGGTTTCCAGCCATTGTGTCCTTCTCGCCCCCGGCGTTCAGTACCGCAAGCTCGATATTCCCGGCGCCGACCGCCTCACAGGCCGCGGCATCTACTATGGTGCCGCGCTCGTCGAGGCGCTGGCCTGCAAGGACGAAGACGTCTTTATCGTTGGCGGCGCGAACTCGGCAGGCCAGGCCGCCCTTCACTTCGCCAAATATGCCACCAAAGTAACCATGCTGGTGCGCGGAGAAGGACTTTCCGCCACCATGTCGAAATATTTGATCGATGAGATCGCTCGAACATCCAATATTGTGGTTGAGGCGCGCACCCAGATCCTTGAGGCCATCGGGGATGATCATCTCACCGAGCTGAAGTTGCGCAGCCCGTCGGGCGAATCACAAGTGCCCGCGTCTTCGCTGTTTGTCTTTATCGGTGCCGCGCCCGTCACCGCGTGGCTACCGACGTGCATTATGCGTGACGAAAAGGGATTTATTTTGGCTGGGCCTGATTTGCGTAACGACGGTAAGCTACCCGAAGTTTGGAACGAAAAGCGCGAACCGTTCCTGCTCGAGAGCAGCGTTCCCGGAGTATTTGTCGCAGGAGATGTCCGCTCCGGCTCCGTCAAGCGTGTCGCCTCCGCGGTAGGCGAGGGTTCCATCGCGGTGCAGTTTATGCACCAGTATCTGGCGGGGTTTTAGGCCCCGCTCGATCCTGGATTGGGTGCAATGAGCAAGATGAGCGAAGACTTTCAATCGATCCGCATCGAGGAGATCCAGTTAAAGGATCTTGCCAAGGTCCTTCCCCAAACGCACGTCTTCGCTTCCACGCCGTTCGACGCCATTGCCGGCGTTGACCATATCGAGCGCGTTACTGCCAAAGCCGGCTCGGTGCTCGTCGAGCCCAACGCGCCGTGGCTCTACTACTGGCTCCTGCTCCACGGCGAGGTTTACGCCAAGCGCCCTGAAGCCGACGGCACCTCAACTCTGGTCGGAATCGTGCACGACGGCGAAGCCTTCGGCGAAGTGCCCCTTCTTACCGGCCGTGGCTTATCGCCATTCCGCATCTCGGCATCGCAGGACTCCGTGCTCGTCCGCTTCTCCGAGCAGGACTTCTGGTCGCTCCTAGCCTGTTGCCCCATCGTCCGCAAAACCGTCCTCGCCGACAGCGCACAGCGACTTCAGGCCTATCAGGTTGAAGCATTGCATCGCGAGAAGCTCGTTTCCCTCGGCACCCTCGCCGCCGGTCTCATGCACGAGCTCAACAATCCTGGCGCCGCCGCCAAGCGCGCCGCCACGCAACTCCGCGAGAATCTCATGCGCCTGCAGCAACTCAGCCTGCGCAACAGCGGCAAGGCCAAGACCCCCGCCCAGCTCCAGTGCATGAGAGACCTCCTCGAACACGCTCTCCGCGGTTGCAATCTACCTGCCATGAGCAGCCTCCTGCAGGCCGACGCGGAAGAAGCCATGAGCCAGTGGCTCGACAAGGCCGGCGTCGAGAACGCCTTCACCATCGGCCCCGTCCTCGTCTCCATGGGCATTGACCACGAGGAAATTGCCTGCGCCCAGGATCACTTCGATCCCGCCTCGTTCTCTGACGCTCTCAACTGGTTCGGCGCCCTCGTCTCCAGTGTCTCGCTGGTCTGCGCCATCGAAGAAAGCATCTCGCGCATCTCCGAGCTGGTCATGGCAGTCAAAAAGTTTGCCTACGACGAGCGCACCCCCGACAAGGACCTCGACGTCCACGACAGCTTGCAGAGCACACTCACCATCCTCGGCCACAAATTGCGTCTCAAGCAGATTCAGGTTGAGAAACGCTTCGCCGCCTCCCCCTCCACCATCCGCACGCGCGGCTCCGCTCTCAGTCAGGTCTGGACCAACCTCATTGACAATGCCGTCGATGCTTCTCCCGACGGTGCAAAGCTCGAAATCTCCACCTGGTCTGAGCCCGATTGGCTCGTCGTTTGCATAGGCGATCACGGCTCCGGTATTCCGGCCGAAGTTCTTCCTCACATCTTCGAGCCTTTCTTCACCACCAAGCCGCAGGGCTCAGGAACCGGCCTCGGCCTCGAAATCGTTCATCGCATCGTCACGCAAAAATTCTCCGGACAAGTTGAAGTTCAATCCCAACCCGGCGACACTCGCTTTATCGTTCGCCTGCCAGTCAAATCTCCGTCCGCGTAGTTCTGTTCGTAACGCTTGCGCTAGCAGCTAGGAGCGAGAAGCTGTCAGCTGTTTCTCAGTGGTAGGACCACTGGCCGTCTCAGGCGTTACGATGTTGGACGCACCTATTCCGCCCGCCCGAGGTCCATTGAACCATGCACCGGAAAAGCTCTCTCTCTCCTATGCTTCTCGTCTCTTTCGTGTCTCTCTTCGTCGCCGCCGCACTGGCTCCCACCCTCCATGCCGCAGCAACCTGCGATGTGCGCTCTTACGGCGCCAAAGCAGATGGAACGACGAAGGACACGGCCGCGATTCAAAAGGCCATCGATACCTGCGCAGCCAAAGGCGGCGGCACGGTCCGCCTCACCGCGGGCACATATCTCAGCGCTCCCATCGTCCTCAAAAGCAACATCACCCTCCAACTTGATAAGGGCGCGACGCTTCTCGGCTCGCCCGATCACACCGACTATCCCGAGATCACCGAATTTCGCCTCCCCGGCGTCCAGGCTTTGGTCAGCGCCACCAACGCCGAAAACGTGTCCATCACCGGCAAAGGCACCATCGACGGCCAGGGCGAAAGCTGGTGGAGCATGATGCGTAGCTTCCACGATGCGGGCGTCATGGGCAATCCTCATCCCCGTCCTCGCCTCGTCGTCTTCGACCACTGCAAGCACGTCCGCATCGAAGGGGTCACGATCCAGAACTCGCCGATGTGGCAAGTGGTGCCCTATTACAGTGACGATGTCGTCATTCACAATATCCGTGTGCTCGCGCCGTATCCATCGCCAAACACCGACGCCGTCGATCCTTTCTCGTCATCCAGCGTGCGCATCGATCATCTCTATGCCGATACCGGCGACGACAACATCGCCATCAAATCCGGCGCCAGTAACTCGCCTGGCGGCGACGATCCCGTCCGCGACATAACCATCTCCGATTGCACCTTCCTGCATGGTCATGGCCTCTCCATTGGAAGCGAACTCGCTGGCGGCGCGCGCAATATCGTCGCCGAGCGCATTCATTTCGATGGCACCGACAACGGCATTCGTGTAAAAGCCAATCGCGATCGCGGCAACGATGTCTCGAACCTAGTCTTCCGCGACATCGACATGAAGGATGTGAAGAACCCGCTCGTGATCAGCGAGTACTATCCCCGCATCCTGCCGCCCGAGGGTGACGTCGCGCCTCAACCCGTCACGCGTCTCACGCCGCACTTCCACAACATCTTGTTTCAGAACGTCACCGCGACCGGCGCTACGATGGCCGGCGCGATTGTCGGCCTACCTGAAGCGCCGGTCACTGATATCGTTCTGCAGAATGTCAAACTGAGTGGCGAAAAAGGATTGTCGATCGGCTACGCAACCGTAACCGGCCAGAATGTAAAAGTCGAGGCCGCGCAAGGAGACGCAATCATCAAGATGGCCGGCGCCACCGTCACACTTAAGTAGCCCTAACACAGCCAAACAAAAGGCTGCGCTCCCCGGCGCAGCCCGATCGCTGGTCCCTGATCCCTGGTCCCTGTCTTATTGATTCACCCCGCTGGCCAGAAATCCTCCGTCCACCACCAGAATCTGTCCGGTCACGAACGAAGCGCTATCGGATGCCAGATACACTGTCGCCCCGATTAGCTCCTCCGTCTTGCCAAACCGGCCCATCGGTGTTCGCATCAGCAACTCCTGCCCGCGCGGCGTGCTGTCCAGCAACTGCGCATTCAAATCCGTTCGGAACACGCCTGGCGCCACCGCATTCACCGTCACGCCTTTCTTTGACCACTCCACGGCCAGTGACCGTGTCAGCGATGCCACTCCCGCCTTGCTCGCGGCATACGCCGCCACTTCGCTCAGCGCCACAAAACTGTTCAGCGACGCAATGTTCACGACCCTTCCATAGCCGCGCTCCAGCATGTGCCTGCCGAATACCTGGCAGGCCCGCAGTGTGCCCGTCAAATTCGTATTCAGGATGTTCGTCCACTCGGCTTCGGGCAAATCGAGAGTCGGCGTCCGCTTGATCATGCCGGCGCAGTTCACCAGAATGTCCACTTTGCTGAAGCGCTCCAGCACCGCTGCGAGCACCGCCTCCAGCGTGCTCCGATCGCCAACGTCCGAGGCCATGCGCAGCGTCTGTCGCCCGCGCGCTTCAATCTCTTTGGCCGTGTCGTCCACTTGCTCTTTGCGGCGCGCTGTGGCGATGACATCGGCCCCCGCATCGGCCAAACCAAGGCTCAGCGCCCTGCCGATTCCGGAGGTCCCTCCGGTCACAACCGCAACCTTGCCTTCAAGGCTAAATAGCGATTCTTTCATGAGATCTCCATGGGGATTTTGCGCGGCATGGCGCGGACCGGCCCAACCGTCACTCAGGAACTACTTCCTAAGAATACCGGTGCAATGTGCCGCGCGTAGAGATTTTCCGTTACGTTCTTGGCGATCACCGCTTCGTTCGCTTCGAGCAGCGCCAGATAGCGCTGCCCCATCTTCGCCGCCACTTTGAACCCCACGTGCAGCAGCTGCCGGACGCTGCTGTTGTACGCCGGCGAGCACTCCACGTGCCGCAAGGCTGATGTGTATTGCTCCGAGGTCCATCCGCGCACCTCATCGGCCGAAGGCAGCTTTTTGGGATCGATATCGATCACCGTGGCATACGGCGCGCACAGTTCCTCGCGATGCGCCAATGCTTCGGCATACACTTCCTTGGCCAGCGCCAATCCATCGCCGCCGGCCTCGGCCAGCCCGATCAGTTCCTCAAGCCATGTCGTTCCCGCTGTCTTCAGGTGCACGCCCACGTTGAGGCGCTTCATTGTCGAGTGGATCGCCGGATAAATCGAGAATTTGTCGCTACCCGAATGCACGCTCAGTTTCAGATTCCCTGGTAGCCCATATTGCTTCACGGCGTACGCAATGGCCGCGACGTCCAATGCCATCTCCCGCTCGAACTGCGCCACGTTGCCTGCGTAATCCACGCCTTTGTTGAATCGCCCACTGAATTTTGGCGCGATCGTCTGTACCGGAATGCCTTCGTCAGCGATCGCCGCCAGAATGATCAACAACTCTACCGGGCTCTGCGCGCGATCGGTCTCGTCCATCGAAACCTCGGGAATAAAGTTGCCGGCGCCGCGCGCACTCAGCACCCGGCGATACACATCTCCGGCTTGCTTCACTGCGGCTAGAAACTTCTCCGCCGTCGCTTTCAAAATTGTTGGCGTAATCTCAAACGCCTCGTCGGCTCCAGCCAGTTCAATGCTCCCTTGCAACTCTGGATGCCGCTTCACAAAGTGCTCAATGTCCGCGGCCGGTGCAGGCTGCCCGATGAAATCCGCCACGTCGAACGTGAAAAAATCGCACGACGAAAGAAAGCGGTCCACCGTCGTGGCCGTAATGTGGTCCGCGTCGCAGAAGTAGGGCAGCTTCCATCCCAGCGCCTTCACAGCCGCATCGGCCGCCTGCCGAACAGACTCCGGCCCCGAGCCGATGATCAAGTGCTCGCGATTCGATTTGTTCCACACCGGTACCACTTCAATCCCACGGTCCAAAGCCTTCACGCAAGCCTGCAACTGCGCCTTGGCTTGGTGCGCGAACCGGTCACCCGTGCCAACCGAGTATTTGTTCAGCGTTAATCCTTCGGTCCCCATATTCGCCCCGTTTGCGAATTCATTTATCTTTCTTCTACCGTGCCTCGTCAGATCCCTATTCCGCGTGACTGTGCGCCAGAGCTGGTGCGGCGGAGTTCTCAAACCGGCTGCGGTATGCCCACAATCCCAAACCTGGATTCGCCACAAAGAAAATCCGCTCGCCGCCTACTTCGTTCCAGCCGTGGCGCAGCTTTTCGGGGTCATAGCGCGCGGTCATGGCCTTCAAATCACCATATTCGAAGCCCACGCTCTCTATTTCCTTGCGGCTCAATTCCCCTGGGCACCAGCGAATCGTGAACCGCCCCTCCGACGAAGCATGAATCAGGTGCGCTGCCGCGCTCAGGTCCGCGGCCAGGTCGGCGTTCTCTTCCACCGCTTTCAGCGTGGCGGGCGTGCCGCGATAGCCATACTTTCGGATCAGCGCGTCAATTCCTTTGTCTTCGCCGAATTCCTTCACGCCCGGCGCCAGAATGATCAGCTCCGCCCCGTCAGCCAGCGCCATGCGCGTCCTATACACAGCCTTGTTCCCGATCCACGTGCTATGGAATTCCTTCGGGTCCAGGTACACCACCGCTTTCTTGATCGGCTCGTTAAGCATCTCAAAGTTCACTTTTAGGCTCAGCTCCGCCGCTCTCAGGAAGCATTCCAGGTCGTCCCCGATGAACAGCCCGCGCACCGCCAGCCCGCCGTTCTTGCCGCGCCCGACCACCGTCTGCACATAAACGATCGGCAGGTGCCGAAGGAACTTTTCGCACGCTCGGTTCAGCACGATTCGTACGGGGTTCTCGGCCCGCCCCATAATCCGCTCCATTCCGTACACCGCGCCTAGGTAGTGGCTGCGGTTGATTCCCTCGCGGCCGCCTGTACCGATCAAAATGTTCTTGGAATGGTTCGCCATCCCGATGACTTCGTGCGGCACAACCTGCCCGATGGAAAGAATCAAATCGAACCCGCCCTGCGAAATCAATTTGTTCACCTGCGCCGGCCACGTGTAATTAAGCTTTCCTTCCGATTGTTCGCGAATGAACTCCGCCGGCAGCTCGCCCAGTGTCTCAACATCCGTCCGCCAGTTGTGCACGCGAAACAATTCCAGCGGCATCTTCCCGAACATGTGCGCGATCTGGTCCGGGCGCATCGGCGTGTGCGTTCCGATCGCAGGCAGCACGGCCTTCAACCGCTCGCCATAGTGCTCCCACGCAAACCGCGTCAGGTCGCCGGCCCGCGAGTGCTCGCGGCTTTGGTCGGGCGGCACGGCCAGCACATTCGTCCGTTTGCCTAGCTTAGCCAGGCTCTCTACCAGCAGATCTTTTAGTTCCTTCTCTGAAAGATCGGTCTCGGTGCTTCCCACGGAACAATAAAGACTCATACGCCTAACTCCGCTCTTCCACGATCTGGGTGCCCCATCCTGGCCGGGTTCTTGTTTTTCCGGCTAGGGAGGGAGACCACAAGACGCAGACACTAGGCCCATAGAGAACTAGAGCCGATACGCCTTCTTCACCAGCCCATACGTCAATTCGTGCGCCACTTCGTGCGCTTCATCTTCGTCCAACCGGTGTTCCGCAACCAGTCTGCCCAGAAATGCGCAATCCACACGGCGCGCTACATCGTGCCTCGCCGGAATCGAGAGAAACGCCCGCGTGTCATCGTTGAATCCTACCGTGTTATAAAACCCTGCCGTCTCGGTCGCTTGCTCGCGGAAGCGCATCATCCCCTCCGGGCTGTCATGAAACCACCAGGGCGGTCCCAAACGCAACGACGGATAATGCCCGGCCAGCGGCGCCAGTTCGCGGCTATATGTCGTCTCGTCCAGCGTGAAAAGGATGATCGTCAAGTTGCGTTCATTGCCGAACCGGTTCAGCAGCGGTCGCAACGCGTCCACGTAATTCGTTGCCCGTGGAATATCGCAACCCATGTCGCGGCCATACCGCTCATAGACAAAACGGTTATGGTTGCGCACCGACCCAGGATGAATCTGCATCACCAGGCCATCTTCCACGCTCATCCGGGCCATCTCCGTAAGCATCTGCGCGCGGAAGAGCTCTTGCTCCCCTGCGCCCGCTTTGCCAGTAATCACTTTGCTGAACAGCGCACTCGCCTCGGCCTGAGGCAAATCCGCCGTCTGCGCCGTCGGATGTCCATGGTCCGTCGACGTGCACCCCAGCGCCTTGAATCGCGCGCGCGCCTTCATCAACGCATTCAGATAGCCGATCCATGTCGAGCTGTCCTCGCCGTGCATTTCGCCCAGCTTCGCCACCAGCCCCGCAAATCCCTTGAACTCCGGATCCACCACCGAATCGGGGCGAAACGCGGGGACAATCCGCGCCTTCCATCCCGAATTGCGAATGGCCTGGTGAGCTTTCAGCTCGTCCAGCGGAGATTCCGTCGTCGACAGCACTTCAATATTGAATTTCTCGTAGAGAGCCCGCGGCAGAAACTCCGGCGTGCGCAGCTTTTCCGCAATCACGTCGAAGGAATGGTCGGCGGTCTTCTCGCTCAGGCGCTCCTTCAGCCCGAACAGCTCCTGAAAAGCATAGTCCAGCCACATCCGCGTCGGCGTGCCTCGGAACAAGTAATAGTTTTTTGCGAAAATGCGCCAAACCTTGCGCGGATCCTTGATCACCGGCTGTCCAATGCCTAAATCGTCCAGCGAGATTCCCTGGCTGTAGAGCATGCGGAACACATAGTGGTCGGGCTGCACAAAAAGCGTTGCCGGATCGGGAAACGGAGTGTTCTCCGCGAACCACGCTGCCTGCGTATGTCCGTGAGGACTGATGATGGGAAGTCCACGTACTTGCTCATAGAGGGAACGTGCTACATTGCGCGCGCTGGCATCCGCTGGAAACAAACGGTCTTCGTGGAGCAACATGGCTTTCATTCTAATCGTCTCGCGCAGCGCTTCACTAAGCCGCTGCAGGAATGAGAGGTCAGACCGGAAGTATACACGGAAATGCCGCTCGTCAGTCTCGACATGGTTTCTTTCATACCACCTGAGCGTTTATCCAACCAGACACCCGCATTCGGTGATAATCTCCCTGTGACACTGATTTTCAGTATCGCAAGAGGGTTGCTCAGCATATGCCGAGGGTGAAAGAAGAAGAACCGAATACTCATCGTACGATGCAAGTGGTTAACCACATCCGCTCCCTTATCGAGAGCGGAACCCTGCAGCCGGGTGACAAAATTCCCCCGGAACGCGAGTTCGCCCGGTCTCTCAAAATCAGCCGCGCCAGCCTCCGCACCGGCATCGGGTACATGGCCGCCATGGGCGTCATGAAGATCCGGCACGGTGTCGGCACCTTCGTCGCCGACGGGCCGCCTCAATTCGGAACCGCCTCGCTCAGCCTTATCGGCGCCCTGCATGGCTTTCAGTCCTGGCAGATGTTTGAAGCCCGCATCATCCTTGAAAGCCATCTGGCCGCCTTGGCCGCCGAACGCGGCAACCAGGAGCACTTCGCCGCCCTCGGCGATGAAGTTGCCGACATGTTTGCCTCCATGGATAGTCCTGCCGAATACCTCATCCATGATCTGCTCTTTCATCGCATCGTTTCCCAGGCCTCAGGAAATCCAATTCTCGCCGCAATTATTGAGACCATCACTTCAGCGCTCTACGATACGCGCCGAAAGACCGTCGAGCGCTCTACCGATATGCGCGAATCCGCGGAGATGCACCGCGAGATTTATCGCGCCATCCGCACGCGCAACGCAAAAGAAGCGCACAACCTTATGGAGCAGCACCTGCGCATGGCGCAAATCGCGCAGGGAATGGAGCGACCGACGGGCCGCAAAGGCTCGCCCGTCGGGTCAAAAAAGAAGCACTCCCGCGCTGCATCCGCCGCTTAACTGCGCGTTGCGCCGCGAATCATTGAATCCCAAGTCAAATTGCGCGGGGCCCGTTGGATCCGGCACCGCGGGCCAGCGCCCGGCTGATGCGCCATCTCAGCCGCGCAGCCATCGGGAAAACCCCCTCCACGGGCCGCGCAAACCCCGTGCGGAATTGTCATTTCGCATGGAGAAAAACACGAATGTGTCCTCCGGAGCTCCGTTCGCATAAACCTTCGGAACGTGTTTCTGATCGTGAGCTGCCGCGCTGCGATGCGACCGGACGGATGGCCCCCTTTCACTATCTCCTTTACCTTCTTGCTCCTAAAAGCACTCATCCCCGGCGCATGGTCTGACCATCGTTTCTTTGAGAGCCGACTAAATTCCGCGTTCTCCGAGTTCTCATAGAATCCGGGAAATTACATTTGATTTTCGGAAAGCTGCGCGGATTCCCCTATTGACAGCGCCTCACCCCGTATATGAAACTACTCGGGCTTCAAAGTGTGGTCAGACCACATATCCGAAACCTGTGTCATGGCATGGGCGGACGCGTTACGGAGCGAAAACGCAATACTTATTGGAGGCAGGAGAATATGACGCAATTGGCCGCAAAAGCCCAATTGATGATGAAGAGAATTGCCGGTGGAATGCCCGTTGGCTTCTTCCGTTTACGTGCATTAGGCCCCGTGGCGCTTGTCATTGTCGCCACCATGATGTCGGCCGGCGCGATGGCGCAGTTGGCTGGAAAGGGCGGCATCACCGGTACTGTCGAAGATAAGACAGGCGCGGTCGTCGCCAATGCCACGGTCACTGCCACCAACACTGGGAATGGTGTTGCCACCGTCGTCAAATCGAACGGCGCTGGCGAATACAATTTTCCCGACCTCGACCCTGGTATTTACACCGTGACCACCGTCGCCCCGGGCTTCGAGAAGCTTACACAGCAAAACATCCACGTGGACGCCCTGACGACGCAGACCTACAATCCTGCGCTCCAGGTCGGAGCTGCCGACGTGCAGATCACTGTCTCCGCCGCGCCTCCGCAACTTGAGACGAGCGACGCGACTTTGGGCTCCACCATGGAACAGGAGACCTATGCGGCACTGCCCATCGAGATGAACGCCTACGGTCAGGCCGACCAGCGGCGCGCCACGGACTTCGCATATTTGATGCCCGGCGTGCAGGGCAATGAAACCAACGGCAACGCCACCACCAACACCGGCGTCGTCAATGGTTCCGGCAGCCGCGGCGCCGTCTCCGATGTTTACGTCGATGGCATTCCCTTTGTTCGCGCCGGCGGCAATGGCGATCCGCGCTACGT
>JBEKRG010000029.1:0-42323 GCA_049518955.1 Occallatibacter sp.
CGATGTAATAAAGCTTCTGCAACTGCCCGCGCTCGCCCAGCCCGTGCTCGATGTACGCGCGCACCACTCCGGCCGTGTTCTCGGGCCGCAGCGTCAGCGAT
The DNA here is from genome assembly GCA_049518955.1 of Occallatibacter sp. Lineage (GTDB taxonomy): Bacteria > Acidobacteriota > Terriglobia > Terriglobales > Acidobacteriaceae > Telmatobacter. Next base: position 102 of record JBEKRG010000029.1, read on the forward strand.
TGCGTTTTCTCCGACTGTGCGCGGGCGCGATCTTCCCACGTGTACATTTCTTTCGAGACAATGTCCGTCTCCTCGCCTACGCTGCGCGCAAACAACGCCGTGTCTTCAAAGATGGGCGTGCGAATTTCGTCGAAATTGTAGCGGGCAAAGACGTCGCGCGCGGTCGTCTCAATGCGATTCCACAGCTCCGTCTCCGGAGGCAGCAGGTCGCGCGTTCCGCGCACAGCTTTCAGCGTGGCCATAACTTATCTAGTCTAAATGGCGATAGGAGGGCTTCAGGCCGCAGCTCAACGCAGAACTCGCCGCTCGCAGCGCTACCCCAGCACCCCGTCCGCAATCCTCAACCACCACGCCGACGCGCTCGCGTAGGTGTGAACTACAAACATCTGGCAGATGACCAATACCGGCACCGTCACCAGATACACCTTGTGGATGCGTTGGTTCACCACCAGATCGCGCACCACGCCGAGAAGAATGACCCCGTCGAGGCACCAGAAGTAGAGATTGTGATTGAAGACGTAATCTTGCCGGCCAAACGCCGCATCGAGCAGGCAGCATGTGGCGATGAAGATCAATCTGCGGTGAAACTCAGGTTTCTTCCGCCACAGTATCGCCAGGCTGATGAGCACTGGAAACGCAACCATGTCGTACCAGGGCACGATCAGAAACGCGTCGACGCCCGACTCGTGAAGGGTATGGATATCGAAGCGCCCCATCACGATTGACGTGGTGATGCCCAGAGGCACCATCACGGCGGCCAGCCCCGCGCCAAACCATCCGAAGAACCGGTGCCACTTCACGTTGTGCGTCCGCACAAGCGTCGATTGAAAAATAAAGAACAGCACCCACGTTGAAAACGCTCCGCCATGAAACCAGAGGATCAACGGACGCGGCACCGCGGGATGGAACAGGTTCTGGTCAACCGTATGGTTGAATCCCCACACCACGATCCCCGCCACCAGCAGCGACATCGCGAAATAGAAATACTTGTCCACCAGGCCATTGCGCCCGGCAAAGTGAACCGCCGGACGCGCAGCCGCGCTGTGCGACACAGTTGCCATCGTCAGAACCTCGCTTTGAGATCTTCGGAAAATCCGGGCTGCGTCCTATGCGCCCGGGGGGAAGTAGCGCAAGGCTAGCACAGGCAAGTTTTGAGCCTCAACGGAAAAAGCCGACCCTCCGGCAACGGGTCTCAGCATCGCCGTTATTTCTCGACGGTTGCAAGTAACTCGGACTCTGAGGGGAGCACCTTCATCGGTCGTTGCTAAGTCCAGGACTTTAGGCCGTAAAGCGCCTGAAATGGCTCAAAAATAGTACAAAGGTAATTCAAATTGTAGAACCAAAGATATGACTACGACTATGGTGGTATTACCCTAGAACATTAATTAGCGCACAAAGGTAATTATGAGACGATAAGTCTCCGCCCGCGAATTGGGCCCGGAAGCTGTTTCACACGGTTGCTTCTGCGGGCTTCAAGTCGGCAGCGCCCCACTCCCAGTCAGGTTCGTTCCGACCGGTGTTGGTGCGCCGGCTAGAGCATTCCGGAGTGGAAAAAAGACGCACCGAGGGGCCGTGAACGGAGCCGTGTATGCAGCACAAGATTGGATCCATTAATCGCAATATTTTTTTTCAGGCAGCCTTTGATAACCATCGCAAGCGCAGCCGTTTTTCAGGCAGCAGTTTGAACGGGCGGTCCCCGCACATCCGCGCCATCGTTCTCGGCGCATCGATTCTGGTCGCGGCCGCAGGCGCGCATGCGCAATTCGGCGCGCAGCCGGTCGGAGCAACCACCGGCAATCAAGGCATCACTGTAACGGCGGCTACCGCGGGCGCGGTCACGAGCGTTGAGATTCTTACTCTCGGCTCGCCGTCGGGAGATTTCGCCGCGGGCACAGGCGCTGCAAACTGCGCATCGGCCGCACTGGCGCAGGGAGCCACCTGTACGGAATCCATCACATTCACGCCTGCGGCGCCGGGGCTGCGTCTCGGAGCTGTCGTCCTGGTTGGAACGCCCACAGTCGGCACTGGCCCATCTGTCCTGGGCACTGCCCACCTTTCCGGCACAGGAACCGGAGGCCTGGGCGTGCTCGTAAGCGGCAACATGTTGCCGGTGGCCGGGCAATTTGGTCTCTACACAGCGGTCGGTGATGGCGGTCCGGCCACGCAAGCTGAGCTCTACCTGCCGAGCGGTATCGCGGTCGACGGAGCCGGAAATCTCTACATCGCCGATAGTCTGCACAACCGCATCCGCTTGGTGTGCGCCAGTGCAACCAGCGCCACCATTCAGGGAACCACCTGTACCGGCGCGGGGATTATCTCGACCATCGCCGGCAACGGCAACCCAGCCTACACAGGCGACGGCGGACCGGCGGCCAGTGCCACGCTCAGCAGCCCCGGAGACGTGGCTCTGGACGGCGCGGGAAATCTCTATATCGCCGACACCGGCAACAATGTCATCCGTATGATCAGCGCGGCCACCGGCGTCATCACTACCATCGCTGGCAGTAACCCTGGCATCGTTTGTGGCTCGAAAAGCGATGCGGTAGGTGACGGCTGCCCGGCCACGCAGGCTACGCTCAACCAGCCGCTGGGCGTCACCCTCGACGCCGGCGCGAACGTCTACATCGCCGACACCAGCAACCAGCGCATTCGCGAAGTCAGCGCCGCCACCGGCAACATTACGACCATCGCGGGTAACGGCTTTACCAACGGAAACGGCACGGGTGCCTTCAACGGTGACGGAATCGCGGCGACCAGCGCCGAGCTCAACTTCCCTTATGCGGTGGCCTTCGACCCCTCCGGCAACATGTACATTCCCGACTCCGCCAACCAGCGCGTCCGCGAAGTCATGGCCGCGGGCGGCGTCATTACGCCTGCCAGCTTAATCGCCACTTTTGCCGGCACCGGAAATGCGGGCGCCACGCAGTGCCCGGCGATCCCGCCGACACTGGTTGCCGCCAACCAGGCCGACCTATGGTCGCCTTCTGGTGTCGCGGTTGACGCGGCGGGCAACGTCTACATCGCCGAGACGCAGAACGCGGCCATCCGCAAGGTGAGCGCAGCCACTGGGCTTATTTCTACAATCGCGCAGAGTGGCTGCGGCGACACGTATTATGCCGGCGGTCAATTCCAGGCCGTGCAGCTTTACGGGCCCATCGGTCTCTACCTCGACGGAGTCGGCGACCTCTATGTTGCCGACACGCTCAACATGGTCGTGCGCGAGATGCAGGGCAACTTCGTCGCGATCGATTACACCGCGCCCATTCGCCAGGGCAGCACGTCTGCAACCCAGGACGAGACCGTTGAAAACGACGGCAATGCCGCGCTCGACCTGACCGCAATCACGCCCGCGGTCGATGCGGCCATCGATCCCACGGTCGCAAATTCGTGCACCAGCGGCGCATCGCTGGCCGTCAATGCAGATTGCACCATCGGCGCGGTCTTTGCGCCTGCGGCGACTCCCACGCTATCCAACGATCAAACAGAAATGCCCAACATTGAAGTCTACGAGGATGGGCAGCCCAGCATTGTCGCGGCCAACTCGCCGCTCGACATTGAACTGATCGGGACCGCCGAGCCTGTCAACTCCACCACCACCACGCTGGCCTCCAATCCCGATCCCTCCGGATTCGGTCAGAATGTCACCTTCACAATCACAGTCGTCACCGGAGCCGGAACCGGCAATCTCACTGGAACCGTCAGCATTACCGACACTTTTGGCGGCAACCCAACAACATTGGCCACCGGCCTGGCGGTCAATGCGTCGGGCGTCGCCACCTTCTCCACTTCAACACTGGCAGTCGGCCTCCACTCCATCGTCGCCACTTACAACGGCGACACCATGCACTTCACCAGCACTTCGACCCCAGCGCTCATCCAGACCGTCCTTGAGGGCACTTCGACTGGCTTGACCTCGACCGCGAATCCCTCCGCAGTCGGCCAGAACGTCACCTTCACGGCCACTGTGACCATCTCCGGCGGGGGAGGCGCGACTCCCGACGGCACCGTCAGCTTCATGGACGGAGCCACGCTCCTCAGCGCGCAAACCATCAGTTCCGGTGGCGTCGCGATGTTCGCAACTTCGACGCTTACGGCCGGCGTGCATCAGATCACCGCCGTCTACAACGGCGACGCCGCCAAACAGATCCAGGGCAGCACCTCGGCGGTTCTCAATCAGGATGTGCAGGCGCCGACCGCCGCGATACTGACCTCAAGCCTCAATCCGTCGTTCTACGGCAACTCCGTCACATTCACCGCGACCATTCCTCCCAGCGGCACCACGGCGCCTACTGGAACTGTGAGTTTTCTCGATGGCGCCACGCAGATCGGCACGGGAACGCTCAGTGGCAATCCGGGCGTCGCGACGTTTACCACTGCCACTCTCAACATGGGCACGCACAGCATCACTGTGTCGTATCCGGGCGACTCCTACAACGGACCAAGCGTCTCCTTGCCATTGAACCAGGTGGTCAAGCAGGCGCAAACCGCAACCACCGTCACGGCCACACCGAGCCCCGGCATTGCCGGCGGACCGGAAACGATCACGGCAACCGTAACGGTGACCTCAGGTTCAGGAACACCCACAGGCACCGTCACATTCACCTCGGGGACAACACAACTTGGCAGTGCACCGGTCAGCAACACGGGAACAGCGACGATCACCCCGGCGCTGGCGCAGGGAAGCTATCAGATCGTGGCCACATATAGCGGGGACGCCAATAATCAGGGCAGCGCTTCAGCGCCATTACCCCTCACCGTCTCGCAGGCCACCACGCAGACCGCACTTGTCGTCGCGCCCAACCCGGCGCTGGTGCTGGCGCCCATCACCTTTACCGCAACCGTAACAGGGAATGGCGGAGCGCCCACAGGCAGCGTGAACTTCATCGCCAACGGCAATGTGATCGGTGCGGGGACCTTAAACTCCTCGGGAGTCGCGACATTCATCACTTCAACATTGGCGGCCGGCACCTCCGCTATCACTGCCACCTACACGGGCGATGCCAATGACGCTGGCAGCACATCGTTGCCCGTCTCGCTCACAGTCTCGCTGGCCACCACGGCCACCGTTATAACAGTCACTCCCGATCCAGCCATGGTCGGGGCAGCCGTCACCATCACCGCTAAAGTCACAGGCAATGGCGGAACTCCCACCGGCAGCGTGAACTTCATCGCGAACGGCAACACTCTCGCTTCCGCAGTCCTGGCCGCGGGCACCGCCAGCTTCACCACCTCCACGTTGGCTCCCGGCACCTACTCAATCACAGCAAGCTATGTGGGCGACCCGGCTGACGCACCCAGCATTTCCACCGCCATCAGCGAAACCGTCGGCCTCATTCCAACCACCGCCAGCCTGGGCTCCTCAACCACCACCGGCCCCACTCCGCAAGTCGTCCTTGTATCGACGGTCTTGAATAGCGCCGCCGGGGTCCCGCCCACTGGCACTGTCACCTTCATGAGCGGCACCACCCAGCTCGGGTCGGCCACATTGGATGCCAGCGGTGTCGGGACACTGACTCCAAATCTCACCGGTGGCGTGAATTACAACATTATTGCCAACTACAGCGGAGACGTGGACCACCTCCCGTCCTCCTCGCCGGCTATCACTGTTTCCGGCACTCCCACACAGTTCACATTGGCTGTAAGCCCTTCCAGTGTGAGTATGGCAACCTCCCAGAACGCCACGGTGACCGTCAACCTGAGCTCCAACGGGACATTTACTGACACCATTGGTCTCGGCTGCGCTTCGCTTCCTGCGGGAGTCTTCTGCCACTTCTCTAACCCCAGCATGAAGTTGACGCCGGGCGGCTCTGCGAGCGTTCAGCTCACCATCGACACGAACAATCCATTGGGCGGAGGAAGTTCAGCCATGAACCGTCCGGCGGGCGGCTCCAAGGTTTCTCTGGCCAGCCTGTTCCTGCCCTTGAGCGTGCTCTTCGGATTCGTTTTCTGGCGCTTGCGCCGGCGGAGCGCCGGGATTCTCACCACGGCCATGGTCCTAATGCTTTCAGCTACGGCGCTACTGGCCACCGGCTGCAGCAGCTACTCCGTGAACACAGCCACGCCCGGCAACTACGTCATTCAGGTAACCGGCACGGGCGCCGCCACAAATGTCCAGCAGTACCAAAACGTTTCGCTCACGATCACGAAATAGATCCGAAGGCGTTCAACGCCGAGCGGGCACGGGAGAAAGATGAACTTCTTGCATGATTTGATTTTTTTGCGAAACGGAAAGCCGGCTTTGCGGGTTCGGCCCGGAACGGCGCGTCTGTGGATTCAGTCGGTCGTGTTTCTTGTGTTGGCGATCCTCTGCGCAGTGCCGCGCCTCGCGCTGGCCCAGGTTCAGGCTCCTGGCGACAAGGGCGGTTTCATCGTGTCGGTCGGCGGCATGGGCTCCGGATATTACCTTCAGTACGGCCAGCGGAAGATGGATGGCTTCACCGCGTTTGTCGATGCCGACACCAAGCGCCGCTTCGGTATCGAGGCGGAGGGGCGCTGGCTGGAGTTTCATCAAACTGCGAATGTCCACGTCGAAACCTTTTCCGCAGGCGGCCGCTACCACTTCGATGTCGGCCGATTCGCGCCCTACGCCAAGGGCCTTGTCGGCTTCGGCGACTTCAATTTTCCCTACAACTACGCGTATGGGCGCTATCTTGTCGTGACGGCGGGTGGCGGGCTGGACTTCCGTTGGACGCGTAGAGTCACGGTCCGCGCCGTCGACTTCGAGTATCAAGACTGGCCCAACTTCACCTTCGGCAACATGAATTCATACGGTCTAAACGCCGGCCTTCGCGTTCGAATCTTCTAATCTCGCACCGAGTTTCAACCGAAGCCGTGCAAGGCTATGCCCGCCGTACCGCATTGGGATAATCTCCAGGCCGTCTCTACCTGAAATGTGATTCGGATCACGGCCCCAGACAAGACTCTGCCGATAGCTTCTAAGCAAGGGTGCCAACCACATCGCGCCCGCAATTGAGGAGCAAGATTCCCATGGCTTATGTCGTCACCGATGCCTGCATCAAGGATTTTGTTTGTGTGGCCGAGTGTGCCACTGCCGCCATTGCGCCCACCCAGGATCACCTTGCTGCCGCAACCGTCATTCAGGTCTATATCAATCCCGATGAATGCATCGACTGCGGCAACTGCGCCTCGATTTGCGCGCAGAACGCCATCTTCTCGCTCGACGAGCTGCCGCCCGAAAAGGCGGATTTCGCCGAGAAGAACCGCAGCTACTTCAACTAGGCTCGATTTTCTTTCTGATTCACCGGGATTCTTCAAAGCTTCCTCGCGGCGCTTTCAGTTCTGCTTCGGCGCGGGCGCTTGAGTTTGCGGCTTCTCGCTCGCCGGAGCCTCCGCTGCCGGCGGTGTGACCGGTGTCATGGAGGGAACTGCTGGCGGCGGCTTCTCTGCCACTACCGGCGCTGCCGGAGCGGGCCCCGCCATCAGCGTCACGGGCAGCGTCAGTGTCTCCGCGTTAGCAGGGTCGTCGCGCAACTTCAGATAAAGGACGCCTTTCGTGGGATGCGGGACAACCAGCTCCGTCCCCGTAAACTCTGGTGGAACATTCACGGAGTTGTCGAACGACACCGTAGCCGATATCGAAGTAGCCAAAAAAAGATTGGTTCCGCTCAGGATGCATGGCTTGGCCGCTGCGCGCGGGCAACGCAGCTCTTTGAATCCGGGAACGCGCACCAGCGTCCCCAGTGAAACCCAGTCGCCGGTAGCGCCGCCCGCGGAGATAGCGCGCACGCGCACCGGACCGAACGCTGAGGAACCGAAGCGCGCCAGTGGTTCCAAATTGGCCTCGGCAGTGCGCGCATCTTCGAGCATCAGGCTGCCATCGCTCAATGCCAGCGTGGTGTGAAAGCTCGAGTCGGCCGCCGCCACCTCGATCTTTTCATCGCGCGGAAAATCAGGTGGGACGTCGGACTTGATAAAAAAGACCAGCCGGCCATCCACGGGCAGGTCCGCAGGGCTGCTCATCTCCACGGGAATTGGCGCGCCGCTGTCCTCCTGAGTTCCTTCGTTGAGCAGTGTCACCTTGGGGCGCGGCTGATCGACAGTCACTGGCGCTTTCAGCGTGCGGCCGTCCTTTAAATCCACCAGGGCGACGTACGCCTTGCCGGCCTCCAGGCTGTCCGTCGATCCCTCGCTGTTCATCTGCAGCTGATCGAGGTTCTCGACGCGGTCCAGCGTCGAGGGCGTAAACGTGACGCCTCCGACCTCGGCCTTTGCCACCTCATCCAGTCGCGTCCCCTTCATGAGGGCAATTCTGTCTCCGGAGTTCAGCGTCAAGCCGTACAGCGATGCGGCAGCGGCGTAGGCCACCATCTTCAAGCGGTCCGGTTTGGCCACTCCGAACTCGTCGATCTCCAGGGTGACTGGCCCCGGCTCTGCCCCTTTGAGGGGGAGTGTGATCTCCAGTTCGCTCCGCTTGGGCGATTTCCAGGCGAGTGTGATGGCCGGGTCCTCATCGATCTGCGCAGTCACTTTCTCCACGCAATCTGAAGTCAGGCCATCCAGTGCAACGGTATCGTCGCGGCCCACCACCAGGGCAGATCGGTCGATAGCGTCCACGCTCCACTCGCCAGGCCGCGCGGTCACCAGTTGGTATTGCGGTCCAACCCAGTCGTCGAATCCCCATCTGCCCCGAACAATGGCCGTGAAGTCTCCGCCGGGCAACGCGGGAACCTTTTCGAATGGAACCAGCCCGCCCCGGTCCGCGTCGATTTCCAACGGAAGGTCGACTGCTTTCCCCGTCCCATCTGCGGGCTCTAAGTGCAAAACCAGGTCGTGGGCCAGATCGGTTGCGAAGATCAACGGCGCTCCCTCGGCGGGCAGCACCAATCCTGGTTTCAACGCGCAGAAATGGTCGTCAGGGTCCACGGGATGCAGCGGTTCTGGCCGCGCGATCCCAACGGGAGGCAGCGCGATCACCACAACCGACATCGGATTGCGGAACGAGGGCGGCATGTTCAACCGCAGGTTCAGGCTGTCAGCTGTCGGCAGGGCCAGCGCCGGAATGTACTGGAAGTGCGCGGTGTGCAGTGACGAAAGAATCTTCGCCATATCCACCACTGCCCCTACGTACGGGCTATAAAGGCCGCCGCCGGCAAGGGACGTTGAGCTGATCGCGTTCATCAGGTTCAGAGTGTCCCCGTTGGCCAACTGGTTCACCAGTGATTGCGCGTTGGCGTCGTCGAGTACCAAGCCCTCTGAGTTTTGCGATAGGCACGAAGCTTGTTCTTCGGCCGGTTTATCAAAGCAGCTCTCGTTGATCTTGATACCCAGGCTGCGCGCCGCCATCTCGGTACGCTTCTTCAGCTCCTGGGGATCGAACTGGCTAGTCACCTTTACATCGTCCAGGTAGGCCTCTAGCCGCATGCGATCCCAGCTGGCGGCGTGCAGATCCTGGGCGGCGCGCACAAATGAGCCGGGCCGTCCGCGAACCGCGTTGCGCAACGTGTTAAAGTCGCCGCCCGTTTCCGGCGCCAGAAACAACAACGCCTGCTGTGCCCCTTCTGGAACCGTGACAAAAACACCCTCGTCGCGTGCCTCGCGGGTCCACGTTTCAACGCGCGTAAACCATTCCGGAGGCGGAGGATTGGTGGATCCGCGCAGGAAGGCCACCACCAGCACAAAATTCGTAGCCTGGCTTTCCGGCAGGTCTGGATGAATCCATAACCGGTCCCCGGGCATCAAGTTGGGCACCTCGGAGATCGGAAGCGTCACGTCCCCGCGCTTGACGTGAATATCGACCTTGGGTCCTGACAGATCGAAAGGCTGTCCATCGGCGTGCAGTGCGGGAATTGCAAGACATAGACAAAAAAGCAACTGCCAACAACGGCGCATGTACTCTATTTTACGAATCTCAGCGTCTGTTGGTAGCAAAGCGCGGTTGCAGCGCATTTGGGGAAGTGTGCTCATGGCCGGGGAAATCCGCGCGACGCGGGGGGCAAGTGACCTGTTTCCGAATAGATTCCTCCCTCGTTATCCACGGCAAATAAATGTTGTCACGGCGGGGGACCGTGCCTATGATGGGAAATTAATCGTATCTTCTAGGTTTTCCCGTAGGCCTGTTTTTCCTCTCGACTGGTAAGGTGCAGGGGCAGTCAAATCCGGCCGTAGCCGCACTCATATTGAATTCTTATGGCTCTGAATTGAGGGATTGGAGCACGTTTTCCTTGCTCCAAAGTGCGTCTTGGGACTCTTAAATCGATCGCTGCTGTTCGATGCGTGTGGCGCAGCTCCGAGCCGTTTAGGCAACCCGGCCGGTGATTGTGCTGGCTCCGCGGGCGCGAACAGCTGTATAGGGAGAAAAAATGAAGGCGATGAGAGCTGCGCAAAATCCTGTGGAGAACGGCAATTTGTCGATCCCCGCGGCTGAAGAAATTATTGAAGATGCATTAAATGAGCTGGCCTACTCGCAGGATCCCGGCCTGGTGCGGGCGCTGCGTTTTCTGGCCCCTCCCAATTATCAGGCCGTCGTCGAGCTTTGCAGCGAAAACGGGCGCAGCAAGCGCCGCAACGCTCTGGCCGACACTTGGTCTCCGGAGGACGATGAAATACGCATCTACTTTGAGCGCATCGACGGAGAGGAGTCCGCTCCGCGCTTGACCCGCGTGCCCCGCGGCCGCACCGCGGAGGAAGAGGTCGAAGAGGAGGAGGCATCGCCCGCCGATTTGGATGCCCGCGTCAAGGAGCTCTGCACGGCGCTGGCTGAGGCCGAGCGTGGCGGCCACGCTTTTATCGCCCTCAAGTGGTTCCGCGATTCCTTTCTCCCGCGCAAAGCTTTCCGTTGGAATCAGCATCCTGAAACCCGCCAAACCGTGCTGGCCGAAGCCATTCAGCGCGGCGTCGTGATCACCAGCAAAATCGCCAACCCCAAGACTCCGGCATATCCCACCACCACCATTCGACTCAACCGCGCCGAGGCCGGCATCCCCGAGGAAGCGCAGCGCTTCCATCCGGTTGAGGTCCAGGGTGAGCCGGTGACCGTTGCGATTGATGAAGATCGGGGGAGCTAGTGAGTTTCTACTTTCTTGAAGCGACGGCTTTTGCCAAGCTGTTTGTGCGCGAACCCGGCACCGACGCCTTGATCCGTCTGCTGCAGAACGTGGAAGACAATCGCAAGCTGATCTCTGCCGCATCACCCCTTGAGGTTTATGCGGCCATCAGGCGGCGCGAGCGCTCCGGTCACATCGCCCCTCAAGCCGCCGCCGCCGCGCTCGAGATGCTGCGGATTGAAGCAGGGCGAATGGTGCAGCAGCCCCTCAATCCGGGCGTGTTGGAATCCGCGCGCCAGCTTCTCGATCGCACTTCGCTGCGTTGGCCAGAAGCTTTGCAGCTCGGTTCCGCGCTTACCGCCCGCGATATGTTTCCCGGTACCGCAATCACTTTTGTCGCTTCCTCCGCGGCCTTGCTCGATGCGGCCAGAGCGGAGGGCCTTGAACCGCTTGATCCGTCCAACATTGTCCCGTCGAGTCTCGCCTCTGCCGGGGCTGAAACCGCAACGGAAGCCGCCAAAGACGCCGAGTAGGCTGCGCGCGCGGCCGTGGCCCGCATCAAACCTCCTTGTGCAAGACGAGTCTAATCTCCTACAGGCAACCTGAGCTCATGTCACTTCCCCGGCTCCGCGTCTTCATCTACCGGATTCTGTTTCTAGCCCTCGCCGCGCTGGTTGGGTTTTCTCCGCTCGCGCGGGCACAGTCTGTCCGCTCGCCGAATTCCGCCCAGCTTTCTCCGGTAGGCCGGTGGAAGACTGTCGACGATGCCACCGGCAAGGTAAAGGGCATCATTGCTATCCGCGAAGAAAACGGAAAGCTCTTCGGAACCATTGAGGAGCTCTTTGACCCGCCGGTTCCGCATCCCACCTGCTATCTCTGCAGTGGTGATTTGAAAGATCGTCCTCTCGTAGGCCTGCAGGTACTTTCTGGGTTTGTGCAGGACGGCGGTCAATGGTCCGGTGGACAGATCCTCGATCCAGAGACCGGGAAGATCTATAGCGCCTCGCTCTCGCTTGAAGATCGCGGCAAAAAGCTCCGCCTGCACGGTTACTTCCTCATCCCCTTGCTGGGCCGCACCGAGCATTGGCTCCGCGACGAATAAGAGGCAGCAACCAGCTAGGAGCTGGAAGCTAGCGGCTATTATCATCTCCCCATACTGTCTTCACCCCAGGTGGCCTCATGACCCTTCCCGCGCCCGACGCGAGCGATTCCAAACCGCAGTTGCGCAAAGCCATGGGGTTCTGGGATGTGATGCTCTTCAACATCGCTGCCGTCCTTGGTCCCCGCTGGATCGCCGCCGCCGCCCACAATGGCACATCCTCCATCAGCCTGTGGGTGCTGGCAGCGCTCCTGTTCTTCGTACCCGGCGCGCTGGTCATCAATGAGCTTTCTTCACGGTTCCCTGAAGAGGGCGGCATCTATGCATGGGCCCGCGACGCATTCGGTCCGTTTCACGGATTCATCACCGGCTGGACCTACTGGATCTACACCGTCTTTTACTTTCCCGGCCTGCTGCTGGCCAGCGCGTCCATGTCCGCTTACATCTCTTCCAGCCACGGCGCAGACCTCGCGCAGAACCAATCGTTCCTGCTCTGGGCCTCGCTCGCGATGCTGCTTCTGGCCGTGGTGCTGAACATCATTGGCCTGAATATCGGCAAATGGCTGCAGAATGCAGGCGGCGTCGGAACCTACGCGCCGCTGCTCATCCTGGTTGCAGTAGCGGTTGCCGTCTTCGTGCGCCACGGTTCTGTCACGCACTTCACCATCGCCAACATGCTGCCCACGTGGAATTGGGATACGGTCAACTTCTGGTCGCAGATCGCATTCGCGTTTACGGGGCTTGAGCTCGTCTCCTGCATGGCTGAGGAAGTCCGCGACCCGCGCCGCACGCTGCCCCGCGCGGTCTTTGGCGGCGGCGCCCTCATCGCCCTCATGTACGTCGCCGGAACCTTTGCCGTGCTGGCCCTCGCTCCCGCCAGTGACATCGATCCCAAGAGCGGCGTGTTTCACGCCATCGCCGTCGGCTCTGCCACTCTCAAAATAGGATTCATCGGCGTCATCGCGGCAATTCTTGTGACGGCCGGTAATGCGGGCGGCGTCGGCACCACGGTCGCCGGTGTTGCACGCGTGCCCTTCCAGGTTGGCATCGATCGCTACCTTCCCGCTGCCTTCGGCAAAATTCATCCGCGCTGGAAGACCCCATATATATCGATCCTTGTGCAGGCGGTCATCTCTTGCGCCGTCCTGCTGCTGAGCCAGATCGGTGACTCCGCGCGCGGAGCCTACCAGGGACTGATCGACGTCGCCATTATTCTTTACTTTTTGCCGTTCCTCTACATGTTCGCTGCGGTAATCAAGCTCGCCAGCCGCGCCGATCGCACGGAAAACTCGCATGCGGTGCTCATCCCTGGGGGCAAACTGGGCGTCTGGATCTGCGGCGGCTTGGGATTCTCGGTCGTGTTTTTCTGCTTAGTCGTTTCCTTCGTCCCGCCTGGCGACTCCTCGAATGCCTGGCTGTTCTTTGTTAAGGTTGTGGTCGAGACCGTGGTCGCCATCCTCATCGGTCTCTTCCTCTATTGGCGCGGTGCGCGCACGCAGCGTGGCGCTTGACCTTCGCAGTCTCCCATCGTTCGATCATCAATGATCCTCAGAGTGCGTGTTAGATTGTCGGTATTCGAGGGGGAGGTTCCGGTGAGCGGCGGGAGCACAGAGCGAATTCGTTTCGGCGACTTTGAGTTAGATCGGCGTGCCGGCGAGTTGCTCCGGGGCAAAGTGCGCATTCGGCTCCAGGACCAGCCCTTACAGATCCTGCTCATGCTTCTCGACAAGCCGGGCGAACTCGTCACCCGCGAAGAGATTCGCAATTGCCTTTGGCCCAACGATACCGTCGTCGAATTCGATCACAGCATTGGCACAGCGATTAAGAAGCTGCGTCAGGCGCTTGACGATGAGGCCGGCAGCCCGCGCTACGTGGAGACGATCCCCCGCCGCGGTTTCCGTCTCATAGTCCCTGTGGTCAAGTCGGCTGTGGGATCGGCTGCAGTAGTGGTAGACGAGGCGAACACGCCACGGCCTCAGGCGCAACCGCATGCCGCTGTGGATTCACCGGCGCCTACCGTTGCCTTTCCAGAACGACGCCGGAGATGGTGGCCGGTGGTTGGGTTACCGATCGCCGCGGTGGTCCTCATCGCCATCTGGATGACGCCCTGGCTCTTGCGGCATTTCGGACTCTCATCGGATCACAGCGAAACCCTCGACGAATCCAGTCTGACTCAGGTCACAACTTCCATCGGCGCCGACATCATGCCCTCGCTCTCGCCCGACGGCAGCGCCGTGGCATACAGCAGCGACAAGAATGGCAGCTTTGAGATTTATGTGAAGACGCTCGCGGCTGGCGGCCGCGAAATCCAGCTTACTTCCGACGGGAACCACAACGTCGCGCCGGCTTGGTCTCCGGACGGCACATTGATCGCGTACTACTCGCGCAACAAGAGCGGCATCTGGCTGATTCCCGCCCTCGGCGGCGCGGCGCGGCGCCTAACCGATTTCGGCGCGTGGCCCGCCTGGTCGCCCGACAGTTCGCGCATTGTGTTTCAGTCACAGGGCTTGAACGACTACAGCCAGACTGCCTATCCGGCACTGCCTCCGTCGACGCTCTGGGTGGTTTCCGCTCAGGGCGGCGCGCCCACACAGCTCACGCATCCAGGCAATCCCAGTGGCGGCCATGGCGCGCCCTCATGGTCGCCCGATGGAGAGCATATTGCCTTCAGCAGCACCAGCGCCGGCCTGGCCGAAATCTGGACGATTCCGGCGAACGGCGGTACGCCGCAGCGGCTGGCAGCGGGCGGAGTGTACGACCCCGTATATGGACCGGGCGGAAGGCATCTGTATTTCTCTCAGATCAAATTGGAAACGAATCAGCAAAGGGGTACTGGGCTGACCTTCGCGCTCATGCGCCTTGAGCTCACTCCCGAGGGCAATGCGCAGGGAAAGCCGGAACTGGTGAAAGAGTCCGGCACAATGATCTATAAGGGCCTGCGTTTTTCAGCCAATGGGCGATTCCTGGCCTTCTCCGCAATCGCGGACAACAACAACCTGCAATCGGTTCCCGTGTCTGCAGCCTCGGGAGAAGCCGCCGGTGACCCCGTTCCACTCACCCGCGACACCGCGATGCGCAAGAGTTCGCCGCGCTTCTCTCCCGACGGCAGTCAGATCGCCTACACGCAGGTTCAGTCCGGCGAGGATATCGCCGTTTGGATCGTCGATGCGGATGGCAAGAATGCGCATCCCGTGGGAGTGATGGCGACCAACAGTGTGCTGCCTGGATGGATTCCGCCAGGCGGAAGGCTCAGTTTCCAGGGCGGGCAGAACGGACAGAAAGAGATTGAAACCATCGATCTGAGCACAGGGGCGACGTCGGTGCTGCGAGAGTTTGGCGAGAACGATGCGCCTCTGCGTCTCTCGCCCGATGGCAAACAGTTGGCGTACGGCGAGCGCCAGGGCAGAGCCGTAAACATTTGGATTGCCCCGATTAATCAACTAGACGGCGCCGCAAGACAGATAACCTTCGGCGATGGGTTGATGTCGTATCCGTGCTGGTCGCCCGATGGCAAGACCATCGGCTTTGAAGACGGGCTTAACATCGCCGTCGTGCCCTCCACTGGCGGACCCGTCACCGTACTCACGGCCAGCAATTACCCCAGCTTACCTAACGACTGGTCGCCTGACGGCGACAAGATCGTTTTTGCCGGGCTACGCAACGGCGTCTGGAACATTTGGTGGGTCTCCCGAAGAACAAAACAGGAGCATCAGGTGACCCATTACACCCGCGACAATGTCGCCATGCTCTATCCCAGCTGGTCTCCCCGCGGCGATCAGATCGTGTATGAGTACACAGAGACCACCGGTAACATCTGGCTCATGAAAGTAAAATAGGCAGCGGCCGGATGATCGCGGCCTACCGCGTGCCCATCTCCGCTGCTTCCATCGGTGCCTCGACAGAACGAGGCGTCGCTGCGCTCAGCCGCGCCTCGATGCGGTGCGACTGTTCAGATGTGAAGATCATCTCCGGCCCCGAACGCATCTCGAGTTCTGGGTCTGACCATGCCGCGGTCATGATCCCTGAACGGGAATGTTTGTTGTCTCCCAGCAGCAGATGCCCAATTTCATGCGCCATCACCCGGCCAAGAAGCGCGAAAAATGGCGCCGTATTCCCTCCGGCCACTGTGCGGATCTTGTCGTAGAAAATTTGGGCTCGCCCGAAGCCATCTTCGGATTCGTTCGCGCTCCCTAAAGCATCCCCCGAGTGCTCCAACCGATCGGCCATTGCCTCAGGGAGAATCGACACGACATAATCCGTGACCTTCAGCGCCGATTGGCAATCGGGGAAATCCTTGAGAACCGCGTGGGACGTTGGACAATCGACCCAGCGGGCGCTGACTCCGCCCGTAGCCAGAATCGCGCTCGCTTCGGTCTCGGCCCGCTTCAAATCGGCGTCTTTCGCTTGGACATAGTCGTAGATGCGCAGGGTGACGATCGCGGGACTCGGAGTGCCGTCTGCCCATCCCGTTGTGCCGGACGCCGTAGCGACTACCAAAGCTCCCATACAGGTCGCCAACGCTGATATCTGCATCCTTGCCTCCGCCGCGGGTTGCGCGGTGAAGGCAACAATGCCTTGCAAGCTCTCGAAGGTCGATGCACACGGGATGAATTAGATTTGGACAGAATTTGAACCGGTAAATGATTGAAGCAAATGGGTGTTGTGTCGACAGAAGTTCTTGCTTGACCGGCCGGATGGCGAAGGCGGATCGATTCACCCTGGCTTACTTGCGGGCGCTGCCCACTCCTTGCCTGCGCAGGCCTGCCCCGCTCAGCGCTCTGCCTTCGCAGGCGTATAGGTAGGATCGAATTCCACGCGGTTCCGGCCGTTCCGCTTCGCTTCGTAGAGAGCCTTGTCGGCGCGGCGAATCAGATCGTCGATCGTCGTGTGATCGAGCCAGGGCCGCGTCACCGTCACGCCAAAGCTGCAGGAAACGTTGATCTCGGTTCCATTACAGTCGAAGGGCCGCGACGCGAGTACGTCTACAAGTTCATGCGGGCGCGCCGGATTCTTTGCCGCGTCGTAACCAGGCAAAACGAGAAGGAATTCTTCGCCGCCATACCGGCCGACAGCATCGTATCCACGCATCAATCCCACCAGCCGATGGGCGGACTCGCGTAGCACATAATCCCCGCTAAGATGGCCGTAAGTGTCGTTGACCACTTTGAAGTGATCGAGATCGCCCACGATGACGCTGAGTACGGTGCGCTGGCGCGTAGCCCGCTCCAATTCGCGGGCAAGTTGGTCGAGGATCGCGCTGCGGCTCCAAAGCCCGGTCAGCGAATCGTGCGCGGCCTGGAACTGCAGTGCTTCGCGCGCTCTCAGAAGGCCCTGTTTCTCGATCTCCAACTGCGCGGTTCTCTCCACCACCAGGCGCTCCAAATCGTCCCGCCGCCGCTTCAAGCTGCGTGTCCGCATCTCCACAAAGAACCATGTGAGAAGGATCGCAGCAAAAACAAAGCTGGAGATTGCCGTTCTGCTTCTGTACCAGGGCGGCACCACGGTCAGGTTCATCGGCTGGGCATCGCCGCTCCACTCGCTGCCGTCCCGGCTCGCCTCCACCAGAAAGCGATAATGACTCGGCGGCAGGTTTGTGTATTCAGCAGTTCGGCGTGTAGACGCCGTGCTCCAGTGATCGTCGAATCCTTCCAGCTGATAGCGGAATTGAATCCTCTCCGGTGCGACAAAGCTGGGCGCGGTAAATTGGATCTCCAGCCGGCTCGCGCGAGCACCTACGCGGATAGTTGGCGCCGCACCGGCCGCTTTGCCGTCAATCGACACTTCTTCAATCTGCGTATGGACCGGCTGATTGTCGCCTAATGCACGGGCAGGATCGACGACAGACAATCCGCGCATGGTAAAGAACCAAAGCCGCCCGTCCGGCCCTTTCGACGCCGTCCCTGTTCCGCCCTGCATGGTTTCGCGGGAACGCAGGCCGTCCATGGTGTCGTACACCACGCCGTGAATCGCGCTCGTGCGTCCGCTGGCAAAGTCGTTCAACTCGCTTTTGGCGACGCGGAAAATGCCTCGGTCCGACCCCATCCACAGATTGCCGAACTTGTCCTCCAGAATGTTCCCCACCGTGGAGTCGAAGAGCCCCTGATCCGGCGTATAGGAGGTGATCTTCCCGTCCTGCACACGGTTCAACCCGCCCGACGACGAGCCAATCCACAGCACCCCTTCGTCATCTATGTGCAGCGCCAGGATGTGATCGCTGAGCAGACCGTTTGCTTTCGTCAGCTTGGTTGCGATCCCGTTCTTGATCTGGATCACGCCATCGCCATCTGTTCCCAGCCACAGCGTCCCATCGGCAGCCTCCACCATCGCCGGAATCTCGCCCGTGGCTTGGAGCACTTCGAATTTCCCATCCTTGAACCGCGCCACCCCTGAGCCATATGTGCCGACAATCAGGCTGCCGTCCTGGTCTTCGACCAGGGAATTGATGGCGCTCTTGCTCGATCGTTGGTACTTGAAGGTCGTGAATCGGCCGTTCAGGAAACGCGTTAGCACCCCGTGGCGCTGGCCGATCCAGATCGTTCCATCGCGCGTCTCGAGCATCGAATGAATGGTTTCGTTCGACTGCCGTTCCCCGCTCGTGTAGGTTCGGACGACGCCATTCGGCAAGATCCGGTCCAGGCCGCCAGTGCTCGTCGCCATCCATATGCTTCCGTCCCGCGCTAGCAGTCCGCACCAGTCGGTATTCGACGAAAGCCCCTCCGGTTTTCCGTATGTCGTAAACGTTCCATCGCGCAGTTGCACCAGGCCGCCGTCGAACAGTCCTGCCCACAGGTTGTGTTCGCTGTCCTCAAAGAACGACTCGACCGTGTCACCGGGCAATCCGTTCTGCGCGCCATAAAAGCTCATGGTTCCGTTATGCAGGCGCGCCAGTCCGCGGCTCTCGAATCCGATCCAGAGATTGCCATCGTGGTCGAAGAGCAGCGCGTTGATGTCGTCCCCTTTAATCGAGTCGTTGACGCCGGATTCTGACTCGTTCTCCAGGCGCCCCTCGGCCAGCCGGGCCAGTTGTCCGTGTGCCCCAGCCATCCACACCGCTCCGTCTGGAGCGATCGCCAGCGCAGAAATCGAATTGCTCGTCAGCCCGCCGAGTGCGGTGTACGCTTCAAAGCGCTTGCCATCGAATCGCCCCAGCCCCGCATCGGTCCCAATCCACAAAACTCCGGCGGAGTCGGCTTTCACGTCGGTCACTGCGGTTCCTGGCAATCCGTCGCGGTTGCCGTAGATATCGATCCTGCCGTCTTTCAACCGGTCAAGGCCGCGCTTTGTGCCCACCCAGAGGCTTCCATCGCCGCCCTCAAAAAGCGCACGGATATCGTTGCTCGAAAGGCCGTCGTGAACCGTGTAGGTGGTCCACGCGCCATTCTTCATGTGCACAAGTCCGCTGTCGGTGCCGATCCAAAGGCTTCCGTCGCGCGCGCCGAGCAGGTGTGGAATGTAGTCGGCGGGAAGGGCCTTGGTATTGTGCCGGTTATAAACCGTAAAACGTACGCCATCGAATCGCGCCAACCCCGATTCGGTTCCTACCCATAAATAGCCGTCGCCAGTTTGCGCAACAGTGTAGATAGAAGTCTGCGGGAGCCCCGCATCCGTGGTCCACGCCGTCTGAATGTACTGGGAAATCGCCTTTTGCGGATCGAGCGCGCCCGCGCGCGCGGCGGCAGCGACCAATACGCATGCCGCAGACAGTTTGACCACGCTCCAAAGCCGGTCGTACCCCTGCGTCTTCATGATCCTGACAGAGTGTATCGGCAAACCACATAAGTGCCTATGGAACGAATGGGGTAGTCAGCATTTGAGACGGCATGAATAGGCTCATTCGCATCGACTTACCTGTTCGACTTTCGGTCAATCTCTTCCCGCTCGCGGTTGACAGAGGTTTGAAGCAATCGCGATAATTTGCTCCTCCCTCCTGTCCAACATTTTTAAGTGGTGGAGATTGCTGTCCTGCGGCCGCGCAATCAACGCTGGAATCACCCCTGACTAGAAAGCGAGTACCCCTCACATGAGTTGCCTTTCGAAAGTTCACCTTCTTGCCCTTTTGGTTCTCCCGCTTCCCGCTTTTCAAACACATCTGACGGCCTAAACCGCCGATGCGGCAAAAGACGCGCTGAGTAAGGCTCTGCTCGGCAAGGATGTCAAGGCGCTCATGGATATGCCCGCATACAAAGACGGGATTGACCTGTATGTCGATGCCAAGACCGACAAGCGGCGGGATAATCGAGGGATCGACATGAAGGACCTGGCCAAATTCCTCAAAGACAAAGGTGTCGGTGTCGCGCGCGATGAGTGGGTGACCATCACCGAGGTCAAGGTGGATAGCGACCGCGTAGAGGTTCACTTGGGCGGCGGCGGCGAGGGCAGCGGCGCCAGCAAGAATGCCGAAAAGAAGGGCGCGGGTCTTATGCGTGCAGGCGGGTCACGCATCAATTTCCGTTATGGCAGAGACGTCACGGACAACGACCTTCAGCTTGATGCGTTCTTGCCGCTGATGACGCGCGTGCTGGATACAAGCAAGATCCAAAACAACGTGAAAATTGAAGGCCTCTCCCCGGAGTTTCAGGAAGCAATTCGTGCCAAGGACATTATTCAGGGTATGACCTACCAGATGGTGCTGCTAAGTGCCGTGGACCCCGATCAGAAGAAGGTAGAAGACACTACGGACGACAGCCTGCACGAAACCTGGTATTACCTGCGCGACGACCATCGCTGGGTAGTCAGATTCGTCAATGGTAAGGTCGCTGAGATGCTCGTGTACTAGAAATGGTTGCATCAATGGTTTTGTATCAGGGCATGAGTTTTCAGCTTTCGGAAAAACTCGATTGCCAAGGAGCTTTGTGTCAGGGCACGACTTCAGTCGTGCCGGATCAGGCTCATAAACAGCGGGGCTTTAGCCCCTGAGGGAAGTCTTAGAGCCGACTTAGGGGATTTATACAACCAGCCCTAAGCTCTGCGCGACCGTTACTACTCCCGCCGAAACTTGTTGGCCTCCTCGAACTCACTGCGCAATTCCGGAGTGCGAAGGTTCTCGCGCAATTGGGCAAGGCGCTGTTCGAGCGCGAGCAATGCGCGCTCCACCGATTCCGTATTGGTATGCGCAATGTCGCGCCACATTGAGTAAGGGCTGGCACCCAGTCGCGTCATTTCGCGCAGTGCGCGTCCGCCCACATCCTTCAGCTCGGGCGCATCGCCCACTTCCTCTTCAAGCAGCGCGCTCAATGCCGTCGCCGTGAACTGCGGCAGGTGGCTCACCCACGCGACCAAATCATCGTGACGCACAGGATCGAGATCGAGCGTCTTCGCGCCCATCGCCATGACCCACTCGCGCCAACTCTTCACGAACTCCGCCGATTTCGCCGAACGCTTCGCCGCCGGATCGTCTGTGAACAGCCACACCGCGCCGCGAAAAAGATTCGCGTCGCTCAGCGCCGCGCCGCCTCGCTCTTTTCCCGCCATCGGATGTCCCGGAAGGAATGCCGCGCGTTCTTGTGTATTGAAGAGCCGCGCCGCAGTTTCCGAAATCACGCGTTTGGTGCTTCCCACGTCGGTCACAAGCTGCTCGGGCCCGAGCACAGGGGCAAGTTTCTCCATCCAATCGAGTGTGGCGTAGATCGGAACGGCCAGCACTGTCACTTGGCTCGCCAACGCAGCTTCTATTCCGTCGGCCACTAGCGAATCGACGGCACCCATCTTCAGCGCAGTCTGCCCCTGCTCGGCGCCGCGGTTCCAACCCGTGATCGAGCCGCGAAATCCCGCTGCCCGCAGCGCCAATCCAACTGACGTGCCCAGCAACCCTGTGCCCAGAATGGAAATGCGCTCGATCATGACTCGCTGACCTGCTGACTCGCTCGATCTTACAGCGTTCTTCCCACCGCAGTGGCAATCACCCGCAACTCATCCATGAGCTTTTCAAATTGATCAAGATAAAGCGTCTGCGCCGCGTCCGAGACAGCCTTGTCAGCGTTGGGGTGGATCTCGATGAGCACCGCGTCGGCGCCCGCGGCCACGGCGGCCTTGGACATCGCGGGAACCATGTCGCGCCGTCCCGTCCCGTGCGAAGGATCAGCTGCGATGGGCAGGTGCGAAAGCTTCTTGATCACCGGAATCGCCGCAATATCCATCGTGTTCCGCGTCGCGGTCTCGTACGTCCTTATGCCGCGCTCGCAAAGGATCACATCGTAGTTGCCGCCGGAAAGAATATATTCGCTTGAAAGCAGCAGCTCTTCGACCGTCGCCGCAATGCCCCGCTTGAGCAGGATCGGCTTGCGCACTTGGCCCAGCTCGCGCAGCAGATTGAAGTTCTGCATGTTGCGCGCGCCCACCTGGAAGCAGTCGACCAGCGGCAGCATCGGCTCGATCTGCGCGATCTCCATCACTTCGCTCACCACCAGCAGTCCGTTGGCTTCGGCGGCTTCGCGCATAAACTCCAGGGCGGGAATCCCGAGCCCCTGAAACGCATACGGCGAGCTGCGCGGCTTGAACGCTCCCCCGCGCAGAAAGCCTCCGCCGGCAGCCTTCACGCATTTTGCAATGGTCAGGATCTGCAGTCGGCTTTCGATCGCGCAAGGCCCGGCGATGACTGCGACCTTTTGCCCTCCAATCGTGGCGCCGTTGCGAAACTCCACCACTGTGCCTTCGGGGCGAAACGCTCGCCCCGCCAATTTGTAGGGCGCGCTGATGCGATGCACGTGTAGAACGCCGGGCAGCATCTCGAATTTCGTCAGGTCCAGGCCCGCCGTAGGGCCCACTCCGGCCAGAATTGTCTGGAATTCTCCCGTCGTCCGATGCACGTTCACGCCGGCCTCTTCCATGGCGTTGATCACTGCATCGACTTGTTCTTCGGTGGCTTTTTCCTGCATCGCGACAATCATTGTTTGTTCCCTGTCTCGGGTGCTTTTGCTCCCGCGGCGAGGCCCGAACGCGCGCCCCCTGCTTGGGCGGCCTGGGCATTTCTTTGGCTTGCCAGTTCGTTCCGCTGCAACGCCCGCATCACGTCGATAATGCGCTCGTAGATATGCGTCAGCTCGATGTCCGGCAGCGGCCCCTTGTTGGCCGCGCGCACATTGGCGTAAATGATCTTCTCCCGCTCCGGCTCGTAAACCGGCAGCGACGTTGCGGCCTTCAGGTTGCCGATGGTCTGCGCCGCGCGCGCCCGCTCGCTGAGCAGCTCCACGAGTTGCCGGTCCAGCGCATCGATTCGGATTCGCAATTCTTCGATCGTCATTGCATCCTCAGTCAACAAGCAGCTCTTGGCTGTTAGCCATTAGCCTCTAGCTCTATCCTTCCAAGGCAAGCCTCAATGGCTCAATCTGCCACGGCCGAAGCTAATAGCCAATGGCTAAAAGCTAACGGCTGTTTCTCTCACCGGGCCGGCGCTGCATCACGCAACCGCAGGCCCTTGATAAATCGCGCCACTTCGCCTGGCGCTGTCTCAGCAGTCGCCCTCTCCACCAGCGCGACAATCGCGCTGCCGATCACCGCTGCATCTGCGAACTCTGCCACCTGCGCCACATGTTCTGCGTTGCTGATGCCGAACCCCACGGCCACCGGCAGTCGCGTGTATCGGCGAATCCTCTCGACCAGCGCCTTTGCGTCGGCCGCCACACTTTGTTGCGTACCCGTAATGCCCACGCGCGAAATCGCGTAAACAAATCCTTTGGTGTTCTTCGCGATGGCCTCGAGCCGCTCATCGGGACTCGTTGGCGCAGCCAGAAAAATTGGCGTCAGGTTCACGCGGCTCATCTCGCTCAAGTACTCGGCTGCCTCTTCGACGATCATGTCGGTGGCCAGCATGCCATCCACGCCAGCAGCGGCCGCATCATCGGCAAACCGCGCCAGCCCATACCGCAGCATCGGATTCAGATAGCTGAAGATCACCAGGCCAGCGGTAGGGCTTGCGGCGCGAATCTCTTTCGCCAGCCGAAGAACATCCCTGAGCCGCGTGCCGTGGGCCAGTGCGCGCTCACTTGCCCGTTGGATGATGGGACCATCCGCCAGCGGATCGCTGAAGGGAACGCCAAGTTCGATCACATCGGCGCCCGCATCGATCGCCGCAAGTGCAATTTCGCGTGTTGCGTCGAGGCTGGGATCACCGGCCGTCAGATAAACAACTAGGCCCGGCTTGTGATCGAAACGAATCGGCATCGGAGTGAGTTGCGCTCTCTAGAGTTTCAACTCGCGTGCCAGGATGCCCATATCCTTATCGCCGCGTCCAGAGAGGTTCACCACCAGTATGTCATTTGCGGCCATCGTGGGAACCATGCGAATGGCTTCGGCCACGGCGTGCGCGCTTTCGAGAGCAGGCAGAATCCCTTCCGTCCGCGCCAGCTTCACCACCGCATCAAGCGCGGTCGCGTCATCGCACGACACGTACTCCGCGCGGCCTGAGTCGTGCAGCGCCGCGTGCTCCGGCCCAATCGACGCATAATCCAGCCCCGCCGAAACCGAATGGGTCAGCGCAATCTGCCCATCCTCATCCTGCAGCACGTAGGAATATGTTCCCTGCAGCACGCCCGGCGCGCCGCCCTGGAATCGCGCCGCATGTTCGCCCAGCGCCGTGCCTCGCCCACCAGCCTCCACGCCGATCAGCCGAACTTGCCGCTCGGGGATGAATTCATAGAACGCGCCTATCGCATTCGACCCGCCGCCCACGCACGCGATCACCGCCGTTGGCAGCCGGCCTTCCTTTTCCAGAATCTGCTGCTTCAATTCCCGGCTGATCACGCGGTGAAAGTCGCGCACCATCGTCGGATACGGATGCGCGCCCAGAGCCGACCCCAGCAGGTAGTAAGTGGTCCGCACATTCGTTACCCAATCGCGCATCGCTTCGCTGATCGCGTCCTTCAGCGTCTTCGATCCCGACGAAACCCCGCGCACTTCCGCGCCCAGCAGCCGCATGCGCTTCACGTTCAGATCCTGCCGCTCCATGTCCACGTCGCCCATGTAGACCACGCAATCGAGCCCCAGCAGCGCGCAAACCGTCGCCGTCGCTACGCCGTGCTGTCCCGCGCCGGTCTCGGCGATCACGCGCTTCTTGCCCATGCGTTTCGCCAGCAGCCCTTGGCCGAGTGCATTGTTGATTTTGTGCGCGCCCGTATGCAGCAGGTCTTCGCGCTTCAAGTAAATCTTTGCTCCGCCCAGTTGCTCCGTCAGCCGCTTGGCAAAGTAGAGCGGCGTGGGCCGCCCGGCGTAATCCTTGAGCAGGGAACTGAGCTCCGCCTGAAATGCCGCGTCGGTCTTCGCTTCTTCGTACGCGCGCTCCAGCTCATCCAGCGCCGCTACCAGCGTCTCCGGCACATACCGCCCGCCGTAAACGCCAAAGCGCCCCGCGCGCGATTCGCTCGGATTAGCCGGAACTATGATCGACGCCATCAACAAACTCCTGCTTAATTGCCCCAGAAAAGGGGAACCCTTCAGTGTACAAGAGGAAGAACATTGCACTTTCGTTGCGTCGGCCGCCGCGGTCAAGCCGAATGCTCGCTCCTGTCACCCCCAATTGTGACGACCGCACTTGCGCAATCCTTGCCACAGCGATTCTAGTAGCCGCATCGGGAATGAGGTTGTTCGATGAAGGCTATCGTGTATCGCAAGAACGGTCCTCCTGAAGTCCTCACCTGCGAGGAAATCGAGAAGCCAACCCCAAGCGAACAGGAAGTCCTGATCAAGGTTCGCGCCGCGGCGGTCAATCCGCTTGACTACCATATGCTGAAGGGCGGCCCGGCTATCTTTCGGCTGTTGTTTGGCCGGGCCAAGCTCAAGCACCCAGGGGTCGATTGCGCAGGCGTTGTCGAAGCCGTCGGCTCCGCCGTCACGCAGCTCAAGGCCGGCGATGCGGTATTCGGTACTTGCCGTGGCGCATTTGCTGAATACGCGGCTGCTCCTGAGTCTAAATTGGTGTCCAAACCGTCGAATGTTGCGTTCGGAGATGCGGCTGCATGCCCGGTTGCGGCTCTCACCGCACTACAGGGGCTGCGCAATCACGGAAAAATTCAGCCCGGCCAGAACGTTCTCATCAACGGCGCATCGGGCGGCGTGGGCACATTCGCCGTGCAGCTTGCCAAAGTCTTCGGTGCCCGTGTCACCGCAGTATGCAGCGCCCGAAATGCAGGCCTGGTGCGATCGCTCGGCGCCGACCGCGTCATCGATTATGCGCAGGAGGATTTTGCAACCGGCTCGGCGCGCTATGACATCATTCTTGATCTTGCAGGCAACCATGCATTCTCAGTTTCGAAGCGCGTCTTGACCCCGCACGGGATTCACGTCGGCGCAGGAGTGCTCGCCGAAAAAAAGTCCCTCTTCGCGATGTTCGGGGGTCTTATCGGCGCCCTGCTTCATTCGCGGTTCTCCAGCCAAAAGTTCGTCGTCTTCATGGCCAAGGTCAACCGGGAAGATCTTGCGTTCGTTGGTGGGCTGGTGGCCAACGGCAGGCTGAAGCCCGTGATCGACAAGAAGTACTCTCTCGTCGAAGTCCCCGAAGCAATTCGCTATCAGGGAACGTGGCGCGCCCGCGGAAAGCTCGTGATCGACCTCCAGGCTTAAAGAAGCATCATCTCTTCTTCCGGCTGATGTCGCACAGCATGTCGGAGTGGATATTCAGCCCGATATTGGTCATGTTGTACACGTGTTCGCTCGCCACCAGCCACACAATCTCGCAAATCGCCCGCTCGGAATAGTGCTTCCTGAGCCGCGCAAAGGTCTCAGGCTTCACGTTTTTGTCACGTGTCAGCTCGGTCACGTAGTCCAGCGCGGCGCGCTCCGCCTCGTTGAACAATGAGCTGATAGCGTATTCGTCGAGTGCATCGAACTTGGCCTCGTTCATTCCCGCCTTGATCGCGAACGCCCGGCCAATGTCGATGCAGAACTCGCATACATTAATGCGCGCCACCCGCTCGCGGACCAGCATCCGCATCTCGGCCGGCAGCTCCAGCTTCTGGTCGAGCTTGCTGATCTTCGCGGTAAACATCCCAAAGCCGAGCGGCATCCGCGCAGCGAACACCTTGAGCGGCGTCATCACCTTGCCGAATTGGCGTCGCGAAATGTTGTAGACCAGCTTCATCATTAGGCTTGACGGGTTTTCAATGGGGGGAAGAAACGTTGCCATGACCAAACCTCCGGGGACCCTCTTTGCAGATTTTGATGTTTGCAGACAGGAACTCGTCGCACCCTGTCCTTTTATGATTTACGCCAGATCAAACTGAAAGGTTACTTCGACGCGCGGGCATTCGCGATGAACGCCCTCACCTTGGCCGCATCCTTGCGCCCCGGCGCAACTTCCACGCCGCTCACCACATCCACGCCCCATGGGCGCAACACCGCGATCGCTTCAGCCACATTTTCCGGAGTCAGCCCGCCCGCCGCCACCAGGCGCTCGCGCGCTTTTGCGCTTTGGAAGATAAACTTGCTGGCCAAACCCCAGTCGTAAGTCTTTCCGGTCCCGCCCGCCGCCGTCGCGGTTCTTGAATCGATCAGAATCGCATCAACGCTCATATCGACACGAGCATCCTGAGCCGCGGCAGCCGCGCGTTCAGGCGCCTCGGCCTCAAAGTGCACCACGCGCAGAATCCGCAGTCCCGGTCCAAACCGTGCGCGCAGCTTCGCCGTTTCCTCCGCCGTCACCATCGAGTGCAGTTGCACTCCGGTCAGGCCCACAGCTTCAACCGTCGCAGCGATCTCGTCGACACTCGCATCCACGAACACGCCGATCTTTTCGATATTCGCAGGCAGGCGCGGCACAATCACCGCTGCTTGCTCTGCCGTCACTCGCCTCGGGCTCGGCGCAAACACGAACCCCACTGCGTCGGCTCCAGCCTCAGCGGCAATCGTTGCATCCTCCAGCGACGTATTGGCGCAAATTTTGATCCAGAGGCTCATGGCTTGTTTGTTGCGCCCTTCAAGAGGTCCGCGAGCGCCACGCCGGGATCGGGCTGGCGCATCAGGCTCTCGCCAATCAGGAATGCATCGAAGCCCGCTTCACGCAAGCGAACAATGTCCTCATGCGTCGAGATTCCACTCTCCGTAACGCGCACCACGCTCGCCGGAATCCGCCCAGCGAGCGCTATTGAAGTCTCCGCGCTTACTTCAAAAGTTTTCAGGTCGCGATTGTTCACGCCGATCGCATCCGCGCCCGTTTCGCCCAGCGCATCGAGCACGCAATTCAACTCCTCTCCGGTGTGAACTTCCACCAGCACGTCGAGCGTCAGCGATCGCGCAGCCTGTGCCAGTCGCTTCAAATCAGAACCGTCGAGCGCCGCGGCGATGAGTAGAATCGCGTCGGCCCGATGCGCTCGTGCCTCGACGATCTGGTACTCGTCGAAGATGAAGTCCTTGCGCAGGCAGGGAAGCGGCGTGGCAGCCGACGCCATCTCCAGGTTGCGCAGGCTGCCCTGAAAGTACGGCTCATCCGTCAACACTGAAAGCGCAGCCGCCCCACCTGCGCGATATCTCCGCGCCAGCCACGCCGGGTCGAATGCGGAACGTATCAGTCCTTTTGACGGCGACGCCTTCTTGATTTCCGCAATGACAGCAGGTCCCGTCGCGGCTCGTCGGCGCAACGCGGCGGCCCATCCCCGCGGGTGATGCTCGGCCGCGCGGCGTTCCAGATCGGCAACGGGCACAACGGCCTTCGCCGTCGCGAGCGTGGCGCGCGTCGATGCCAGAATTGTCGTCAAAAATGTGTCCGAATGCGTGCCCATACTCTAGGTCGAGTATACGGTTGGCCCGGCTTCTGCCCGTTTCGATTCAGCGCGTCGTAACCGCAGCGCCCACCGCGGTAAGCTCCCGCGCCGCTTGCCGCCCCAGTCGGATGCAGTCCGGAACCCCAATCCCGTCGTATGCATTTCCCACTAGCCGCAGGCCCGGCAACTCGGCTACTCGCGCGCCAATCCGCCGCATGCGCTCGCGATGTCCCACCGCATACTGCGCCATCGCCCGCCGCCATCGCGAAACCTGCGCATGTTCGGGCTGAACATTTGTGCTGAACGTCTGCGTACCAAGAATCTCACTCATCTCGCGCCGCACCGTAGCAATCAGCGCCTCATCGCTCCTGGCCAGCATCGCCTCGCGATTCATGCCCCCCAGAAAAGCGCGAAACACGGCCTTGCCCGGCGGCGTGCGCCCCAAAAACTTGCGATGAACAAAGGTGCACGCCAGCATCGCGCGGCCCTCAACCGCCGGAACCAGAAATCCGAAGCCCTCTGGCAAGGTTCCGATCTTCGCCTCGTCGTAAACCAGATTCAACGTGATCGACGAGGAGTACGGAATTCCCGCGAGCTCATTGCCAAGCACAGCGTCGACCGGTTTCAGCAAATCTCCCACCACCCATGCCGGTGCCGCCATAATCAGCGCGTCGTAAGTTCCCGCCGCCCCGCCCGCCTCCACGCTCCAACCGCTGCCCATCTTCCGAATGGCGCTTACCTGCGTTCCCGTGCGCAAACTCGCCGGATCGATCCGCGCCACCAGCGCATCCACCAACTGGCTCATGCCTCCACGCAACGCTGTAAAAATGGCCGGCGCCTCGCGCTTTGGCCCCGTCGACTTCTTCGCCGCCTCTCGCATCCGCTTGTGCGCCGCCAGCATCCCGCGCGTAAGCGAGCCGTACTTGGTCTCCATCTCCACCAGCCGCGGCAGCACTGTTTGCGCGCTCAATTGTTCGGCGTCCCCGCCGTAAATGCCGCTCAGCAGCGGATCGGCCAGCCGGTCCACCGCCTCCTGCCCAAAATGCCGCCGCACCAATGCCCCCACAGACTCATCGCCGCTGCTGGGCCGCGGAGGATGCAGCAACTCCAGCCCCATGCGCACCTTGGTGCGCAATCCAAACAGGCGCGTCAGCGCCGTCGGCACCAGCTTGGTCGGCACCAGGAACATCAGCCCGTCGGGTAGTGCCACCAGCCGGTTGCGCACCACAATATAGGTCTTGCGCGCCGCATCATTCGATGGCAGCAGTTCGCCGCCCAGGCCCAACTCGCGGCAGAGTTCCGCAGCGGCGGGCTTCTCGGTCAGGAATGAATCCGGCCCGCGCTCCAGCACCGCCCCGTTCACAGTCTCCGAGGCCAGCGATCCGCCCAGCCGCGCACGTTCCTCATAGAGCACGTAGTCGACCGAAGTTCCCGCCGCCCGCGCCTTTTCCAGCTCATAGGCCGCCGCCAGCCCCGCAATCCCTCCGCCGACGATCGCAACCCGCATTCTTTTCGCCTCGCTTCATATTTACAGCATTGGCCGGCCTTCGCGCATGCAAGTCAAAAAAATGCCGGCAGCTCGCGCCGCCGCGCAGTCATGCGGCCAGCAGCGTCAATGCTCACTCTCGTTCTTTTGATTTGCAGCCAACCGCGCAGGTCGCATTTTGCGCCGCGTGGTTCGTGCCGGACTTACAGCGTCAGCAGCGTTCCCGCCGGAGCTACATGGCGGTAGGTTTCGGCCTCGCTCTCAAGCGCCGGGTCCCAGTTCTTTGGCTGATAAATGCAGCAAAGTTCCTGACTCAGCGGATCGCCGGTCAGCGCGTAAGCTCGCGCTCTCGACCCGCCGCAGATCTCCTTGAACTCGCACGCGCCGCACTTGCCTTTGAGCTGGCTGGTATCGCGCAGCGCCTTGAAGATCGGTGCGTTGCGATAAATCTCGCTCAATGGTGTCTGACGCACGTTGCCCGCGTGAATCGGCAAGAAGCCGCTTGGATACACGTTGCCCATGTGCGAGATAAAGACAAATCCTTTGCCGTCGTTCACGCGGCGCGTGGCCCAGCTTCTGTTGCGGGTTGCCGCGTCGGCCGTCGGTGCGCCCGGCTCGTACGCGGTCCCATGCGGATGCCCCGAACCGATCCCCGATCCGTGTCCCATGCGGCGCTCTTCAAGATTGTGCTGCAGCAGGTAGCGGCGATAGTGCATCGCCTCCGTCGTCTTGATCTGGAAATTCGCCCGCCTGGACAGCTCGTAAATCTTGCCGAACACCTGCTCAAACTCCTCGCCGCTCAAAAGATCGTCCAACTGGCCACGTCCCACGGGAACCAGGAAGAATACATTCCACATGACGATGGCCAGCTTCTCAAACAGATCGCACAGGTTGTCGAGGTCATTCACGTTGTGACGGCTGACGGTAGTGTGCACTTGGATCGGAATCCCGGCCTCGTTGGCCCACTCGATGGCCTGAATCGTGCGTGCCCACGCCCCAGGCAATCCGCGGAATGTGTCGTGAATCTCGGGCGTCGAGCCGTCGAGCGAAATACCTAGCCGAACCAGGCCGGCTTCCTTCATCTTGAAGATCGCCTCGCGCGTCAGCAGCGGCGTGGCGCTCGGAGTCACGGCAACATGCACGTCCTTGCTGGCTGCATAGCGGATCAATTCAAAAAGGTCCTTGCGCTTCAGCGGGTCGCCACCTGTGAACACGAAGATGGGAATGTGCATCGCTGCAATCTGGTCGATCAGCGCTTTGCCTTCCTCATGGGTCAACTCGTCCGGGTGCGGGATGGGTTGCGCCGCGGCGCGGCAATGCTTGCATGCCAGGTCGCAGGACTGTGTGATTTCCCAAATGGCGAGGAATGGCGATTCATCGTAGTCGATCTCGCCTCGTGCGGGAATCTGGTTCATCGGCTGCATCGGCATGGGGACCTCCAGGTCGAGTCGTTGAGGGGGATGGAACCGCTTTACGGGTCCAGAAGAACACCCGTTAGCTCGGTCAGGCTGTGATTGGGATCACTTTATGGGGCCACTCACGGGGGCCATCTTGGGCCCCGTCTGGACAAAATCGGGAAACAGGAACACAATTCTGTCACCGGCAAGGCCACTTGCCTGTTTTCGGGCCGATAGTGAAAGTGCGGGAGTGCGACAGGCAGCTTCCGGAGCTCGCAAACCGCTGTAAGGTGAGTCAAATCACCTTTTTATGTGCGGCAAAACACCGCGAATTCATCACCACCTCTGGCACGATTTGAGCGCACCATAAGGAGGTACCCATGGCTGCCGTATTGAAGCCAGGCTGGACAAAGCCCTCCACCATCCTCTTCGCCACCGAATTACCGCATAACGAAAAAGCCTTCTCGTTTGCTCTTGCCCAGGCCCGGGAATTTGGTTCCGATCTCATCCTCTTTCACGCCTATGACACGCTCGTAGCCTCTTCTTCTGAATCTTCGGGCATTCGTTACTACGATTACGCAGCCGCGGCGCGGATGGAAAAGCAGCACCTCGAGCCGCTCGCCGCGCGCGTCCGTGAAGCGGACCTTAAGTGTGAAGTTGTGGCGCGGCCCGGATTGCCCGCCGATGAGATTCTTGCCTTTACACGCGAGCGCCAGATCGACCGTATTGTGATGGGCACGCACTCACCCGGCCCCATCGGCAAGCTATTGGTGGGCTCGGTGGCCGAAGCGGTATTGCGCACCGCCACCTCGCCTGTCTTCGTCATTGGCCCCGATGTCGTTGACGGCAGTTATCGCAACTTTGCCACGCGCTCCATTCTCTGCGCCGTCAGCCTGCATGAGGCCAGCACCATTGTGGCCGCGTTTGCCGCCGAGCTTGCCGCGCAGCACCAGGCACGTTTGATTCTGCAGCACGTCATCCGTCCACAGGATCGCTCTGAGTTTCTCGCCGGCCGATCCCTCGACGAGGTCGAGGCCGGCATGCTCGCCCTGGTTCCACGAAATCTGCAAGGCCAAATCGCCATTCAGACCGTCGTGGTGCCCGGTGACCCAACTGAAGAGTTGCTCTATCAGAGCCGTGCGCAGCAGGCCGATCTCATTGTCCTCGGTGCCCAGGGCGCATCGGCATTCGCGGCCGTTACCCGCCACGGCGTGGTTTACAAAACGCTGGCTCACACCCACTGCCCCGTCATCACGCTTTCACCGGTCGTCCTTGCGGGATGTGGCTCAAAGGCGGAGAACTTGCATCCCGCTGAAGCCTACATGGCCGGAGTCTTTTAGCTTCTTTCCGCCTGCGCCAGCCAAACAGTCGCGTTCGCTGCGAGCTTGGCGGCGTGTCTTGCGCGTCCGCGTCGCGTTCGCCTCAAATCACCTTCAGCAAAAGCAGAATCAGGATGATCGTCATGATCAGGCTGATGCCGCCTCCGCCGTAGTATCCCCACCCCGGTCCCACTCGATAGCCGCCATATCCAAATCCCAAAATCAGCACAATCAGAATGATCAGCAAGATCATGTCGCTCTCCTTCGCGCACTCCCTTGCTTAAACGGCGCGCGATTCCACAAACCTTCTGCTGTGATGCCGTTGTCCATATTCGCGGCTGCTTGACCCCGGAAGAGTTTCACCCCCTCGGCAAATTCCCCGATCCCGGCGCACGATGCGTGTCATCGCACAGCGGTTGCATCGCATGGCTGTTGCGCGATCAATGTCGCGCTATTTGCCGTATTGAAGAAGCCAACGAACAACCCGCGCTCACGGCCGGGCGTCAAAGCGTGAGTGGTTGAGGACGAATCACCGGGAGGTGATCGATGCTTTGGACGATCTTTGTAATCCTTCTCGTGCTGTGGTTGCTTGGCGTTGTTTCGTCATACACCTTCGGCGGATTCATTCACATCCTTCTCGTGATCGCGCTCGTAGTGCTGGTCATCCAGCTGATCTCGGGACGCAGAGCCGTTTAGGTGCGGAGTGAAACACTGCGACGTCTCTTTCCCCGGATTGGCTAGAGGGGCATCAATAGGGTCCGCTCGAGGGCCCGCTATATAAACCGAAGCAACAAACCACGGAGGTGGAATCATGGATAAGGATCGGGTAAAAGGCGCAATCAACGATACGGCAGGGCGTGCGAAACGTCAGGTCGGCGAGTGGACCGGTAACACCGACGCTCAGGTCGAAGGTGCCGCGCAGCAGATCAAAGGCAAAGCGCAGAAGGTTGTGGGCAGCGTGAAGGACGCGGCCCGCGACGCATCCAAGAACGTTAACCGCGAGAACGAGCAGGAGAGGGGAAGAGAGCAGGAGCGTGAGCAGCACGCGCACCACGGCTAAAACTCACGTCCATCGTTTCGCCGGAAGCGTTCGTTCGTACCGTCAACTCAGTTGAACGTGATCCAACAATACTGGAACCTCGCGGGCAGGCGCCGAAGGAAGCGCAAAGCATCGCTTCTCTCGGCTTCCTGCCCCGCGTCGTCTTCTGCGAAACTCTCGATCCCACTCTTAAGCCAACTTGACCACGCCACGTCAATGCATTCGCGGACTACGCCGTCGAGCGGGAGTTTCTGCTGTTGAGCTATACTTTTCGCATCGGGCTGCATCGGTTCGGCTTTGCCCCGAAGCGAGGTGCGTCTTCTCCAGAGACACCGCCATCCGCGTGACCGACGTTCCGCTGGCGCAGACAACACGCTGGCGCGCCGTGGTTCGCGTGCTCCGAAGTCCAATCGATCGTTTAAGTTGCGCCCTTCTTCCCTCTTCTTGTGATCTTTGCGGCTCGCCTCTGCCGCAGCTCTCTTCTGTTCCAATCTATCCTGTTTGCTGGTCGGAGTTCTCTGTCCAGTCCGCCCCCGTCTGCTTCCGTTGCGGCGACGCAATCTCCTCGTCCACAAGTCATTCTAATTCAATGCTTTGCTGCGCCTGCCGCCTGGCGCCGCCGCCCTTTGTGCACGCCGTTTCCTATGGCGTTTATAACGGCCGCATGAGGGAGGCGATTCACGCTCTCAAATACGACCGCCTGCACCCCGCTGCCGAAGGCCTTGGAGGGATGCTGGCCGAAGCCATCGCGCAGCTCGCTGGCGAGGCGCCCGCCGAAATGCTCGTGATTCCGGTGCCGCTGCACCGCTCTAAGTATGCGCAGCGTGGATTCAATCAGTCGCGCTCGCTTGCCGTTCAGGCCCTCCAATTCCTGCGTAGGACGCATCCGCAATGGCGGCTCACCCTCGCCCCCAGCACTCTCATGCGGCTGCGCGCCACAGATACACAGGCCGGCCTCACGCCGCGCCAGCGTCGCCTCAACGTGCGCGGGGCGTTCTCAGTCTCCGATCCGTCACTGGTTACGGCGCAGCACATCTTGCTGATCGACGACATTCTCACCACCGGCGCCACGGCTCGGGCCGCGGCGCAAATTTTGCTCAAATCCGGAGCAGCTTCAGTTTGGGTAGCAACGCTGGCGCGCACGCAGCGCGCTGTGGGATTTGGCCGATCGTCCGCCGATGCCATTTTGGAAGAAAGCGAGTTAGAAGAGAACCGAACATTTACCAACGTTGTCATGCACGCATCACAATCGAGATCGTCAACTGTGGGTGAACAACCATCCGCGTTTTCGGAAACGGTGTAGGCCAAAGCCCCTTCGCTGAGTGGATTTTTCCTCAAGAAAAATCCACTTGTACGGTTCCAGAAAGGTCACGGTATTTCCGAAAACGCCGTAACCCGGGGGAAAGAGATGTCGTTGGGAAAAGCCATGATTCACGCGCGCAAGCAGAAAGCGATTGCCAAAGCTGTCGTCTTGGCCGCGGACCACGGTACTACGCCGTACGCCCACGCGCATATTTTGCAGATGCCGGTGCTAGTGCTCAATGCCTCCTATGAGCCCATCAACATCTGCGGTGCGCGCCGCGCCCTCGTGCTGGTGCTCAAGGGAATCGCACGCACTGAGGAGGAGCACGGCCTCTCGCTCCACGCGCAGCGCACCATCATCGCCATGCCCTCGGTCATTCGCCTGCTCGAGTATCGCCGCATCCCCCACCAGACCCGCGCCCTCTCGCGCAAGAACATTCTGCTCCGCGACCGCAACACCTGCCAGTACTGCGGCGAAGCCTATCCCCCCAGCGAGCTGACTCTCGATCACGTGATTCCGCGTTCGCGCGGCGGCAACTCCACGTGGGAAAACCTCGTCGCCTGCTGCCATGAGTGCAACCGCCACAAAGGCAATCGCCTGCTCAATGAGATCGACGACATGATCCTGCTGCGCGAGCCGCGCCCCTTCTCGCTCCACACCAGCCGCCAGATCATGCGCATGCTCGGCCGCAGCGACGACCGCTGGCGCAAATACCTCTTCTATTGAGCGCCGCGCTTTCGACTTTTCCCTCTGGTCTTTTTATTGACTCCGCCCGTCGATTCCAGTATGTTCACCCTGCGCGGGTTGTGCTGAGAGCGCGGCTTCCCCGTTCCCCCTCGCGGCAAACCATCATTCGCTTTCGTCGCAATCCCCAGAGCGGCCCATCATTGAGCACTCTGCCTGTGCCCCCTCACGGCGTGCTCATTCAACAAACCGAAACAAATCAACTGCCTTTTCCCGGGGGAAGATTCAGATGAAGATTCGCAGGTCAACCGTAGTGTTATTGATTGTTCTGCCTGCAGCTCTCGCGGGCTTTTGCGCCGCCCAGAACCCGCTCGCCGCCCTCGAAGATGCGGCCAAGGAAAAAGCCGCGGAAACAGCCATTGAAACCCTCCTCAACAACCAGCTCCCGCTCACGCTGAATGCCAACGACGTGTATCCAACCGTCGCGAATCTTCCCGGTGGCCCCTTCAACCCGCAGCCGCTCAAGCTCACGGCCGACGAGCTCAATCAGCCTCTCGCTCCCGGCGACTACACCATCAACACGCTCGACTTCTGTTCCGAATACTCTGTCCACGCTCCGGGCGCAGGTGTCGCCTACGTGCTCGGACCCTACGAAGGCAAAGCCGCCGGAGCCATCGGCGCTCTCATTTGGCGCGGAACGGTTCAGTACCAAATCAACCCCAACTCGCTGCAAGCCGTCTCCTGGGCCATCCAGTCGGGGCTCTCCTACACGCAGATGCCCAAGACCTATCAGGGCATCATTGACCAGGTCATTCCCGACTACAAGAGCGAGATCAACGGCGACTTTGTCTCCAACCTTGAAACCACCTACAACAGCCTTGCGCAGGGCGCGAAGCTTCCGCCGCTCGACACGATTCTTGCCAAGCTGGGCAAGCCCGGCGAGCTCGCACTCAGCGCCGAGCGCCAGCGCGCCATCCTCACCGCGCAAAACACCAACGATCAGCTCCGCGAACAGACTCTCTTCCAGGGCCAGCAGAGCGGTCTCTACACGCCCGTCAAGGCGGAGAACGGCCCCTGGACCGAGCGCGTCAAGGGCCAGGTCTACATGAAGCTGCTCATCGCAGGCGGCAACATGACCACCACCAACGTCATGCAGATTCGCGTCATGCCGCCGCCAACAGTGAACGCGCGAAACAATGGCAGCAATCCGCACCTGGTTCGCGCTGCGTACGGCGAGCCGCAAACCGCGCCCGCCGGCGAAGGCTCCGGCACAACCCCCACAAGCCTGATGCAGGGCTCGCTCGGCTACTCGCAGGGGCAAGGAGCGCAGGCACTCGGACAGGTGCCCGTCGTATCGAAGAATCCGGCTCCGGCACCTGAGCCAACCCCGATCGGCGTGGTGCAGACGAGCAGCGAGGGAACCATCACCGTCATTCACGCCGGAACCACAACGCCCGTTCCGCTCGGACCCGGCGACACCATCGATCTGAACGACACGATCGAAACCGCACCCGGCGCCAAGGCCACCATCCTGTTCAACGATAATACCGAGTTTACGCTGGGCGAAAAGTCGAAGCTGAAGATCGATGACTACATCTACGACCCGAACGGGCATTCAAAAAACAAAGCACACTGGAGCATTCTCCAGGGCGCATTCCAATACATCAGCGGATTGATCGCAGAAAAGGATGCCGCCAGCGTCAACATTGACACTCCATATGGGTCCATCGGAATTCGCGGCACCGAGTTTGTCGTCAAATCCGATGGTACGGCGAATAATCTCGAGATCGACTTGATCTCGGGCGCCATCGCGCTCACGCCGACAGGCTCAGCTTCCGCCGGACCCACCATGTCTGCGCCGGTCCAGATCGAAGTCACGCCTTCCGGCACGCAGGTGCTGCCCCTCACTCAGGATCAGTACAACACGATCCTGTCGCAGATCACCCCCGCTGTGCCCACCAGCTGATCGCCTGCGACGGTTTGTTCTTCACGCTGCTGTACTTACTTAACATGCAACCATTAGGTTGCATTTCATCTCAACCTTTGCTAATATGCAACCACGAGGTTGCCGATCATGGAAAACAAAATCGAGAAACAGATCGAGCTCAACGCCCCCGTTTCCCGCGTTTGGCGCGCCCTTACCGATTACCGCGAGTTTGGTGAGTGGTTCCGCGTCGCGCTCGAAGGGCCTTTCGTCGTCGGCCAGCCCGCGCGCGGCCACATCACCTGGCCCGGCTACGAGCATCTGGTCTGGGAAGCCGTCGTCCAGAAGATGGAGCCGGAAAAGCTCTTCTCCTTCACGTGGCATCCCTACTCTGTCGATCCCGCCGTTGATTACTCGAAAGAGCCGCCGACCTTGGTCGAATTTCGCCTGGAGCCGACCGCAACCGGCACGCGCCTCACGCTAACCGAGTCAGGATTCGAGAACGTTCCAGCGCATCGCCGCGCTGAAGCTTTCCGCATGAACGAAGGCGGCTGGGCGCAGCAGATGAAGAATATTGAAACCCATGTCGCCCAGAAGCCATAAGCGAGCCCGATCTTCGCAGCCGCACCAGGCCGTCGTCTTCGCGGCGTTGGGCGACGACACGCGTCTTGCGCTCGTGGCCAAACTTGTCTCGGGGAAATCGGCGTCCATCGCGCAGCTCGCTTCGGGTTCGCCTTTATCCCGCCAGGCCATTACCAAGCACTTGCGCGTGCTCGAGCGCGCCGGCGTGGTCCACAGCGTTCGTTCTGGTCGCGAGAGCCAGTTCGTTCTCGATCCGCGCCCGCTTCACGCCATGCAGCATTACCTCGATCGCGTTTCGCGCCAGTGGGATCAAGCCCTCGCGCGTCTCAAATCGTTCGTCGAGCGGTAGCCACGCGCCCACGCTTCTATCAGCGCCCCGTTGCCTTTCTGCGCCCTGCCGCCCGACGCGTAGTCCGGTTTCTCGGCCCGCCAGGGAGCCCCTTCGCTTTCATGTCCTCGCAACGCCTTCAATACAAGTCATTTGCGTCAACGCTCTTCTCTGCGAGGCGCTGAATCGCTGAGCCATGGCGCTTCCACCGCACATCTAAACCAATGGAACTGGGTTCAACAAGGTCAGGGCGGCAATTTGCCCCGATCTTTCCGAATCGCTTTGGCCCGAATGATGTTTTAAGGAGCAACAGCAATGCGAATCCACAAACTTCAACTCGCTGCTCTCGTGGCGGCCGGATCGTTGCTCGCGGCCATTCCTGCCATGGCGAGCGACAACAGCAATCAGCAGCAGGGAAGCGCCGTCATCACTGTCGTGTCCGGAAATGAAATCCCCGGCGGGATCCCTCAGCAAGATCTGCAATTGAAAGTTGACGGAAAAGACTCGACCATCACCGGCTGGTCGCCTCTGCGCGGCCCCGAGAGCTCCGTCGAAATGGTTGTGCTCATCGACGGGGGCGCGCGCGCGAACCTTGGAGTGCAATTACCCGAGATTGCCAGGTTCATTCAGGCGCTGCCTCCAGATGCGAAGGTCGCTGTTGCGTACATGGAGAACGGTCGCGCTGCATTTGGCGGTCCTTTGAGCACCGATCGCGCAGCGGCAGTCCGTGAGCTGCATCTGCCCTTCGCGGGAATGTCGGGCGAAAGCGCGAGTCCGTACTTCTGCCTTTCCGATCTGGCTAAGCACTGGCCCTCGCATGATCCTCGTGCGCGCCGCGAGGTCGTCGCGGTCACCGACGGTGTTGATTACTACGACATGCGATACGATCCCGAGGATCCGTATGTCCAGGCGGCGATCCAGGATTCAGTGCGCGCCCATCTGATCGTCTACACCATCTACTGGCGCAGCTCCGGCTTCGTCGACCGTACCAACTTTGGAGCCTTCTCCGGCCAGAGCCTCCTCGCCGAAGTGACTGAAGCGACCGGCGGCAACAGCTATTGGGAAGGGAACGGAGATCCGGCGACCTTTCAACCCTACCTCGATGATATTGACCGGCGTCTCGACGACCAATATGAGTTGAAGTTCATGACACCCGTTGGCGGCAAGCCGCAAATGGCAAGCCTGAAGTTGAAAATCGCCGCGCAGGTGAAGGTCGACGCGCCGCAGCAAGTCTACGTCCACCCTGTCGCGCAGTAATCGGCGCGCCCTCAACTACTAATCTTGGGTGCCCCAGGTCTGTGGGGTGGAGGTCCCTCGCACTCGGGGACCTGGGATCGCACGCGAGAACGTTTCGTATTCCCGCCACTCAGTACGCCAGCGCCACCGCGTCGCAACGCATCTCGCTCCCCGCCGCGTACACGCGATCGGCGCCCTGCTTGCGCAGCTCAATGCACTCGTAGCGCCCGAATCCGCCATCGCTTTCGCCCATCGGCCAGCCCAGATCTTCGAGCGCCTTCCGCGTCGCCGCCGGTACGCCCGCTTCAAGCCGCAGTATCCCGCGCGGTCCCAGCCCCGCCCGGTCCTCGCCCATCGACTGCGACGATCCTTCATGGTGCCAGCGCGGGCTGTCGGCCGCACCCTGCACATCCAGTCCGTAGTCCACGCGGTTCAAAATAATCTGCGTCTGTCCCTGCGGCTGCATATCGCCGCCCATCACGCCAAACGAAAGCCACGGCACGCCGTCCTTCGACGCGAATCCCGGAATGATCGTCTGAAACGGCCGTTTGCCCGGCGCGTAAATGTTCGGATGGCCATCTCGAAGCGAAAATAATTGGCCACGATCCTGAAACATGAAACCAAGCCCATCGGCCACCAGCCCCGACCCCATCCCGCGGAAATTCGATTGGATGATCGACACCATCATGCCGCTGCTGTCGGCGGTCGTAAAGTACGTTGTATCGCCGTGGCTCGGCGCCTGTCCCGGCATCACGTGATCGTTAATCGCATCCAGTCGGATCAGCTTCGCCCTCTCCTTCGCGTACTCCTT
This sequence comes from Occallatibacter sp., assembly GCA_049518955.1. Classification (GTDB taxonomy): domain Bacteria; phylum Acidobacteriota; class Terriglobia; order Terriglobales; family Acidobacteriaceae; genus Telmatobacter. Next base: position 41,001 of record JBEKRG010000029.1, read on the forward strand.
TGAGTTGAGCCATTCGATCGGAATCTTAGCGAAGTGCGGATCGGCATAATATCTCGCCCGATCCTCGTAGGCCAGCCTTTTCGCCTCAATCTGCACCTGCAGCGATTGCGCGGATTGAAATCCATACCCGCGCATGTCGAAGTTCTCGATCATGTTGAGCATCTGCAGCGTCGCCAGCCCCTGCGTGTTCGCGGGCATTCCGTAAACATCCACGCCGCGATACTTCGTCACCAGCGGCTCAACCCACTCCGCATGGTGCTCGCGCAAATCGTCGGCAGAGAGCCATCCGCCGATGCGCTTGAAATACGCATCGATAGTCTTCGCAATCGGGCCATCATAAAATGCATCGCGTCCTCCCTCGGCAATCGTTTTGTATGTGCGTGCCAGGTCAGGATTGCGGCGCACGTCGTACTCGCCGGGCGCAGCGCCGCTGGGCAGCATATACGTCTTCATCGCGTTCGCCGTCTCTTCAATCGCTGAACCGGCGCGCTTAAAGAACTCCATGTTGCCCTTGATGTAGTAGCCGATGATCTGCGGCGTAGGATCGCCCGCCTCGCATGCATGAATCGCCGGCTCAAACAGTTCCGCCCATTTCAGCTTCCCGTAGCGTTGGTGGAGCGCCCACCAACCGCCAAGCGCGCCCGGAGTTGAAACACTCACCGCTCCCACCGAGGGAATGTGGCCGTTCACAGCGCGCGAACGCACGGTGTCCAGTGACAACGATTTGGGCGAACGGCCCGAGCTGGCCATGCCCATCAGCTTCGCCGCACTCGGATCCCATACAAATGCAAAGCAGTCGCCGCCCAATCCGCTGCTCGTTGGCTCAACGAATCCCAACACGGCATTCGCGGCCACTGCCGCATCCACTGCCGATCCTCCGCGCTTCAGCATCGCGATCGCCGTCTGCGTCGCAAGCGGGTGAGCCGTTCCCGCCGCGCCGTTCAATCCCAGCGCAGGCGATCTCGTCGCAAAGCTCGCGCCCGATGGCCGATCACCCGCGTGCACGTCAGGGCGAATGAACTGCTGCGCGCCCGCGGGTTGGAACTTCGGAAGATCGGACGTTTTATCAGTGCCGCTTTGGCCCAGCACCGTTGCTGAATTCTGTAGAGTGGCGGCAGACGCTGCGGCAGCCAGGGGAAGTGTCTGAATAAAGGTTCGGCGGCGCATGGCAATGTCCCTCCTCATCAATGTACATGGGCGCTCGCAACGCGACAGATAGTTTTCCCAGGCGGCTGCTCCAGCGAAATCTCGCATCGGCAGCGTAGAATGGCCGCGATGACCGCCAGCCATAAAACATTGCTTCTTGCCGCGCTGCTTGCATTC
>JBEKRG010000030.1:0-42214 GCA_049518955.1 Occallatibacter sp.
CGACGGCCAGGACGTGCCGGACCTGTTCGTCGCTGTTGCCGATCAAGTATTGCACCGCGCGCTCCGACTTCCAGCGCACGATCGCTTCCAAATTGGCCAGCGAATAGTCCCCATTGCGAATCGCTTCCCCGGCTTCGAACGCTGCCTTTTCAAGCTCATGCTCTTTCTCGCCGGACTTCTGCCAATACTGCTCTGCTAGCTGCTGGAGCTCTGACTCCGCGGGCTGAAGCTGAAAATAGGCAACCATTTCGTCTTCCTTTCTTTCTTTCCTAAAAACGCGACAACAATAGGCCCGGCGCGAAGTCATTGTCAACAACACCGAGGGGGCCCTCGGTGGGGCGTGCCGGCCTGGTTGACTTGCAATCATAGGCGAACCAGAGCTCGCAGGCCGCGGTCTCACCGTTCGCCGTGCCCAAATCGATCTGCCGCAGCAATCCTTTAGTCTGCTCCGGTGTTGGCTTCCTGGCCCGTTCCATTCAAGACTCCATTCATTCCAGTTCCACTTGCAGCATCTGGTACAAGAAGTGACGAGTGCTCCATGATGACGGGGCTGAACACAGCCAAACTCGCGCTCTGGGCGTATCACCGGCAAGGCGGAGGCTGCGGGTTGATCAATATCCGGCACGCCGCCAGCACCGGAATAGCAGTTGTGGAAGCGCGGTGCCGATGAATGCGGTAGGCTGGGCTGTAAACTAGCCGGGGAGGATCCGGCGCAGGCTGCCATGCGACCGTTCCCATGGATCCTCCAGCTCGATGATTTTGGCAGAGAGACGAATCCCCCAACACAGAGTTCTCACATCCGCGGCCCAAGGCGGCGGAATGGAAAGGAAATGGACATGAAAAAGGTCATTGTTTCGATTTGCCTCAGTCTTGTGCTTCCCACGGCGGCTTTTGCCGCGTCCACGCGGGAAGATTTGCAGGCGCGCATCGATGCCGCCAAGGTGGTTCTGGACCAGATCATGAACGCAGGCGACCGGACCGTGCCGAACAATATTTTGAAGTCGGCCACATGCGTGGCTGTGGTCCCAAGCATGATGAAAGGCGCGTTTTTCGTTGGCGCTCAGTATGGCCAGGGCGTGGTTACGTGCCGCACCGGACACGGCTGGAGCGGGCCGGTGTTCATCCGCATGGCCGGCGGGTCAATCGGCTTCCAATGGGGCGGCCAGGCGACGGACCTGATTCTGATTGCCGTGAATGACCGCGGCATGCAGGATCTGCTGAAGGACAAATTCAAGATCGGCGGCGATGCTTCTGCGGCAGCGGGTCCGGTGGGGCGCAATGGAACGGCATCAACGGATTGGAAGATGAGCGCGGAGCTGTTGAGCTACTCGCGGACCAAGGGCATTTTTGCCGGGATCGACCTGGACGGGACCAGCGTGAGCCAAAACAATGACGACACGACGCTTTATTACGGAGCGCCGCACCATTTTGACGCGATCCTGAGAGGCGACGTGGGCGTGCCGCCGGGCGCGGTACCGTTCGTGCGCGACGTGGCGCAGGACTTCGTGCGAGCGAAGGCGCAATAGCAAGCAAGTCAGCGAGGCGGATGAGCAGGGGCCGGACATAAAGGCCGGAAGTTTGCGCCTGCACTTTTTCGGGGGCCTCAAGGCCCCCGCTCCCTCCTTTTGTTTCCGCAGGGGCGGCACAGCCATTCGGGGAGCGTTGAGCGTCTACACTGATCCTGACTCATGCGGGAAAAGATCGAGTATGGGATTGTTGTAGCCGTTGCGCGCTGCCTCGGTGCGATGCCGCGGGGCGTGGCGCGCGTTTTCTCCGACGGCATTGCGTTTGGGGTTTACTGGTGCTTTGGCCGGTTGCGGCGCGTGGGCACCTGCAACCTCGAGTTGGCGCTCCCAGCACCCTCATCCAAAACCAGGAAGAAAATTCTGCGCGGGGTTTATGTCCACCTGGGGTGGCAGCTGGTGGAGTTCTGCCGCATGACGCGGTATACACCGGAGAACACGCGCGACTGGATCCGCACCGAGGGGCTGGAACATTATCTGGAAGCGAAAGAGCGCGGTAAGGGCGTGCTGGTACTGACGGGGCACCTGGGGGCGTGGGAGCTGTCGAGCTTTTACCACTCTCTGATGGGTTACCCGATGGGCATGCTGATCCGCAGGCTCGATAACCGCCGACTTGATGAGTATGTGAACGGCATCCGCTGCATGCATGGGAATTTTGTTCTGTCGAAGGACGACTTCGGGCGCGGGCTGCTGACGGCGATGCACGAAGGCGGGACCGTGGGAATGCTGATCGACACCAATATGACGCCGCCGCGGGGCGAGTTTGTAAAGTTTTTCGGGAACGACGCTTGCACGGGAACGGGGTTGGCGCATGTGGCGCGGAAGACGGGCGCCGCGGTGCTGCCGGGGTTCATGGTGTGGGAGCGGGAGGAGCAGAAATACGTACTGCGCTTCGGGCCGGAAGTTGAGATTCCGCGGACCGACGATGCGGCTGCGGACATCCTTGAGGGGACGCGCCGGGCGACGGCGGTGCTGGAAGAGTGGATTCGGCGCTATCCTGACCAGTGGCTGTGGATTCACCGGCGGTGGAAGACGCGGCCGGCGGGGGAGCCGGGGCTGTACTGAAGGCGCGGACTAAGGGACTGGGGATGTAGGGCCTAAGGGACTCGAGACGAAGGACCAACGATGACGGTTGCGGAATTAATTGAACAACTCGGCGGGAAGTTGGTGCAGGGCAGTGCGGAGCGCGAACTCACGGGAGTGAATTCACCGGCGAACGCGCGCGCGGGCGAGTTGGCGTTTGCCGAGGATGATGTGTCGGCGGCCGGGGCGCTGAAGAGTTCCGCTGGCGCGGTCGTTCTGAAGCCGGGAATGAGTGCGGGATACACGGGGAGTCCGTCGATCGCGGTGATTGAGGCAGACCAGCCTAAGTTGTGGTTTGCGCGAGCGGCGAAGTTGCTCAAGCCCAAGATCGAATGCGGATGGATTCATGAGACGGCGGTAATTGGCGAAGGTGCAATGCTCGGGAGCGGCGTGACCGTGGGCGCGCATGCAGTGGTCGGTAAGGACGCGGTGGTGGGCGACGAAACCCGCATCGAGTCGGGAGCGGTGATCGGCGAGGGCGTGAGGATCGGAGCGCGGTGCCGAATTTATCCGCGCGTTGTCGTGTACCCCGGAACAACGATGGGCAACCGCGTGGTGATTCATGCAGGCGTCGTGCTGGGCGCGGACGGCTTCGGATATGTGCGCGATCCTGCTACGGGCGCATACACGCAATTCCCGCAGCAGGGAACGCTGGTGATTGAGGACGACGTGGAGATCGGCGCGAATTCGACGGTGGATCGCGGCGCGCTGGGAGAGACGCGCATTCGGCGCGGGGCAAAGTTCGACAACCTGGTGCACGTGGCGCACAACTGCGATATCGGGGAAGATGCGATTCTAGTTGCGCTCACGGGGATCAGCGGGTCGAGCACGATTGGAAAGGGCGCGGTGCTCGCGGGACAGGTGGGCATCGGCGACCATGTGCACGTGGGGCCGGGCGTGATTCTGGGCGGACAGGCCGGAGTGTTCAGCGGCGCGACGGTGACGAATGATGGGTTGAAGCCGGGGACCGTGCACTGGGGCACGCCGGCACGGCCACTGAGAGAAGTGCTGAGGGAGCAGGCGACGCTGGCCAGGATGGCGAAGAAGCGGAAAGACCGTGATTCGTGAGTCGTGGATCTTGAATCGCGGGTGGGAACGAGTGAATGAGTGAATAAGTGAAGAAGTGAACAGAGCGCGCTGGGAGGGGGTTGGAAGCTGCGATGGCGGTGATTGTTGTAGGCGGGGGCGGACGCGGCGCGGGGAAGACAGCACTGGTGTGCGGGCTGATGCGCGCGCTGCCGGAGATCAAATGGACCGCGGTGAAGATCACCACACATGAGCACGGCAAAGAGACTCCGATCTGGGAAGAGACGACGCCGGGAGATACGACTGACACGGCGCGGTACCTCGCCGCGGGAGCGCGGCGGGCATTATTAGTGACCCCGGGGCTGGTGACGACGGGTGCGATGGGATCGGACGAGGTTGCGCTGGAGCCGATTGTGAAGAAGATTCTTCACGAGTGCTCGTCGGCTGAAGGTGTGATCTTCGAATCGAACAGTGTGCTCGGCCATGTGCAGCCCGACGTTTGCCTTTGCGCGTCATCGAGTCCATGGATCGAAATGAAGCCTTCGTACGATCTTTTACTTGCGCATGCCGATGCGATGGTCGAGTTGGCCGGACACGATCACATCATTGAAGGAGAGAAGATTACGTTTCGGCTGGCGGCCATGGAGCGTGTGTCGCCGGTGATGGTGGATTGGGTGCGGGAAAAGCTGAGGAGTAGGGACGAGGGGACGTAGAGGGGTTCACATGCTTTTGATTGTCGGGACGGTGAGGCTTTCTGCGGAAAGCATCGAGGATGCGCGGCCAAGGATGGCAGCCATGATCCAGGCCAGCAGGGCGGAAGCCGGGTGCCTGGAATACTGCTACGCCGAGGACGTGCTTGAGGCGGGTCTCATTTACATCAAGGAGCGTTGGACGAATCGCTCAGCGCTCGACGACCATTTCAAGTCGGATCATTTAGCGGCCTGGCGGGAGACCTGGCAGTCGCTTGGCATCAGGGATCGGAAACTATACCTATACGAAGTTGGAGAGCCTAACGCAATTTGAACTCGCAGTGAATTGACGGCCGGCGTAGAACGTCAAACTGATCTTCTGTCGCGTGACCGCAAACCTTGACTTCCTAGTCGCTTGCTTGTAACGTGGGCGGACATTCCCTGGAACTGCGGTTGTGTCTCAAATGGAGACAGCCGGAGTGTGCGAATTTTGGACACTGTATCGATTTCGGACAATTGCGAGGGTAAGAAGAGCGGAACGGCTGCCCGCGGCGGAATGGCACAGCCGAAGGCGCCGACGGCGGCGCGGAAGTTGTTTGCAGGACGCAGGAGCCAGTGCCGGCAATGCAGCTCGACGAGGATCGTTTGGCGTGGCTGGCATTGACATTGACGCCGGGACTGGGCCCGCGGCGGATTCTGGACGCCGTGAAGCAGCTCGAGTCGGCGAGCCAGATCTTCACGATGACGCTGACAGCGCTTGAAGGGCTGAGGTTTCCCGCCGAGGCAGCGCCATCTCTTTTTGACGGCAAGGGGCGGAAGGCGGCCGAAGAGGAGTTTGCGCGCGTGGCTGCGCAGGGCGCGGCGATTATCGATTACACGAGCCCGGAGTATCCGGAGCGACTGCGCGAGATTTACGATCCGCCGACGGCGCTTTGGGTGCGTGGTGATGTGAAGCTGTTGAGCCGGCCGGCGATTGCGGTAGTCGGAACGCGGCATCCGACGCCGTACGGGACGGGCATTGCCGAATTGCTGTCGCGGGACCTGGCGGCCCGGCGGCTGGTGATTGTGAGCGGGATGGCGCGGGGCATTGACTCCTGCGCGCACAAGGGAGCGCTGGCGGCGCGCATGCCGACGGTGGCTGTGTGGGGCACGGGAATCGATGTGGTGTATCCCAAGGAGAACAAGAAACTGGCCGCAGAGATTCTGGCGACCGGCGGGGCCATTGTGAGCGAGATGCCGATGGGAACCTTTCCCGCGCCGCAGAACTTTCCCAGGCGGAATCGAATTCTGAGCGGGCTGAGCGTTGCCGTTCTGGTGGTGGAAGCGGGAGAGAACTCGGGGACGCGGGTGACGGCGAGGTGCGCCGCCGAGCAGAATCGGGACCTCTATGCCGTTCCGGGAAATGTGACCAATAAAGGCTCATGGACCCCTAACACATTGATAAAACAGGGGGCTAAGCTGGTGGCGACCTGGGAAGATGTGTGGGAGGATCTGCCTTCACAGGTGCGCCTGGAGCTTGAGACGCTGGCTCCGGGTGAATCGAAAACCGAGGCCCAGGCATCTTTATTGGCTGACCCGGTGCTGCGACCCCAGGAGGCCATGGTGCTCGAGGTCCTGCGCTCCGACGAGAGCCTGCAGATCGACGAGATCCTGGATCTGCTAGAGACTCAACTCACTTCCTCTGAAGTATTTACGGCGCTTTTTGAGCTGGAGATGGCGGGCCGGATACGGCAACTGCCGGGGAAGAACTATGTCAGAACCATGTGAGAAGCAAGGGCCAGGAGGCTAGGGACTGCGGGACTGAAAGAGCGGGGAGCAGCGAAGCAAGGTACTGCTGAGAGGTTTTTGCAGCAGATTGCCGGAAGGTGGAAGTTACTTTTCGGATGCGCTCCACAATGTTGATGCAAAGAGATGGATTTGGCGCGGTTTGCAAGCCGTGGGGGCCGGTTGCTGCACGCGGAAATGGGACGTTTAAACAAGAAAAATCATGGGTGCCGGTGGAAATAAGGGGGCATTCCGTGCTACGGTGCAAGCCTTGCGGCCATTTTCTTGCCGGAGCGGGCCCGGAGACGGAGACGCACGGGCCGCGCGATGGCGGGCGCGATCAAGTTTTGGAAGCGGTCACGGAACAGGGTACGTTGAACAGGCCCTGGAACCGATTGGCTATGAGAGAGTCAAACAAGAGAATCGAACGAGGCTACGGGTAAGGAACAGGCCGGGAACAGGCAAGCGAGCAGCATAGAGAGGGAACCGGGTTAAGGGATGGCAACAACAAAATCATTGGTGATCGTGGAGTCGCCGGCGAAGGCGAAGACGATCGAAAAATATCTGGGCAAGGGGTTCGATGTGCGGGCCTCAGTGGGCCACATTATGGATCTGCCCAAGAACGAGCTTGGCGTGGAGCTGAAGAAGCGCACCTTCGAGCCGGAGCTGATCGTGTCTCCGGGCAAAGAGAAGGTGGTGGATCAATTAAAGAAGGCGGGCGCCAAGGCTGACGAGATTTATCTCGCGCCTGACCCGGACCGCGAAGGCGAGGCGATTGCGTACCACCTCGCGATCCAGTTGGGAACCAACGCAAAAGAAAGAAAAAAGATTCACCGCGTCACCTTCAACGAGATTACGAAGAAGGCGGTGCAGGAAGCGTTCAAGCATGCGCGTGACATTGATCAGAACTTAGTGGCCGCGCAGCAGACGCGGCGCGTGCTCGATCGCCTGGTGGGGTACCAGATTTCGCCTTTGCTGTGGGATAAGGTGCGGCGGGGATTATCGGCGGGACGCGTGCAGACGGTGGCGCTGCGACTGATTGTGGAGCGCGAGCGCGAGATTCGCGCGTTCCAGCCGCTCGAATACTGGACGCTGGAGGCGCAGCTACACCCCGAGAAACAGGCCGACCAGAAATTCAAGGCGAAGTTTATCGGCGTCGGCGGCGAGCCGGCGCGAGTAGCGAACGGCACGGACAAAGACGGAAAAGAACAGTTCATCGCGAGCGCTTTGCCCGACAAGAAGCAGATGGACGAGGTGCTGGCTGCGCTCGAAAAAGCGGATTGGTCGATTACCGGCGTTCAGGCGCGCGAACAGCAGCGCAGGCCGTTGGCGCCTTTCATCACCAGCCAACTGCAGCGCGACGCTGCAAACAAGCTGGGTTTCAACGTGCGGCGCACGATGGGCGTGGCGCAGCGGCTTTATGAAGGCGTCGATCTCGGCAGCGAGGGGACGACAGGACTGATCACCTATATGCGTACCGATTCGCCGCGTGTTTCGCCCGAGGCTGTTACCGGTGCGCGCGAGTGGATTGGGAAGGAACTGGGCACGAAGTATCTGCCGGAGACTCCCAACGCATACAAAGGCAAGAAGGACGCGCAGGACGCGCACGAGGCCATTCGGCCGACGGATGCGGCTCGGACGCCAGAGTCGATTCAGCGTTACCTAAGCGACGAGCAGTTCAAGCTCTACACGCTGATCTGGCGCAGATTCGTGGCTTCGCAAATGGTTCCCGCGGTGTACGACGTGACGACAGCGAACATTGCCGCGATTTCGAGCAAAACCGGAAAGACATACGATTTCCGCGTGAGCGGTTCGGTGATGCGCTTCGACGGATTCCTGAAGGTCTACGAAGTGTCGGAAGACAAGAAGGACGAAGACGATGAGAGCGCGAACCGGCTGCCGAACCTAGACGGCGTGACGGCGCTGGGGCTCGACGAGCTGCTGCCGGAGGATCACTTTACGCAGCCGCCGCCGCGTTACAACGAATCCTCGCTCGTGAAGGAGTTGGAAGAGCGCGGCATCGGCAGGCCGTCGACCTACGCGTCGATCATCAACACCATTCAGGACCGCGAGTACGTGGTGAAGCACGGCGGATCGCGCGGGCGGTTTTATCCGACCGAGATCGGCGTGGTGGTGTGCGAACTGCTGGTGGAGAATTTTCCGTACATCTTCGACACCGCGTACACGGCAAAGCTGGAAACCGAGCTGGACGACATTGAAGAAGGCACGGAGAAGTGGACCGATCTGCTGAACGGCTTCTACGACCATTTTGAAGACGAATTGAAGGACGCCGGCAAGAAGATGCGGAACATCAAGCGCATGGAGGAAGTGACCGGCGAAAAATGCGAAGTGTGCGGGTCCCCGCTGGTTTTGAAGTGGGGCAAGTTCGGTACTTTTTTTGCGTGTTCGGCTTATAACAAGAAGGATCCGACAAGTTGTACGTTCACCAAGGAGAACATCGCCTCGAAGCCTGATCTGAACACGCCCGAAGCGCAGGAGGCGGGCGATACCGAGGAGTACTGCGAGAACTGCGGCAAGGTGATGGTGATGCGGCGCGGGATCTTCGGGCCGTTCATGGCCTGCCCGGATTACAACGCCGATCCGCCGTGCAAGACCTTCAGGAAACTGAGCTCGAAGCAGCAGCAGAAGCCGCCCGAGCCGACCGGCGAGCCTTGCCCGGTTTGCGGCAAGCCGCTGGTGTTGCGGCAGGGCGCGTACGGCGAGTTCGTTTCCTGCTCCGGCTACCCCAAGTGCAAGTACGTGAAACAGAATTTGATTGAGGGGATGAAGTGCCCGAAGTGCGGCGACGGCGATTTGGCCGAGCGGCGCGCGCGAAGAGGCAACGTCTTTTGGGGCTGCACGAATTATCCCAAGTGCGACTTCACCTCGAACCTGAAGCCGGTGGCGAAGAAGTGCCCCAAGTGCGGCAGCCCGTACTTGTTGGAGAAAACGCTGAAGTCGGGCGTGTTTCTGGTGTGCCCGAATCTGAAAAAGTCGGCAGAAGAAGAGGTAGCGACAAAGAGGCGAGGCAGGAAGGCGCCTGTGGTGGAAGAGGGAGCCAAGGTGGTGTGCAGCTACTCGAAACGGATTGGCGATGCGCCACCGCCGCCCACTGCGGAGACGCACGGCCCGGTTGTGGAGAAGAAGACAGAGAACGAGGAACTGCAGCCGGCGTGAAAGAAACAGGGGCTCGGGACGTAGGGACCAGGGACTAAGAATGAGGAGAACAGGGGCGCGCCGAGAGGGTGCGCCTTTCTCATTCAAGCGGACACCACGGCATGAGACCGGTCGAATCCTGTACCATTGGCTTCGGAGACGATCAATGGAGCGAATGCTGGCTACGCCGGCCGATGCCGAAATTATTCTGAGACTTTATGAGCTGCGCACGGAAGCGGTGATGCGGCAGGCGCGCGCGTGGGTAGGCGGCGAGTTCTGGCCGCAAACGGCAGACGAATTCTACGCCGTTTATGAGAATCCGCGCGACCCGCACAATCCGTGGCTGCGCCAGGTGCTGACCTATTGGGAGATGGCAGCGGCGATGGTGCTCCATGGCGCGGTTTCGGCGGAACTGTTTGTGGACTGCAACGGCGAGGGTTTTTTCCTGCTGGCAAAGTTTGCGCCCATCCTGGAGGCGATTCGAGAGAAGAATCCGACATTCCTGAACAAGACGACCGATTTGATTAGTCGTTTCTCCGCGGCGGCGCAGCGCTATGAAGTGACTTTAAAACGCGTGGAAGCGACACGCGGGGCGCGGGCAGGGAAGTGAGAGGGGCAACAGAGTTACGCTTGATCAGGATGGAGTGTGAAAGGGCGGGAGCGATCCCGGGAGGTTTGAAATGAAGCACAGCTTTTTGATGCTGGCAGCCGTTGTTGCCATGACCGCCGCGACGGCGATGGCCGCCGGTTCAACTACGAGCACAGGATGGATTTCAGATTCAATGTGCGGCGCCAAACACGCGGGCACAGGCGCCGATTGCGTGAAGAAGTGCATCGAAGGCGGGATGAAGCCGGTGTTCGTCGACACGAGCAAGCAGGTCTGGAGCATCGACAATCCGGATGCGGTGAAGGCTTTTTATGGTGACCACGTTACGGTGACGGGGACTGAAGATGCGGCGAACAAGAGCATGCACGTCGAGTCGATCGTTGCAGCCAAGTGATGTACTTGGCAGATGAACCTGGTTGGTACTCGCCATGCCGCCCCAAACTCTGATACTGTCATATGGATTCTTCTCGTCCGGCAGTTCCTTGAGCTGCGTGCAGGGCGGGAAAGGCTTTGACTGAAAGCGACCGGATAACCATGGCGCGAGCAACCTGGAACGGCAGAGTCATTGCAGAGAGCGAGCGGACCGAGGAACTGGACGGCGATGTCTATTTCCCTGAGTCCAGCCTCAAGCGGGAATATTTTCGGTCCAGCTCCACGACGTCAACCCATCCCTTGAAAGGCCAGGCACGATTCCTGACCGTCGTGATCGACGGGCAGGATAATCAGGACGCCGCCTTCTACTATCCCGATCCCAAGCCGGCGGCGCGCAAGGTCAAGGGCTACGTGGCGTTCTGGCGCGGCGTGGAAATCGAAAAAAACAAGGAATAGGGAATAGCCAATAGGGAGTAGGCGTGCGGACGAGCGCTGAGCCTCCAGATTTCCGTGGAGTGATCGGTTCCTGGTTGCAAAACTATTTTTATTACAAACTTCCTGAGCTCGAGAACTGCGCCGACGGTATGGAGTCTGTTCCCTATTCCCTACTGGCTATTCCCTGTTTCTCAATACGCCTGGAACTGATCGAGCGGAAGGCGCACGCGGAAGCAGGTCGATCCCGGCTCTGACTTTACGCTCAAATGGCCGCTGTGCTTGCGCACGATGCGCATGGCGTTGTCGAGGCCGAGGCCCAGCCCTTTGCCCGGCGCCTTGGTGGTGAAGAAGGGCTCGAAGATGCGCTCCTGCAATTCGGGCGGAATGCCGGGCCCGGTATCCCAAATCTCTACCAGCAGCATGTCAGCCTCAAGCTTGCAGACCACGCGAAGGCGGCCTTGGTTGCCCAATGCGTCGAGAGCGTTTTCGATGAGCGCGGTCCACACTTGGTTTAGCTCGCCGCCGTAGGCGCTGATGCGAGGCAGGTCCGGTTGATAGTCGCGCTCGATCTCAATGTGGGTCATTCGCGAGGCCAGCATTTGCAATGTGGCATCAAGGCCGGCCGGTACGTCGACCTCGAGAATCGGGGCGCGGTCCATATTGGAGTAGTCCTTGACGGCGCCGATGAGGTCGAAGATGCGCGCAGTGGAGTTGACGATGGTCTCGGCTGCGCGCGCGGAGCGGAGATAGCGGGCGAAGTATTGCAGGACGACGCAACACTCGGCCGGACTGAGGAATCCGCGCAGCTCATCGAGATCCGCTGTGGTCACGGACTGCTCGGCCATTTGCGCTGCCACTTCCCAGGCGTCGCCGCAGCCGACGCCGTTGAGCCATTCGCGGAGCGATTCCTCGCGGCCAATAAAGCCGAGCGCGTTGGTTTCGGCCGGCGGGTCGAGTGTTTCGCCGGAGCGCGAAAAGATTTTCTCTTCCCATGCCACGACTTTTTCCATCTGTTCTTCGGTGAGTCGCAGCGTGATGAGCTTGATCCGGTTGCTGCGGTTGGCGCGCAATGCGGTGAGCAGGGTTGCAGCGGCGCGCTGCGCGGCGGAGGCGGGATTATTGAGCTCGTGCGACAGATTGCCCGCCAATTGGCCCAGTGCCGCAAGTTTCTCCGCCTGCTGCTCGATGCGAGTGACTTCGCGAACGCGGTCGAGCAGCGTAGAGACCACGCGCTGCGCCATGGAGGGAACGGCCTGGAGCATTTCAGGAAAAACAGAGCGATGAATCAGCAGCGTCCAGACGGGCGAGATGGCAAATCCCTGGCCGCCGTAGCCTTTCATGCGCGAGAAAGGCAGCAGGCCAGTCATCTGGCCGGTGCGGCCAATAAACAGCGTCATCGGACCGCCGTGCTGGCGGCGGACATGAATCTCGCCCTTGAGGATGAGGACCATGTGCTCGGCCGGAGCGCCTTCCTCGAAAAGAATGTCGCCGGGATTGGCGATGTATTCCTGGCCGTGACGCGCGAGCCACAGACGGTCTTCGAAAGGAAGGCCGTGCAGCGGGCCGATGTTATCGATGGCCTCCGCGATTTCTTCAGGCGGCGTGGGAGTGGCGGGAGCGACGACGGTGGGGGAAAGCATCGGGGACCTCCGAAGCAGGACCGGATACCCAAGGATAGCCGATCGGCACGATGGGAAGATGAACGTTAGCGCCGCTCGGGTGCGGCGTTTTGGTGCTCAACTTCGGAGGGCCGGTCGGCCGGTTGCGATCCGGATCTGGGCGCAACGTTCCACGCATCGGCGACGATGTAGAGGGGCCGGCCCTTGCTCTCCTCGAAGATTCTGCCGACGTATTCGCCCAGAATGCCGACCGTGATGAGCAGGGCGGCGTTGCTCATACAGAGCACGATCATGAGCGAGGTCCATCCGGGGACGGTGCGGCCGTGTTGATAGGCGACCAGTGCCCTGACGGCTTCCTCAATCGCCAGCAGCGCCATGAGTCCGCCGGCGAAAAAACTCATGCGCAGCGGCAGAGGCGAAAAGGAAACGGCGGCGTTCCACGCGAGGCGGATCATGCGGCTGAGCGGATACTTTGTGGTCCCGGCCACACGGGGCTGCCGCTCGTAGCGGACGCAGATTTGCGGATAGCCGACCCAGGCCACCATGCCGCGCAGAAAGCGATGCAATTCGCGCATGGAGCTGAGGCTGGAGACACAGCGGCGCGACATGAGGCGAAAGTCGCCCACATCGGCTGGCAGCGACTTGAGAAAAAAGGTCTGCATCAGGCGGTAGAAAAACCACGCGGTGGCGCGCTTGAAAAGGTTCTCGCCGGCGCGAACCGACCGCTGCCCGCAAACCACATCGTAACCATTGCGATACTCGGCCACCATCAGGTGAATGACGTCGAGCGGGTCCTGCAGATCGGCGTCGATGAGGACCACTGCGTCGCCGGCGGCGTAGTCAACGCCGGCTGTCGCGGCCAACTGGTGGCCGAAGTTGCGGGAGAAGCTGAGCACCTTGATGCGGCGGTCGCGCGCGCTCCAATCGACCAGGAACTCGATGGTGCGATCGGTGCTTCCGTCGTTGACCAGGACGACTTCGCACGGATACGGCGCGGCATCGATGAAGCGTGTCACTTCGGCTGCGAGCAACGGCAGGCTCTCTGCCTCGTTGTAGCAGGGAACGACCAGCGACAACTGAGCGGGGTCGGGCCGGGATTGCAGATAGCAGGAAGACATGGTCAGGTGGTATGGGCTGGAGCCATCGACCTTGATGGTATCGCCTGCGACCGCTCGGTGACCACGGCGGGTTTACCTGGCCTGGGAGACGAGCGCTTGGCCCAGTGCAGGCTTGCGCGCCTTGGCGCGCCCCAGCGAGAGGGCGCCGGCGACTCCGAGGACCACGACGGCAGGCTCGAGCGGCTGGCGGTAATCCATCATGGGATGCGTGAGGTAGTAGGTAATCGGGAAGATGCCGATGAGCAACAGATAGGGAAGGACGGCAGTGCGATTAGTGCGCCACAGGCTGCGAATGCCGAGCAGCATGAACAGCGTGACGGTGGAGACATAGAAGACCGTCCCCGGCGTGGCGGGCTGGTCACGCAACTCCTGGGCAGAAAAACTCCAGAAACCGGTCCAGTAATAGACGATGCGGCGCAGAGTCTTGACCACCAAAAACGTGTAGTGAGGGTGATTCCTGAGATCGTCGAGGGACATTGCGCGCTTTTCAGCGAGATAGGGAATTTCGCCCATCGTCAGGTACTTCTGCATTTCAACGGGGCTGCTCGCGGGATAGGGCCGGCCGTCGCAGGTGGGCGGCGAGGTGCGGTCGTTTGGCGCGTTACCAAAGTCGTCGGCGTAAAGTTCAAGCCAGATGTTGTCGCGGATGGGCACGATGACGCCAAGCGCACGGTAGTTGCGGAGGGTCCACGGTGTGAGCACAGCGAAGAATGTGAGCATGGTCAGCGCGCCGTTCAGCACCCAGGGTTTGCCTGCCTTGTGTGCCTGCCAAAGAGCAAAGCCGAGCAAGAAAGGCAGCGTAGACATGATGGAGGCGTTGGAGTGCGCGGTGATTCCATAGAGCGCGCCAAATCCGATCCAGGCCCACGGTGCAGCGGACTCGTGAATCCGCTGTGCAATGCAGAAACACGTGGTGAACAGCAGGCTTGTGAGCGCGTACTCCCAAACCCGGCCGGCGGAGAAATAGATTGCGAAGGGATAAAGCGCCCAGGCCCAGGCGGAGATTCTTGCGGCGCGAAGGCCGAGAGCGTATTTGGCGCTGAAGTAAACGGGAATGCACGTAAGCGCAGAGAGGAGGCTGTTGATGGTCAAAATGACAAACGCGGAGGCGAGGGAATAGACGCCAAGGAGCCGGAAGACGAGAGAGAGCAACCCGGGATAGAGCGGGGACATAATGGCGGTGGGCCCGCTCCACGGCCAGTAGGGCGAGGAGAAGCCGTGGCCGGTGGCGAGGGCGCGCGCGATCCATCCCATCTCCCAGCCGAATGCTTCATAGTGCTTGTCCACGTCGGGCAAGTCGCGATAGGTGAAGAAGACGACGACGAGGCGGATGGCCAGTGCGACCGCCATTGCGGGGAGGATCTGGCGGAGCCAGCCGGTCGGTTCCTGCGGCGCGGCAGGACTGTCTTGTGGGCCTCGGGGAGTCGGATTGGGCTTCATGGGGTCGGTTCGTTCAATTGTTTCATAATTCGAGCGTCGCTGGTTTTCGCCGGGAGCATTCAATAAAGGGACGCATTCCCTGCGGAACTGGACTGTTCGCGGGCTGCGCAATTGCCCAAGGGTAGTAGACTGAGCCTTGGTTTTTTGATCGGAAGCCCGCCGCATGCAGATCACGTTTGCCGCCTCGGAAGCCACGCCCTTTGCCAAGACCGGCGGGCTGGCCGATGTTGTCGGCGCGCTGCCCCGCGAGCTGGTCAAGCGGGGGCACAAAGTCACTGTCTTTCTGCCGTTCTACGCGCGGGTGCGGCGGTTCATTGAAGGCGAGCCGAAGTACGCGATTCGTTCTCTCACCATTCCATTCCGCTATTACAACCGGTTCGTTGGCGTGGTGGACGCGGGCCTGCGCGACGGGGTGCAGCACTACTTTATCGATTGTCCAGAACTGTTTGATCGTAAAGAGCTTTATGGGCCAAGCGGAGCGGAGTACATCGACAACGCGGAACGGTTTGGCCTGTTTTGCCGCGCGGTGATCGAAGCCTCAAAATGGCTTGGCGTGCCCGACGTCTTTCACGTCCACGATTGGCAATCGGCGCTGATTCCTGTTTACCTGCGCACGTTGTACCGGCAGGATCCCGATCTGCTCGGCGCGGCGACCGTGCTCACGATCCACAACGCCGCGTACCAGGGCGCTTTTCCTCCAAAGACCACGGAGGAATTGCTGTTTCCCTGGGACGTCTTCACCATGGACAGGCTGGAGCAGTACGACCACTTCAACTTCCTCAAAGGCGGGGTGGTGTTCAGTGACATGCTGACGACGGTGAGCAAGAAGTATGCGGAGGAGATTAAGACAGCGGAGTTTGGCGAGCAGCTCGATGGTGTACTGCTCAAGCGCGCTGCCGACCTACGCGGCATTTTGAACGGTGTGGACTATTCGCTCTGGGATCCGGCCAAAGACGGTCATCTTGCGACGCACTACACGCCAGAGAATCTGGACGGCAAGCGCGCATGCCGCGCCGATCTGCTTCATGCCTTCGGCCTGGAGAGCGTGGAGGAAACGACGCCGGTGATCGGCATTGTTTCGCGTTTTGCGAAACAGAAGGGATTCGACATCCTGGCCGAGATCACCGAGGAGATTGCCGAGCGCGACGTAGCAGTGGTTGCCTTGGGAACGCACGATCCTTACTACGAGAATCTGTTTCGCGCGTGGGCCTTTCGGCATCCGGGCAACATTGCCATGCAGATTCGGTACGACGAGGCACTGGCGCACAAGATTGAAGCCGGCTCCGACATGTTTTTGATGCCGTCGCGCTACGAGCCATGCGGGCTGAACCAGATTTACTCGCTCAAGTACGGAACGGTGCCGATCGTGCGCGCGACCGGAGGTCTCGATGACACCATCGAGGAGTGGGACGCAAAGAAGGGAACGGGAACGGGATTCAAGTTCGAGGGATTCGATCCCGAGGACCTGCTCGCGGAGATTGATCGGGCACTGGACGCATTCCAAAACAGGAAGACGTGGGAACGCCTGATGCGCAACGGGATGGCGCGCGATCACAGCTGGCGCGGTCCAGCCAAGCAGTATGAGCGCGTGTACGAAGAGGCGGTGCAGAAGGCAGGGACCAGGGACTAAGGGACTGGGGACTACGGACCCGGTGTGGGTTCTTTGTCGCAGCTTCGCTGTGATAGGCTGCAAGGGCTTGGTAGGGATTTTCTGTTTGGAGGATTGCGATGAATTTTCGGTTAATGGCAGCGTGTTGTCTGTTGGGTGTTGGCTCAATGATGGCCGTGGCGCAGGCGGGTAGCGCGGTGAGCGGGCCGGCTGCTGGAACAGTTGTTGCCCCGGCCAGCGCATATGATTCGCAGTTGAGCATCATTGAATTCGAGATGATGGGCGCGGTGAAGGCCATGCCGGCCGACAAGTTCGACTTCGCTCCGAGCCAGGCGATCTTTGTGCCGGGACAAAAGACCGAGTTCGCGACAGTGAGGACATTCGCGCAGCAGGCGACGCATGTGGCACAGGCCAACTACTTTTTCTACAGTGCCGTGAGCGGGTTGAAGCCGGACGTGGATATGGATGGACTGGCGAAGCTGACGAAAAAAGACGACGTTGTGGCCGCGCTGGCAGGTTCGTTTGCGTTTGCGCACAAAGCAATCGCCACGCTGACGCCGGCCAACACGTTTGAGGTCATTAAATTGCCGGAGCCGGGCATGTGGACCCGCGGAACGCTTGCGGGGTTCGGTGTTTCGCACGCATTCGACCACTACGGGCAGATGGTGGAGTATTTGCGAATGAACGGGATTGTGCCGCCGGCCAGCGCGCGGTAAACGGCTTAGGCTCGGGCCTGGGCCCGAATGTTCAGCCCGTCTTCGATGATATCCGCGGCGCGATCGAGGCCGTCGGTCTGCGCAATAGCAGACTGTATTTTGCGGGCGGCGAGCCAATACGAATCGTTTTCGAGGACGGCTCGGACGGCGGAGCGCAGGCGCTTCGCACTGACCCTGCGCGGATGCACGACCACACCCGCTCCGTGCGCTTTGACGCGCGCCGTGACTCCCGGCTGGTCATTGCCCAGCGGGATGCAGACCAGAGGCACGCCTTCCGCCAGCGATTCCTACCGCGCCAGGTGACCCGTCGTTGTCCCCGAATCGAAGGCCCGATGTCGCTAAGCCAGGCGAACCTGGCTGGCCTGGTTACTCGCACATAAAAGCATGCTCGTGCGGCAAGGGCCGATCCTTTCCGCGGGGCTGCGATTCATTTGGCAATCTGCGGTTCAACTTTCCGCGCGGTGGCGGGTTTCGTAGAGGTAATCCAGAGCCTCTGCCAAAGTGAGCAATTTTGAACAGACCACGCCGCCGGCAATGCATTAAATGGCTGCGTGGGATTCCCAAGTTGGAGATCTCGGCTTAAGTCGATCATCAAGATGCTACTGGAGTAGAAATGAAAAAGATCGTGGTCCTGATGCTTGCCGCTCTATTCGCAATATTCGCGGTCACGCCTGCCTACGCCAACCACCACCGGAGACACCACAGATACCACGGGGGCCGCCCGATCATCGTAGTACCGATTTAGCGATACGGTGATTCCTGAGCGTGCTGACTCTTCATCAGGAGACATGCGCGTCCTGGGCCGAAAATCGGCTCGTGGGCCAGGCCCCGGTGACTGAAATACCCTCGGGCCTTGGTGTACCCGGGTGACTGCGGTATTCGCAGGTTTCGATTCTCTTCTTCTTCCACAACTCGTCTTCTGGCCCCCGGGAGGTGGGCAGACATGAAGAAATGGTTTTGTTCCGTCGCCGGATTGTCCTTTGCGCTGGCAGGCTGCCCAGCCGCTTTCGCACAAGCTGTGGCAGTGCCTCCGCCCAACATCCTCAACATCGAATCCATCAACATAAAACCCTACGCGGATGGACCCTACGACAAAGTTGCTTCTGAATACCCCGGTTTGTCGCAGCAACTCAAGGACCCGATGCACTTCCTGGCGATGGAGGCCCTGACGGGTGCGCCTCGAGCGATTTATCTATCCGGCTTCGACTCTTTCGAGGCGCTCCAAAAGAACGAGGAGTGGACCCCCAGCGACGCGACGGCTGACGCTAAGATCGATGCGCTGGATGCGCGCCAGGCCGAATACATATCCGAGGTCCACCACACCCTCTGGCATTACCGCCCTGACCTCAGCAACAACGTCACCGGAGCGGACATACCGCACTCCCATTACTGGGAGGTGATCGTCTTCCATATGCGCCCCGGCCACGACGAACAGTTCAAGGAATTGACGAAGCTTTATCGCGACGCCGAACTCAAAAGCGGCCAAAACATCCCCTGGTCAAGTTACGAAGGCATGATGGGCGTGACCGACACCTACCTCATCCTGGTGCCGATGACGTCTCTCAAAGATGAGGATGCTGGTCTGGCGCACGAGAAGGATTTCGGCGCTGCCCTGGGCGACGAAGGCCAAAACCGGATGAACAAGCTTACCGAGGAGAGTGTGGCCAGCGTGGAGGACAACCTCTGGATGGTCAATCCGGACTGGAGCTACGTTGACAAATCCTGGGTCGACGCCGATCCCCACTACTGGGGCTCCCAGCCGGCTGCAGAGTCCACGCACAAGCCCGGCGGAGCTGCGCCTGCACCAAAGGTCTCCCCTACGCACTAAACCGGACCATTCGAAACGGGAACGGCGTCGTTCCGAAACGACGCCCCTCCTGTTTTCATTTTCAGAAGCGATTCGACGGCATCTGACTGCGGACTCCCGTCGCTATCTTCAGCACGTCCTCGATGATATCCGCGGCGCGGTCGAGGCCGTCGACCTGCGCAATAGCAGACTGTATTCTGCGGGCGTTGCGCCGATACGAATCGTTTTCGAGGACTGCTCGCACGGCGGAGCGCAGGCGCTTCGCATTGACCCTGCGCGGAGTCACAACCACACCCGCTCCGTGCGCTTTGACGCGCGCCGCGACTCCCGGCTGGTCATTGCCCAGCGGAATGCACACCATGGGCACACCTTCAGACAGCGACTCGAGGACCGTATTGAGTCCGGCGTGCGTGATGACCAACGATGCGCGCTTGACGAGTTCCAATTGCGGAGCGTAGTTCACGACCAGCGGATCGCCGGGGAGGATTCCAAGCTGCTCGCTGTCGAGTCCGCCGCCGAGAGACATGACAAGTTGTACACCGAGAGGCGCGCAGGCGTCGGCAATCATGCGGAATTTCTCGCAGGATTGGTTTTGCAACGTTCCCAGCGACGCGAAAATGAGCGGCCGGCTGTCGAGCCGGTCCCATGGAAAGTCCACAGGCGGCCGTAGCGCCGGGTCGACAAACGGGCCGGTGTAGTAAAGGTTGGGAGGCAGAGGGTCGATCTCAAACTCCAGCGCGCGCGGCACCTGGGTGATCTGCGCGAGCTTCGAGAGTCCCTCGCCGGGATGCCTGCCAACACTGAGTCCCCACGCCACTCGATATTCATTGACCGCGGTAAAAATGGGCTTGGCCACGCGCATGAGCACGCGAATGGCAATCTCATTGCGTAAACGGGACCACCAGCGCTGGCTGCCCGACCAGCCGAAGTAAAACGGTGGATAGCGATTGTCGTTGACCAGGGGTGGAATGAGCGCGAGCGAAATGAAGGGCAGACCTAGACATTCCGCAATGTTGTTAGCCATATCTGTTTCATCGATCAACAAAGCGTCAAGGTTGGCGTTGCGAACCGCTTCGAGCCCGTCGCAAAGCACCATGCGCGCAGTGTTGCACACTCTCCGCATGGTGAAGCGGAGGACCGCGACGCCGGTCATCTCGCCCAATTGCTGATCCAGTTTTTGAAGGGTGCCCAGGGGGTAGTCGCTCTGGCCGATCTGGCAGAAATCGATTCCCGCTGCTCTGACGCGGGACTCGACATCGGCGATTCCGAAGATGATGATGGTGTGTCCGCGCTGCTGGAGGCGACGCGCCAACGCGGTGAGGGGATTCAGGTGCCCCGTTCCTGGGAAACAAAAAGCGCCGAGCCTAGCCATCTGTTTCTATGCTAATGGACGCTAGCGGCGAGCATCGAGTTGGCCGGGACTCGCGTTCTGCTCACTCTTTCCGATGGCCGACAGACCGGGAGTTCTCAATGCCGGTGCAGCGCGAGCCATTGAATTACGTAGAGCGCAACTCGTAGCTCCGCGTAAATCGCGATTGTGACCACCGCGACGGCTTCGAAAGCGCTGATGAATGCAGTTGCGGCTTTATCCTTTCGCAAGCGTACATAGAGTACGCCTGCCCCGGCTAACGCAAAAAAGCTAGAGAGCGACACCAGAAACACGGAATAGAAGCTTCCAGCCGGACGGTCGCAAGGACATAACAAGAGGACGAAAGTAGACGCACTCACGAGACCGGTGATCGATGCCAACCCAATCCAGGAACGCAGCGAAGCGTTGGAGTTGGAGAGCGGGTCGCGAATTCCGGGCGATTCGGAATCAAGATTCATGCGAGCGGGCCAGAAAATCATGAGAGCGGCTTGCGATCAGCAAGTTCTCTCGTTCAATTGTGTTTGCCTTTCCACTCTTCGTAGGGACCCTGGAAATCTTCAATGCCGCCGTCGTGGAAGATCCAGAGGCGCGTGGCCACTTCGTCGATCAGGTCGTGATCGTGCGTGACCAGTAGGACCGTGCCCTCGTAGCGCTGCAGCGCAATGTTGAGCGCGTTGATGGCTTCGAGGTCGAGGTGGTTGGTGGGCTCATCGAAGATGAGGATGTTGGGCTTGGTCAGGATCAATTTGCAAAACGCCAGCCGCGCTTGTTCGCCGCCTGAAAGCGCCTTGGTAGGCTTGGAGCCTTCCTCTCCGGAGAAGAGCATCTGGCCGAGAATGCCGCGAATGTCTTCGACGTGTGCAGCGGGGTTCCACTGGTGCAGCCAGTCGGTGACGGTCATTCCGTGCTCGATGGTCGCCCCGACGTCCTGCGGAAAGTAGCCTACCTGTGCCTCGTGGCCCCAGAAGACAGAACCGGAGTCGAGCGTGAAGCCGGGCTCGGCGAGGCCAGGATAGTTGGCCAGCAGGCTCTTGAGCATGGTGGTTTTTCCGGCGCCGTTGCGGCCCATGAGGCAGATTCTTTCGCCGCGGAGTAGGTTTGCCGTAAACCCATCGAGGACTTTCAGATCGCCGTAAAACTTCGACAGATGCTTGAGCTCAAGAACGTGCTTGCCGCTGGGCCGGACCTGGTCGAACTTGATGTAGGGGCGCTGGATGTTGGAGCGAGCCAGCTCGTTGGTCTGCAGGCGCTCGACCTCCTTGCGCCGGCTGGTGACCTGCGAGGAGCGCGTGCCGGCGGCGAAGCGCGCGATGAACTCGTTGAGCTGGGCGATCTTTTTCTCGCGCTGGGCGATCTGCGACTCAAGCGTGGAACGAATTTGAGTTTTCGCCATCACCATGTCGTCGTAGCCGCCGGTGTAGGTGATTATGGTCTGGTAATCGATGTCGGCGGTGTGCGTGGTCACGGAATTGAGGAAGTGACGGTCGTGCGAGATGGCGATCATGGTGCCGTCATAGCTCAACAGAAAGTCCTGCAGCCAGTGGATGGAGTCGAGATCGAGATAGTTGGTGGGCTCGTCGAGCAGGAGAGCCGGCGGCTTGCCGAAGAGCGCCTGCGCGAGGAGCACGCGGACTTTTTGCCCGCCCTGCAGCTCGCCCATTTTGCGGTCGTGGAGAGGCTCGGGAATGTCGAGGCCGTCAAGCAGCACGGCGGCGTCGCTCTCGGCGGTGTAGCCGTCCTCATCACCGATGGTGCCCTCGAGCTCGCCCAGCCGCATGCCGTCTTCGTTGGACATTTCAGGCTTGGCATAGATGCGGTCGCGCTCCTCGAGCGCTGCCCAGAGCGGCTTGTTGCCCATGATGACCGTATCGATGACGCGATAGGCGTCGAAAGCGAACTGATCCTGGCGCAACACGCCGAGTTTGCGCGGGCGGACGACCGTGCCCTTCTGCGGCTCCAGTTCGCCCGCCAGGATTTTCATGAAAGTTGATTTTCCGGAGCCATTCGGCCCGGTCAGCCCATAGCGGCGGCCGGGGGTGAAGGCTGTGCTGACGTCTTCAAAGAGGACCTTGGAGCCGTAGCGCATGGTGACATTGCTGACGCTGATCATTCTTTGTTCTTGCTTCCCATTCTTCGTTTTTTGTTCTTTTGCCCAAGCCACACTCAGGCTGCCGCGCCGGTGGGCCGGATTTGAGCGGGTTGATTTGTGGTTCACGAGAAACGTGCTGGCAAGCAGCTACTCAAAAAGACTTCGGCTCTCTTATTTTCTCACGAGTGCACCGAAGTTGCGGACCTCCCAGTGATGCGGAGGTTCAGCTAGAATGACGCCATGCGGCGCGTCCCTTTCTTCGCGACCCTTCTGGCCTTGATTTTGAGCCTGGCCCCTGCACCGTGCGGCGCTTGCTGCGCCCGGCTGAAGACTGGGTCGGCGCGCGTCTGCTGCCATCCGGTGCATGGCGCGGTGCATGCCGCGTGCTGCGTGCCTACGGTCGCGGTGGGGCTAACGGGAAATACCGCCAGGTCCAACGCAAGAGCGATAGCGCTTGGCGCTCGCAGTCGTGCATTGGGGCCTGCGCAGGACAGGGGCAGTCACGCACAAGCTTCCTTGGCTGCCACCGTGGGCGGTCGTCCCCAGCCACTCGTTGTTCTGCGTACTTGATTTCTCTTCCTATCTCCCATTCGCAAACAGAGCTAGCCGGAACCTGCACGTAGCGACACGTTCGAGTGTTGCGGCGAATGGATTGCGCGTGCTTACGTGCCGCTCCGTCCGGCTGCGCATTGGGCTGAGATTTGAAATCAGAGTTCCCCAAGGAGGCTGAGATGAAGTGTTGGTGGCTTGGCGCAATGCTGGTGTCTGCACCGGTGTATCTGAGCGGACAAATGCAGATGGGCGGACCGGTGCGCACGCTCAGGGACAACGTGGTGCGGCACAGCGCTTCAGGCACGAGCCTGGAGCCGGAATCGAGCGCGCCGCCGATGCTGATGCGCATGAGCGGCAAGTGGATGGAGATGCTGCACGGCGAAGTGAATGTGGCCGAACAGCAGCAAACCAGCCAGCGCGGCCACGACAAGTTATTCAGCGTGAATTGGGTGATGCCGATGGCGCAGCGGCCCACCACGCATGGACAGTGGACCTTCGTCGGCATGTTTAGCTTGGAGCCTGCAACGATCACGGGACGATACTACCCGGAGCTCTTTCAACAAGGTGAGACGGCCTACGGAAGAGCGATCGTCGATGGTCAGCACCCTCACGATCTGCTCATGGAGCTGGCAGCAATGTATGACTTGAATCTTGGCGAGCGAGGCGTGGCTTCGATCTACGCAGCTCCGGTTGGGGATCCGGCGCTGGGCCCGGTGGCTTTTCCGCATCGCATGAGCGCGGAGAGCGACCCGCTGGCGCCGCTGGCGCATCATCTCCAGGACTCGACGCATATCGCATACGACGTGGTAACGGGCGGGATTACTTGGGGCCCGGCACGCGCTGAGGCTTCAGGGTTCCACGGACGAGAGCCTGGCGAGAATCGCTGGACCATTGAAGCCGGCGCGATCGACTCGTGGTCAGCGCGTTTGACTGCTGCCCTGGCCCGAGACTGGATCGCGCAGTACTCAATGGGCCATTTACATTCACCCGAAATGCTGCATCCGCAGGAAGATGTTTTGCGTCAAACGGCATCCGTCAGCATGCACCACACGTGGGCGTCGGTCGAAATGGATGCCATGGCGATTTGGGGCCGTAATCACACGATCGGAACGGATGTGAACGCGAATGGCTACCTGCTGGAGGCCGAAGCGCGCCTACGAGCGCGGCAATCGCTGTGGACGCGCATCGAGAACGACGACCGGACCACGGACCTGCTGGGCGCAGAGGCTCCGCCTGAAGAGAGTGTTGTGGGCCGCGTGCAGGCATACACCGGGGGCTATGCGCATCGAATCTGGCACGCCGATTGGAGCTCGCTTGAACTCGGCGCGCAGGGCACGCTCTATACCACTCCCGTGCGGCTGCTGCCTTACTACGGGGCGCATCCTGCGGGGTTCGTAGGCCTGCTTCACTGGCGGATTGGCCAATGAACTGCTTGCCGCAGCTCAGTTTGCTGGTGGCGCGGCGTTCTTGCCGGCCTTCACCCAAAGCGCGTCCACGCTCTCATCCTGCTGGCCGTAGTTCTTATAGAGGAAAAGCAGTACTGTCGTGGGCGCCAAGCATTGGCGGTAGATGAGTCCTAAGCCGCCGGAATGCCCGGGATGTACCGCGTTGACAACAAGGTTGAAATAAGGCGGAACCGTGCCAAGGCTCACGATGCCGCCGTGAATGCCTGTGGTGATTTGGCGAAGGTGACCCCCAGAGAAGGTTTCGGTGCCGTCGTCTGCCACGCCGAAGGTGTAATGCGGCGGGTTGGGATCGTTTTGGTCATATTGGGTGTCGATGGCCACTTGGAGATTCGTGAGCGGAGCCATGGTTTTGGCCTGCAGGACGCGGAGCACGACGTTACAGGAATTTTGCGAACCGGGGCCAGTGAATGCGCTGACGTAATTGGACGCATCGTCACCGGTCTCATCGGCAATCAACTGTGCCGGAGTGGGCGGCGGCTTGACGCCGGCGCAGATGGCGGGAAGCGCGAAGAGGGATGCGGGCGGCGGCGCAAAGGAGACCTTTGTGATGTCGACCATCGTCATGGGAGCAGCGTTGGGCATGTTTGCTACGGCGCGGAGGACCAGGCCGTCCTTCCGATCGAGCCAGACCTTGATATTGGTCCCTTGCGTGACGCCCTCATAAATCTGGGCGGAAATGCCGTCGACAGTCTCCGTGCCCGTGGGCTTCAGGTTGCCTTTGGCGATGTCGTCCGATAAGTCGGCAGTCATGGCGAAGGGATCGCCCCAGTCGCCGGAGAAAGTTCCCACGCTGCAACCAACCCGGCTGTCCGCGGGGTTCCAGGTGTAGTTGGTTCCCGCCGCGATATCGATGAGGTCGTGAGTTATGGATGCAGGTGTCGCGCCCTGCGCAGGGAGGTCCATCACCATGAGAGCTTTCAGGCCATTGCGGTAAATGGTCGTGGTCGCGCCCGGCGATCCGCCGGCTTGAGTGATCGTGTAGACAGTCGGCGGCGCAGTCTGCGCCGAGAGAAGCGCGGACGATGCGAGCAGACAAAGGCTGACGAGGGCGCGTGGAGTTGACATCGAACAAAACTCCTTGAGAGGTAGATGGATGAATCCGGAAAATGGTGATGATGATGGGGCGAAGGGACCCGAAAAAGGATGTGCCGATGATATTTGGCGGTGCAGAGCTCGTCAAGGCACTGGATGGATCTGAATGGATTGGCGCGAGCCGGATCAGAAAAATTCGCGGAGTTTTATGAAGGCGTCAAGCTCGATCAGGTGCTGGCCTTCGGGTGCTTTGTCGACGGCCGCGTGCTCGAGGATCCAGGTGTCAGGGTGAAAGAGAAACACGGCGTGGAGGCCGGCGGCGAGCGCGGGGTTGATGTCGCTTTTGGGGCTGTTGCCGATCATCCAGGCGCTGTGCGCGGTAGCGCTATGGCGAAGGATTACGTCACGGTAGGCTTGCGGATCCTTCTCGGCCGGAATCTCCACCGCGGCAAAGTAGGGGGCAAGCCCCGAGCGGGCCAGCTTGTCGGCCTGTTCGGCTTGGTTGCCCTTGGTCATCAGGATGAGATGGTGGCGCGTGGATAGATCGGCGAGGGTCTCGGCAACGCCGGGCAGCAGCTCGATCTCCTGCTCGGCGATGGAACGCGCGAATCCGCGAATCCGTTCGCGCTTTTCCTCCGTGACTGGCGGAGGGCTTAGGCGCTCGAAGCAATCGACGAGCGAGCGCGTGAAGCTGGTGAGCCCATAGCCGTGAGTGAGGATGGTTTCGCGCTCGACTTCGTTGAGAGTTTGGCGTACTTCGGCGGGCGAGTACTCGTGGTGGTCAAGGAAGCTGATGAAGGCGGCGATGGCGCGCTCGAAGTAGATGTTATTCTCCCAAAGCGTATCGTCGGCGTCGATCAGCAGCGTTTGGCCGGCAGGGAAGCGGGGCATGGAAAAAGAATACAGCGATCAGGGGGCAGGTTTCAGGTGGTAGTGAACGAGTGAACAAGTGAGCAAGTGAATGAGTGAAGAAGTGAACGAGTGATGCAGTGAATGAGCGGTGAAGTGATGAAGTGAACCAGTGAAAGGGTGAATGCGAGACTCCATCCCTTGGGGGCTGCATTCGCTTTTCCCTGGTCCCTGCTCCTTCCTTTAGCCCTTCCACGCTCCAAGGAGCCGTCTGACGAGTACGAGCTGTCCCAGGTGATAGGCGTTGTGATCGGCCGTGAGGAGCGCCTCGCGCAGGATGGTTTGCCCGCTGCCGTGGGGAATAGGCGCGTACAGATCGGTCGACGGGTTCGAAACCAGATTACACATCGCCTTCAGGTCGCGCCGAAAGGCGCGCACGCTTTTTTCCCAGGCTTTCGCGTTGGGTGGCACAGCCGTTTTGGGCCAGTAGCCGCTGGGCCAGTCAGGAGACTGGTGGCCGGCGTCGCGCGAGAACTCGAGAATGTCCGATTGCGCGATGCGCAGGTGCTCCAGAATCTCCCACGGAGAATGCTCGGCGCCTTTCGGACGCTTGCCGCGTAGAGCGGGCGAGAGGCCGCGGACGGCTGTCGCGAAGTCCGCATGCGCATGGCCGCCGTTGATGAGTTCAAGCAAATGTTGGCGCAGCGCCGCGTCGTGATCTTGCGGTATGGAAGTTTTCCTTGCTGGCATAGGTCTTCTCCTGGCCGGAACGGCGGATTCGTCGTGCGACCCGAGTAGAAAGCTGCACCACAGATCGTACGCATGGAGGGATTCGTTAACGTGCGGGGCCGATGCAACAATTTTCGCGCGTCGCCCTTAGCCGGGTGCTCGTCTCCTGCAGCGAAAAAGCTACCGGCTACTGGCTGCCGGCTAGCACCATTCTCTGCGCTGCAAAGATCTCCTTCATCCCCGTCTCGGCCAGGTCGATCAGCCCATTCAACTGCGCGCGCGAAAACGAACCTTTTTCCGCTGTGGCCTGTGCCTCCACGAGTCCCCCATCGGCAGTCATCACCACATTCATGTCCACCTCAGCCTGGGAGTCTTCCTCATAGCAGAGATCGAGCAACGCCTCGCCATCCACGATCCCCACCGACGTGGCGGCCACCAGTTGCTTGAGCGGCGAACTCTTGAGAGTGCCTGCATTAACCAGGGCATTGAGCGCCAGCGCCAGCGCCACCGCCGCGCCCGTGATAGCCGCCGTACGTGTGCCTCCGTCGGCCTGGATCACGTCGCAGTCAAGGATGATGGTGCGCTCGCCCAGCGTGTGCATGTCGACCACCGTGCGCAGACTCCGCCCGATCAGCCGCTGAATCTCGTGCGTTCGCCCGCCGATCTTGCCGCGCTCGCTCTCGCGCGGCGTCCGGGTCACCGTCGAGCGGGGCAGCATCGCGTACTCAGCCGTCACCCAGCCGCGTCCGGAGTTGCGCAGCCATCCTGGCACGCCCTGCTCAATGGTCGCGTTGGTCAGGACCCGCGTATTGCCGAGCGAGACCAGCACCGAGCCCTCGGCGGTCTGCACAAAGCCGGGCGTGAGAGTCAGCGGGCGAAGCTGGCCCAGGCTTCTGCCGCCGGGCCGAAGAGAGAGTGCGCCGGCATGTGCCGTGGTGTTTCCTCTTTCATTCATAGACCGGATTGTACGAGAGCGGCGCCGGAAGCAGATGGCAAGGGGATCCCGGTTCCGCAATGGGAATTCAAGAAATGCAAGTGCCGCAATGGGAAATGCGTCACAACATACTGATCATAAAGGCGTTAGATGTTGCGCCGGGCAGCCGCTCGTTCCATTTCGGAACGCCAGCGCAAAGCGATACCGCCTCGGGTCGGGTCGCTCGGAAGTCTTATCCCTCCCATCATCAAGAACTTAGAAAGCCTGTCCCCGTTTGGCAGGCCACGTGTATGAAAACAGGACAAAGTCCACCAGCAAACGCAGAAACCGGAACTTGGGCGGGCACAACGAAGGGACCAAGAACCACGACTCACGAACCACGATCGGCGAACGAAGAGCCACGAACCACGGTCGACGTCGCGCGCCACGAAAGGATCCAGCATATGCATCCGACAGAGACATCCAGGGCACCTCCGGTTACACCTTGCATGGCATGAGCGAAGGCTCACATGGCAACTGGACACTCAGCCATCTCGGACAGGACCTCACTATCACCCGCTCCATCGTGGAGGGCGCCGGGGGATGCATCACCGCGGCAATCGCGAGCACGGCGGCGCGCGCTTTGCGCTGGAGTTTCTGTTGCGCAGGGCAAACTGAGAGCAGCGCGCTGCAGGCTGCCGGCGACAGGCTGTTGGCTGACATCATGTTTTTCCTGAAAACCCAAGAGGCGAATACAATGCTGGATACAGTCTTCAACACACGAGAGATGGAGTTAATTCCGCAACTTGCCGAGCCGGCCATCCGTCTGCACCTTCTGGTGGTGGACGCCGACGCGGCGGTTCGCTCGGCCTGCGCGGAGATCGCCGAGAGCCTGGGCTACGCGGTCGACAGCACGGGCGATCTCAGCCAGGCCAGAAGCCTCTTGCGCGGCCACATCGCCGATATTCTGCTGGTCAATCTGCCATCGGGGTCGAATGACGGGCTCACGCTTGTCTCCGAGGTCAAGCTGCTCTATCCCGACACTTCGGTGATCGCCATGACGGCCACCGGCTCGGTGAATGCAGCCGTCGAGGCTATGCGCTGCGGCGCCTCCGACTACCTCACCAAGCCTTTTGCCATGGACGAGCTCTCGACGGTCCTCGACCGCGCCGCGCAGGCCCACATGACCGATACCGCCACGCGCCAGTTGCGTGAGCGCCTGCGCTTTTCGGAAGGATTGGGATCGATGATCGGCCGTTCGCCGGAGATGGAGAAGATCTACCGCATCCTCTCCAAAGTCGCCCAGAGCACGCATCCCGTCCTGATCCTGGGCGAAAGCGGCACGGGCAAGGAGCTCGTTGCGCGCACTCTTCACGCCTACGGCCCCAACTCCCAAAAGCCCTTTTTGCCCGTCGACTGCGGATCGCTCGTGCCCTCGCTCATCGAGAGCGAGCTCTTCGGCTACGTCAAGGGCGCCTTCACCGGAGCCAATCGCTCGAAAGACGGACTGCTGGTCTCGGCCGAGGGCGGCACCGTCTTCCTTGACGAGATCGGTGAGCTCACGCTCGACCTGCAGGCCAAGCTCCTGCGCGCTCTGCAGGAGAAAGAGGTCCGCCCTGTTGGCGCCACCCATCGCATATCCATTAAGGCGCGTATCGTGGCCGCCACCAATCGCGATCTCGCCGTTATGGTCGAGAAGGGCACCTTCCGGAAGGACCTGTTCTACCGGCTCAATGTGGTTAACCTGCGCCTGCCGTCGTTGCGCGACCGTCGCGAGGATATTCCATTGCTCGCCGCGCACTTTCTCGACCGGATCAGCCGCGAGCACAACCGCAAGTTCTCGCTCTCCGACGAGGCCCTGCGCACCATGATGCGCCACGACTGGCCGGGCAACGTGAGGGAGCTGGAAAACTCTCTCGTGCGCGCCACCGCGATGTCATCGGGACAGGTGCTGCACCTCGGCGATTTGCCCACGCAGTTGCAGCAGCAGGGACTGCAGCAGAGCTTCGACGCGCGTCACGCCGGCCTGAGCGATGAAGCTGAAGCCTCCGCCGCCCCCGGTGTAAAACCCCTGGCCGACCTCGAGCGCGACGCCATCCTAAGCGCCATCCGCACGCTCAATGGCGACAAGCTGCAGGCGGCAAAGCTCCTCGGCATCGGCAAAACCACTCTCTACCGCAAGCTCAAGGAATACGGCATCGCCGACCCGCTGCATGAAGAGTAAAGACAGATGCCTTCTAGCCTCTAGCTTTTTGCTCTTTCCTGCAGCCACGGACAGTCGATGTCATTCTCGAAGATCGTTCCGATCAGGAACAAGCGAAAGACACCAGCAAACAGCCAGAAGCTAAAACACCCAAAGCTAGCAGCTAGAAGCGAGTAGCGAGGAGCTGAATGATGAGCATTCTTTTAGTCACCGGAATCGAAGGCACGCGCAACTGTGCCGATGTCGTCCAAAAGCACCCTGGCATGACGGTTGAAGTGGCCGAAGGCCGCCGCGAAGCCCTTGCCTGCCTGCGCAAGGGCGAGTTTCTGGCGGTTGTCATCGACGAGACCCTGGCCGAGTGCGACCCCGCAGCCGCCGACCGCATCTGCGAGCAGGCCGAGCTGGCCATTCCTCTGCAGATCAACTTCGCCGTCTCGGGAGCGGCCCGTCTCATCCGCGAGATTCGCTCGGCGCTCCATCGCCGCGAGCGCGAGCAGGCGGTGGCTCGCAGGCGCCGCCGGCTGAACAGGCGAAAAGTGAGAAAGTGAAGGAGTGAAAGAGTCAAACAGTGAGACTTGAGTGGGTTGTTTTCATTCGTTCACTCCTTCACATACCCACTCCTTCACTGCCCACGAGGACTTGTCGACCTCATCGAAGAATCTTCGATCACTTCCGCAATTTGCCTGCCCATTCCGGATGTCCCCCGGTATCGAATACCCTAGAGAGTGCGGGGAGCCTCCATGACCGTCATCCGCCAGGAAGATTTCATCGCGAGCGTTGCGGGCGCGTTGCAGTACATCAGCTACTACCACCCGGTGGATTACATCCGCTCGCTTGCCCGGGCCTACGAACGCGAGCAGTCGCCTGCCGCGCGCGACGCCATGGCGCAGATTCTCATCAACAGCCGCATGTGCTTTGAGGGCCATCGCCCCGTCTGCCAGGACACGGGCATCGTGAACGCCTTCGTCAAGCTGGGCATGGACGTGCGCTTCGAACCGGGCCCCGGCGAAGAGCCGCTCGATATGCAGCAAATGGTCGACGCCGGCGTGCGCCGCGCCTATCTCGATCCCGACAATAAGCTCCGTGCCAGCCTCCAGGCCGACCCGGCCGGCAAACGCATCAACACCAAAGACAACACGCCGGCCGCTGTCTTTGTCGAAGTCGTGCGCGGTGGAACGGTCGAAGTCACCGTAGCCGCCAAGGGCGGAGGCTCCGAAGCCAAATCGAAGTTCATCATGCTCAATCCCAACGATTCGGTCGTTGACTGGGTGCTCAAGACCGTGCCTACCATGGGCGCAGGCTGGTGCCCGCCGGGAATCTTGGGCATCGGCATCGGCGGCACGGCGGAGAAGGCCATGCTTCTCGCCAAGCAATCGCTAATGGACCCCATTGACATACAGGAGCTCATCGCCCGCGGCCCCAAGACCACGGCCGAAAAACTCCGCGTCGAGCTCTACGACAAGGTCAACCGCCTCGGCATCGGCGCTCAGGGACTCGGTGGTCTGACGACAGTGCTCGACGTGAAGGTGGTCGACACGCCCGCGCACGCGGCGAATTTACCCGTCGCGATGATCCCCAACTGCGCCGCCACGCGCCACGCGCACATCGTGCTTGACGGCTCCGGCCCCGTCTATCTCGATCCGCCGCCGCTCGAAGCCTGGCCGAAGCTCACCTATGACGTGTCCGGAGCGAGGCGAGTGAATCTCGACACGGTCACAAAAGAAGAGGCCGCCACGTGGAAGCCCGGCGAAGTGCTCCTGCTTGCCGGCAGGCTCCTCACCGGCCGCGACGCCGCGCATAAGCGCATCAGCGACATGCTCAACCGCGGCGAAAAGCTGCCCGTCGATCTCAAAGGGCGATTCATCTATTACGTCGGCCCGGTCGATCCGGTGCGCGGCGAAGTCGTCGGCCCCGCCGGACCCACAACGGCCACGCGCATGGACAAATACACGCGCCAGATGCTCTCCGAGACCGGACTGCTCGGCATGGTGGGCAAGGCCGAGCGCGGGCCGGAAGCCATTGCCGCGATTCGCGAATTCGGCGCCGTCTATCTGATGGCCGTCGGCGGCGCAGCGTATCTGGTCTCCAAAGCCATTCGCGGCTCGCGTCTGCTCGCCTTTGAAGACCTCGGCATGGAAGCCATCTACGAATTCGACGTCAAGGATATGCCGGTCACCGTGGCCGTCGATTCGAAGGGCACGAGCGTGCACATCACAGGCCCCGAGGAATGGCAGAAGCGTATCGCCGGAATTCCGATCCTGCCGTAATGCACGGAGTGAGGCGGGCTGGACAAGGAGGGCGGCAGATCTCCCGGTTTTTCGGGTTGAATCGCGGCTCTTCGGGCGCAAAGGCTTACTAGGCCTAGCCCGCTACCAAAGGATTGATACGATTGCAGGGGCTCAGGGTGCAAAAAGGAGATTCTGGATGAAAAGGCCCTGTATCTACACGGTGGGCCATTCGACACGAACGATCGATGAGTTTGTGGAGCTATTACGCGCGCATGGCGTCAAGGAAATTGTCGACATCAGATCAATACCAAGGTCGCGCCATAACCCCCAGTTTAACGCCGATGTGCTTGAGCATTCTCTCGAAGAGAACCACATGAGCTATAGGCACATCAAAGAACTTGGCGGTCTCCGTCATGCAAGAAAGGATTCGCTCAATCTCGGCTGGCGAAACGTTTCATTCAGGGGTTTCGCGGATTACATGGCAACCCCGGAGTTTTCAGAGGGATTGGAAACGCTCATTGAAGTCGCACGTGCCAAAGAAACGGCCATTATGTGTGCTGAAGCGGTGCCGTGGCGCTGCCATCGGTCCCTTATTGGGGACGCTTTGACGAAAAGAGGATGGATGGTACGGGATATTGTTAGCCGAACCGCTGCCACAAGACATCTACTTACGCCGTTTCTAAAGACAAAGAAAGGGCAGCTCACATATCCTGAAGAACCTTTACAAAAGCGCATAAATTCGCATGGCTAGGGAGTGGATCCCGTACGACATGGGTCCGCTGTCTCAATGGTGACAGGTGCCCGGAGCAGGCTAGTGGCCAACAAATTTCCTGGCCGCACGTCATCAAGGGACTCGGACTTCAGCAACATTACGCCGATTACAATCACGCTTCAGCGACCGGCGTGGCCTTATGCAGAGACAGCTTGTGGATATGATCGACGAATACCAACCCAACGTCAGTAATTTGATGAACGGAAGGATCGGCAAGGTGAGCATTGAGCGGTTGCTTTACTATGCGGCTCCTCTCGGCTTGAAAAGCAGAATTGAGATTCGGCCGTCGGTGAAGATAAGAGCCGCACTGAAGAGCCAGTCCGCCCGCGAGGGCGCTGTGGCATAAAACCTGAGACTCCGTCGCATCGGTGGCTCCGTTGTGTGGCAGAAGCGCATCGCCGGAATTCCGATCCTGCAATAGGCTGCGAAGGCCCTGGTCCGCGTTCATTCGTATCTCAAGATTGAAGCGGCGGGCACCACGTTAGGCAACGCCGCGTGATGCATAAGCTGCTAAGCTGCGAGAACTGTGATGAAGCTATCGCTTTTCGCGTTCTGCGCTCTGTTTTCTTTTGGCAGCGTCCATGCACAAACTTCCGGCTGGCAGCCTTCGCCCGGACACATGCAGATTCCAATATGGCCTGACGCTGCGCCCGATCCACAGCCGGTCAGTGGCCCGGAGACCGCAAAGACAGGCGCCAGTGACCTGGTTGCCGGCAAGCCGTGGACTTATGTCGAGAACGTCACGACGCCTACGATGACCATCTATTCGCCGACCGGAACAAACACGGGCGCCGCGGTCGTTGTCTTTCCCGGCGGCGGCTATCAGATTCTCGCCATCGATCTTGAAGGCACTGAAGTCTGTGACTGGCTGACACAAAAGGGAATCACGTGCGCGCTGCTGAAGTACCGCGTGACGGACGTGGGGCCCTATCCGAAATCAGGGCCGTATCCGGAGTCGCTGATGGCTCTCGAAGACGCGCAAAGGGCGCTGCGGTTGATGCGCTTTCACGCTGCGGAGTGGCGCATCGATCCGCACAAAATCGGAGTGCTCGGATTCTCGGCCGGCGGGCACCTTTCAGTCGCGATGAGCATTTACTTTGACGAGCATCTGTATACGGCGGTCGACGCTGCCGATCAGCTCAGTTGCCGCCCCGACTTTGCAGTGGCCATTTATCCGGGTCATCTGTCGCGGGCTGCGGCGGAGTACGATGCCGGAATGGGCGCGAAGAAGTACGCTCTTCCTCCGCCCGATTCGCTCGCGACTGCCGACGAAAATATCGGCCTGAATCCCGACATAGCCGTCACCAACGAGACGCCGCCCACATTTCTCTTGCAGGCCGAAGACGACCACGTCGACAGCGTGTACGATTCATTGTCCTATTACATTGCGCTCAAGAAAGCCGGGGTTCCGGCGGAGATGCATTTGTACGCGCATGGCAACCACGCGTTCGGGCTGCGGCGGACGAAGCTGCCCATCACCGCATGGCCTCAATTAGTCGAAACCTGGCTGGGAACGATCGCTATGATTCCTGAGTCCCCGCCCGCCGCCGCGCCTTCCAACTAACTCGCTGCTTTCGAGCGTGCGTCAGGCTCGGCCCAGCAACTGATGAGAGCGCAAACCCTTCGCGATTCATATGCAGATCAGGCAGCTGTTCAGGTATATTAATGGCGCTCGACAGCGCACGACTTTCCGTCGGCGAATCGATTCCCTGGAGGTCCAATCCTTGATGGAATTCAGAAGGATTTGTCTGTTGTTTGGGTGGCTTTCGGCATGTTTGGGTATTGGATCGGCTCAGGTAACGGTCCCCGAGACTCCTGCCGGCCACGTTCTTCAAGCTTGGCTTGACGCGTTCAACAGCAGCGATCGCGCCAAGGTCGAGGCATACGTCAAATCCATCGACCCCACCCAAACGGTCGACGGGCTGATCTCATTTAGCGGTCAAACCGGTGGATTTGATCTGTTGTCCATCGAGAGCAGCGAGCCGCTGCATATTCGTTTCCTTGTGAAGGGAAGGAGCGACGGCATCACGGCTTTGGGAAACCTCATCGTGAATGACTCAAAACCACCCACGGTAGTGAACCTTTCCGTGCGGGCCTTGCCGCCGGGAGTCAAGCCAGTGAACATGGCTGTCGATTCGAACCTGCGCAAGCAGGTGATCGAAGGGGTGAGCGCCGATCTTGACAAGTTTTATATCGACGCTGCGGTCGCCGGGAAAATGGAAACCGCATTGATGGCGCACCAGAAAGCCGGCGACTACGACAAGATCACCGACGGTGACGAATTTGCTGCGCAATTGACGAAAGACCTGCAGGCGGTCAGCCACGACAGGCATCTGCGCGTCAACTTTCTCCCTTTTAAAGCTCCGCCGCCGCATGACCCGACTCCGGAAGATGAGGCGAGGTTTCATCAGCAGATGGAACACGACAACTGCCTGTTCCGCAAGGTCGAGATCCTGCCCAACAACATCGGCTATATAAAATTCGATGGTTTCATGGATGCTTCGTTCTGCGGGCCGACCGTGGCTGCGGCGATGGGTTTCATCGCGCACACGGACGCGGTCATTTTTGATATTCGCAAAAATGGTGGCGGCCAACCCGACATGGTCACACTGATCGCAAGTTACCTCTTCGACAGGCCGACTCATTTGATCGACATCCACAACCGCAGCGAGGACTCGACAAGGCAGAATTGGACGCTGTCGTATCTGCCCGGCCCGAGGCTTGTAAAACAGCCGGTCTTTGTATTGACTTCGAAAGAGACGTTCTCCGGAGCGGAGGAGTTCGCTTTCGATTTGAAAAACCAGAAGCGAGCCACGATTGTCGGTGAAACAACAGGCGGTGGCGCTCATCCGGTGAGCGGGCATCCGGTCGCCGATTACTTCATGGTCGGCGTACCTTTTGCGGAGTCGCTCGATCCGGTGACCAAAACAAACTGGGAGGGGACGGGTGTGGAACCGGATGTGAAGGTGTCGGCGGGCGATGCTCTGGATACCGCGGAGAAGTTGGCGAATGACAAAATTCAAGCAGAAAAGGCCGCCAAATGACGGGGGAATCGGAATAATCGTTCAACGATAGGGATGGTTTCAGAATTGTCGCCCGCAGCTGCGCATTCTAACTAGCTCCGTTAACTCCGTTATCTCCGCTGCTTTTTCACGCGTGCGTCAAATACCCCATCCCGTCCAGCACGCCACGCATGAACGCGAAGCTCTCGACCACGCCGGGCATGGGATCGTCGGGGTGAATCTCGTATTCGAGATCGATGAAACCCTGGTAGTCGATCTTGATCAGCGCCTCGAACATCTCCCGGAAGGGAAGGATGCCCTGGCCCACGGCCACCTGGCTTTCCTTGCTGGCAAAGCTCGTCAGGTCCTTTACGTGCATGTTGTAGAGGCGCGGACCGCATGCGTGGATCGCTTCAACAAGATTTGTTCCCGCGCGCGCCGCGTGTCCCACGTCGATGCAGCATCCGATCCGCGGGTCCATGTTCTTGATCGCCTTCAGCACATCGAACGGTGAAGGGAAGAGCGTGTCTTCAGGTCCGTGATTATGGATGGCGAGGCGAATGTCGTATTCCTTCACAAATGGCTCAATGAGCGGAAGCGTATCCGGTGTGGGATCCCCGGCCACAATCACTTTGATGCCGGCTCTCTTGCAGTACTCGAACTTGGCGCGAATCTCGTCGCTGGTGCTGTTCTTGAAATAGATGGCGCCGGCGGCATGGAGCTTGATGCCGTTAGCGGCGTAGTCGGCCAGCGCCTGTGCTTCCAGTGTCGGGTCCATCGGCAGATGGCCTTTCACGTCCTTGGCGTTGAGGCTGGTGACGTTCAACTGCTTCATGAAGCCGATCAGTTGTGCGCGAGTAAAGTTGCGAAAGGTGTAGCTGGCCAGGCCAAGGTTGAGCGGCGAAAACTTGCCCGAAGCCGGGATCGCCTCCGCGCCCGCTGCCGCAGCGCCCATCAGCGCAGGTACGATCCCTGTGGCTGCGCAGGCCGCCGTAGCCGCGCCCGACTGCAAAAATCCACGGCGAGACAATCCATTCTTCATCGCTTCACGCTTTCTATGTGTGGCGCCGTCCCGCTTGGCACACTGACGGCTCACTCAGATCCGTGACACTTGCCTTACTGCTTTCCCCACCGGTACACCAGTCCGCCTGTAAAGCCGCGGCTGGCCTGAATCGATGATCCAAAGCCGGTAAAAAAATACTCAGGTGCGAGCTTCAATGCGAGGTTCGGAGAAATATTCAATTCCCCAATTACGCTTGCGCTCGCAGCGAACGTGCTGGCATCGGGGTAAAGGCCCTTGTCGACGGGCGGAACGCCATTCGTGTCACCGGAGAAGTTGCCATATGCCCAGCCCGCCATAGCGCGGCCCGAAATGGCGAACTTCGGCTGCAGGTAAAAGCGGTAAACCGGGCCGCCGATCACATCGTACTGGCTGATCGCGGGCCGAGTGAAATAGCCCGTGCAGTAAGTGGTGATGTTGCAATACGCCGTACCAAAGTAGCCGCGGCCGATGAGCGTATAGCCCAGCCTCTCGGTCGAAAACCGCGTCAGGCCCGTCTCCCACGCATAGTAGGTCAGCCTTTGCAACGACGGTCCCGGCTTAAAGCGCAGGTAGCCCATGTCCAGGTATGTTTCCCAGCGGTGGTCGTAGGCATCGTGGATCGCGGTGCTGCGGCGCTGCTCACGGCGCAGGCGAATCCGCTCCTGTACGCTGATCTCGCCCTGAGTTTCTTGAGGGGACTGCTGCGCGCTGCCGGAAGTCTGGTTCTGAGCCAGCTCCTGGTTTTGAGCGAGATTCAAGTTCTGATCTAGCGCCGGGTTGGACGACGAATAGTTCGAGCTTTGCGCATAAACGGCGGGCATCACCGGGAAAATAAGCGCCAGCAAAATTGCAAGACGGCGAAAGAAGACCATCGGGTTCGGATTTCCTCCATGGGAGTACGAAAGCTCGCGCGGTGACCGGTCCAATTCGGCATTTCGAGCGTCCGCCGCGGCGAAATCGCTCCTCTCGAATCGTGGTTTCAGGGCGGTCTTGATGCGGCGCTTCCCCCATCTGGTATTAAATCACCTCGGGGGCAGCCTCGGGTGTATCGGCGCGGTCCGCCCGTATATGTCGATACAACCAGATCACGGAACTTGCCCAGAATAAGCTGCCCAACCGGTGAGCCGAGACGTGCAGTTTAGACGCGCGCCGGCCGGAACCGGCACTCCGCGGCGTGCGCAACTTTCACCGTCAATTTGAGGCTTGTCTGCGATGATAGCCATGGGAGGCGCCTGGAACGATGGGACGCATTTTGCTCGGAATCATCCTCTGTTTGGTTGTATTGCCGTTGGCCGTGCTGGCATGGTTTCGATTTGGGCATC
The DNA here is from genome assembly GCA_049518955.1 of Occallatibacter sp. Classification (GTDB taxonomy): domain Bacteria; phylum Acidobacteriota; class Terriglobia; order Terriglobales; family Acidobacteriaceae; genus Telmatobacter. The sequence continues at coordinate 38,533 of JBEKRG010000030.1, forward strand.
CGCCCGTCGCCGTAGCAGATCAGCCGTTTCCGTTCGAGAGGCAGATCGTCTCGATTCCGCTCAACGCGCGCATCGCTCGCGAGATGCCCGGCAACCCGCCGATTCAGGCCAACGAAGACACTTTCAACTCCGGCGCGCAGGTCTACAGCGACCAATGCGCCGTGTGCCATGGCTTCTACGGCAAGCCCTCGAGCCTCGGTTCCAGCATGTATCCAAAGGCCCCGCAACTCTGGGTGCAGCACAAGGGATCGAGCGTCGTTGGAGTGAGCGACGATCCTCCCGGCGAAACCTACTGGAAGGTGTCGAACGGCATTCGCCTCACGGGCATGCCAAGCTTCAAGAGCACGCTCACCGATACCGAGATCTGGCAGGTGACACTGCTCCTGGCCAATGCGGATAAGCAGCTGCCTCCGGCCGCTCTCCAGATCGTGCGCGGCGAGCTGCCGCCAGAGGCCGCAGCGGCGCCCTCGGCAAAACCATAACCTCAGCGGTTCGCCAACCAGGCGTCACACTGAGAACTAAGAACCGTGAACTACGAACCGTATTCCGCGAGATGCCGTAATGAACGTGATCGATTGGCTTCGGAAAGGCTTTGGCTACGTTTTGCTGAGCATGGGCGTCTCGCGTCCCGCGCCCAAGCCCAGGCCCCAATCAAAACCCGAATCCCCTTACAATAAAGAAGGAAGCGCAAAACCCCCAGCCGATGGCGGATAACGAAGAAAAACAAGCGGAGCAGGCCGAATCCACAAACGGATCGCAGAAGGTCTCCGCCCAGCCCAAGCGCAAGGCCGACGATGAAGTTGTCGGTAAGGTTTACGATGCGCGCCTGATGCGGCGGCTTGGCCGTTTCGTGCGCCCGTACTGGCCGCAAGCAGCCATCGCCTCCCTGTCGGTTTCTCTCAAGTCGGTGTGCGACGTGGCTGGACCCATTCTGGTGATGGTCGCAGTCGATCGCTACCTGGCTCCAGAAGCCAGCGACCAGGATCCCTCCAACGCCGTCGCCCACTGGGTCGCCGTCAAGAGTCCACTCGCGCATGTGCTTCCTCAGGGGGCAGTGCAGGGCATCACCCGCCTGGCCGCCATTTATCTGGCCATGCTGGTGACGGCGTATCTCCTCCAGTTCGTTCAGGTTTACCTGATGCAGTGGATCGGACAGAAAATCATGTTCGATCTGCGCCGCGACATCTTCCGCCACATGCAGCGCATGGACGTCGGCTTCTTTGACGTTCATCCCGTCGGCCGCCTCGTCACACGCCTCACCTCCGACGTCGACGCCGTCAATGACATGTTTACCGAAGGCGTGCTGGCCATCGTGAATGACGCCTTCATGCTCATCATCATGGCCGCTGTCATGCTCGCCATCAGTTGGTGGCTGGCGTTGCTTGCCTTTGCCGTTCTGCCGTTGATTCTCATCGTCACGCGTATCTTCCGCGACCACGTGCGCGAGAGCTATCGCCGCGTGCGCACCGCCATCGCGCGCATCAACAGCTTTACGCAAGAACACATCTCCGGCATGGCCGTGGTGCAGCTTTTCAACCGCGAGGCGCGCGCCTACAAGGACTTTGAAGACGTCAACCGCCAGCACATGATCGCCTTCAAGGACACGATCTTTGCCTACGCGCTTTACTATCCCGCAGTCGATTTCCTATCGTCGGTGGCCATCGCGCTCGTTGTATGGCGCGGCGGCTTTGGCGTGCTTCATCTTCCACCCACGGTCACCATCGGCGTGCTCATCATGTTTACGCAGTTTTCTCTGCGTTTCTGGCGGCCGATCCAGGACCTAAGCGACAAATACAACATCCTTCAGGCGGCAATGGCGGCTTGCGAGCGCATCTTCAAGCTCATGGATTCGCAGCCCGAGATCGTGAGCCCCGCGCATCCGATTCCCGGCGACGGGTCGAATCGCATTGAATTCGACCACGTCTGGTTTACCTATCAGAAACTAACTGATGAGCAAAAGGCCGCAGTCGCCAAAGCTGAGCAGTCATCGACTTCTGGCGCGGAGCTCGCGGCCATCAATGGCATTGAGTGGATCCTGAAGGACGTCTCCTTCACCATCGAGCCGGGACAGACGGTCGCCATCGTCGGTCACACCGGCGCGGGCAAAACCACGCTCACCAGCCTCATGATGCGCTTCTACGAGGTCACGGCCGGCCGCATCTTATTGGACGGAGTTGACCTGCGCGATCACGACCTCACAGAACTGCGCAAGCACTTCGCCGTCGTGCTTCAGGATCCGTTCCTCTTCTCCGGTACCATCGGCGAAAACATTCGCCTCGGCAATGAACAGATCGACGACCAGACCATGCGCCGCGCTGCCCGCGACGTCAACGTGCTTGACTTTGTTGACAGTCTGCCGCACGGCTTCGACGAGCCAGTACGCGAGCGCGGCAGCTCGCTCTCCACCGGCCAAAAGCAGCTCATCAACTTCGCCCGCGCGCTGGCCTACAATCCGCACATCCTCATCCTCGATGAGGCCACATCGAGCGTCGACACCGACACGGAGCTGCGCATTCGAGGCGCGCTGGAGCGCCTGGTCGAGGGCCGGACGAGTGTCTTAATCGCGCACCGCCTGTCGACAGTGCAGCGCGCCGAAACCATTCTCGTCATGCACAAAGGCCAGTTGCGCGAGATGGGTTCGCACCAGGAGCTTCTGGCGCAACGCGGCCTCTACTGGAAGCTCTACCAGCTCCAGTACAAGGATCAGGAAACCGGCTTCCTCGCGCCGCCCTCGACCGAGCCGTCTCCCGCGCAGGCGGTTTGAGCAGATCATTCCATGGTTGAAGAAATTGGCTAACTCTGGGAAAATCATGTCCACTATGGGTTCCCCTTCTGATTTGCTGTTGGCCCGTGGCTATGAAGCCCGAAGGGACAGGCGGCCAAGCGATGCGAAGCAATGTTTTGAGGAAGCTATCGAGTTGTGCCAATACGAGGGCGACCGAAGCGGCCTGGCGCACGCCCTTGCTGGATTGGGGCAAATTGAAAGAGATTTGCATGATTTGGCTGGTGCGCGGCGCCATTACGAAGAGTCGGTAGACATCTGCCGCACAGTGGACAATCCGTTGAAGCTGGCCCACATCGTGCGCCACTTGGCAGACGTTCTAAGTGAGCAGGGAGAATTCGTTCTTGCAGCACCTTGCTACAAAGAAGCGATAGAGATTTACCGGGAACACGACGACTCCTCTCCGCTTGACTTAGCAAATGCGATACGGGGATTTGCACACCTTAAGACCCGGAACAGAGAGACGAGGGACGCTTTATTACTTTGGCGCGAGGCAAGAAATCTCTACGCACGCTGCGATGTTGAGGCTGGCATTCTCGAAAGCGATCGAGAACTATCCCTGCTTGCTCAATAAATTCCGCCTTGGTTTTTCGAATCATGAAGATATACCCGGGAAAAGGATGCAGACTCATAGGAGCGACGAATGAGCCCGCGCTAGCGGGCGTCAAGATGGTAGTCCAAGGCACGAGCTGGGGAAAACACGCTCCCCGACAACACATGCCCGCTTTAGCGGGCAAAAGAACCGGACCAAATTAACGGAGGGAGCTGGCCTTCGGGTCTCGCGAGCAACCGCACGCCTCACGATATGATGGAATCAGACGATTCCCCAAGTCTCCCACTGCATTTCGGACGGGGCTCGCAGACTCAACCAAAGTGACCACGTTGCCCCAAGTCGAGCTC
>JBEKRG010000031.1:0-41665 GCA_049518955.1 Occallatibacter sp.
CGAGACATTACGCGGTGTGTTCATCTCCCACAGGAACGTCAGCGTCGCCATCGGCACGGCGAACGTTGCCAGCACCATGATCGCGATCATCGGCTTTTCATTCCCTGTGTAAACGTACAGCGCGTAAATTGCCGCGTACGCAACCGCCAGTCCGGCCAGCACGCGGAAGAACATCCATGGCTTGGGCCAGTTCGTGTCCACCATCTCCAACGGCGGCGTCGACCGCGGCGAGCCAACCCCAAGGTACTCTTCGACCGCGTCCGGCCCGTGCTTCTTGAACGTCTCTTTGAAAATCTCTTTGAAGCTGAATCCTTCCAGCTTGTCCGTCGAGGCCAGCTGCCGGATCTTCGCCGTCAGGTCTCCCATCACACCCGAACCGGCATGCGCCTGCTTTCCGGGCGCGGGCACGTAATACACCTGCTGCGGTCCGCCGGGATACGCCTGGTACACCATGGGCACCATTCCCGGAGGCGGGGCTTGTGGCGGCATGCCGCCCATGGGTGGCGGCGGCGCTGCATATGCCGTCGCGCCTGGCGGTGGTGGCGGTGGCCCTGCCGGAGGAGCCACGCTCTGCGGACCAGCCGCTGCGCCTAGCGCTGCTCCGCAACTCTTGCAAAACTTGTTATCGGGCTGGGACTCCGTGCCGCAGCGTGGACAAAGCATAGTTATTCTCCTGTCTTTCGGGGCCGGGGGGATGCTGATGAAAGTAGCATCTTTCCGCGCCTCAAGTAAAGAGTTCTATAAGACCCGATCGTTATTAATTCAACGATTCGTCGGGCCGGCTTAAACATTCAGTGAACAACAATTCAGTTCGCTGGCTCACTGGCCTCCCGGCCGCCTGCTTGCCGACTCAATTAGCCCCGCTGACTCCGATGCATTCAGCCTCACTTCACCTTCGTCAAATGTCCCACTGTTTCCTGCGGCCCATCCAACGATCCATCGTTGGCCACTGTCAGAATCTCCGTCTGTCCGCCGCACGTCAGGTTCACCTGCTTGCCGCTTTGCGTGTACGTGCAAGTCACTGGGATCGGACCCATTGTCATATTCGCAATTCCGCCCGACTGAAACACGATCGTCACCGATCCGTCCGGAGCCGCATAGGTGTGTCCCTTCACGTTGTTCCCGCATCCCGCCAAACTCAGGCAAACCAGCGCCACTACCGCCGCCGCCCATCCACTTCGCTTGCTCTCTTTCATTCACTGACCTCCATTTCGACACCGTTCGTCCCTGGTTCCGCTAACCCCGCAACCGCGCTCACCCACTGTCTCGGTGCGAAAGGTAAACCCCAGCCATCGCGCGCAAGAGTCCCGCACACGACCCGTCATTGATTCCAATGCCAGGAAATTAGGAGCCCCTCTACTTGCTTCCTTTCGCTCTCTCCGCTGTCAATTGTCCGTTGGGGGGAATGTCGCTTCACAACTCTAACCACGCGCAATCCCCGCAGGCAAGCTTTTTCTTTGCTCTTTAAGGCTCGCGTTGAATCTTTCTGCGAATGCAACGAACTTACAGCTTACCGACGAATCTGCTCGCAACAAAGTTTTCTTGGGACGTTGCACATTGTCAGTTGGGCCGGACCGAAAACGCGTTCCACCTCACCCACTCCGCCCGCCGTCGATCCGTCCACTACAATCCAACCAACGGCCGCCGTTCTCCGACCTACCGGCTGCCTCACTCTCTGCGGAGTCCCCATGCGTCACCTCGCCCTGGTTACCGGCATTCTCTGCATCTCGATCGTGCTCTTCGATGCCTTCCAGACCATCATCCTGCCCCGCCGCGCTACCGGCCGTTTTCGTCTCACCCGCCTCTTCTATATCGCCACGTGGTTTCCCTGGCGCTTCTTCGCCCGCCGCTTTCACCATGCCCGCCGCCGCGAGATCCTTCTCGGCTACTACGGTCCGTTCTCGCTCATCTTTCTTCTCGTCGTCTGGGCCGCTTTCATGGTCCTCGGCTTCGCCTTCATCTACTTCGCCATCGGCAGCCCCTTCAACGACCCCGCCCATCCCTCCGGCTTCCACACCGACCTTTACATCAGCGGAACGACCCTCTTCACCCTCGGCCTCGGAGACGTCACGCCGCATAGCCCGCTCGCGCGCGTCCTTCTCATTCTCCAAAGCGGAATCGGCTTCGGCTTTCTGGCCATGGTCATGGGATACTTCCCGGTCCTCTACGCCGCCTTCTCGCGCCGCGAAGTCTCCATCTCTCTGCTCGACGCCCGCGCGGGCTCACCGCCCACCGCAGCCGAGCTCATGCGCCGCCACTCGTGCGACAGCGCCGCCCAATCTCTCTCCACTCTCCTTGTTGAATGGGAACGCTGGTCGGCCGAGCTCCTCGAGAGCCACATCTCCTACCCGCTTCTCTGCTACTACCGCTCCCAGCACAACAGCCAAAGCTGGCTCAGTGCCCTCACCGCCGTCCTCGATACCTCGTCGCTTCTCATCGCGGGTGTTCGCGGCCTCGAGGCCCGCCAGGCCCAGCTCACCTTCGCGATGGCACGCCACGCGCTCGTCGACCTCTCGCAAATCTTCAATCTCCGCCCCGTCGCCAACGCTCCCGACCGGCTTCCGCCCGCGCGCTGCCACGAGCTTTACGACATGCTCACCGCGAGCGGCATCGAGCTCTGCTACAACGACTCCTCTCGCGAGCGACTCCGCCAGATGCGCGCCCTCTACGAGCCTTACGCCGAAACTCTCAGCCGTTTCCTCCTCATGCCGCTGCCAGAGTGGTTCTCCCTTCAGCCTCGCAAAGACAACTGGCAAACCGTCGCCCGTCTCCGCGCCCAAACCGAAGCGAATGACTCAACGACTTCGCCTCCCCCCTCCGCCGATCCAACCGTCGCTTCCACGGGCCACGAACATCCACACGACTTCTGAAACGCACTGGCGGCGTCCGATCGCGGCATCCGGCCCGCGATTCACGGTCCACTACCCACGGTTTCCCAAGCAATCAAATCGCGATATGCATCACAAGCCAGATCAGCGCTGCGGCCGTCGCCAGAATCGCTGCAAACGCAACCCAGCACAGAACCCTCGCCCACCTTCGCCGCAGCCTCACGCCGTAATACCCCAGCACGGGCAGGCCCACGAACGCCAACGGAACGATCAACCATATATGTGTATAGAGCAGATAGAGCAGGACACCCACGCCGGCCAAAGTCAGCGCCACACGATTGCTCGCGATTGGCCTGCGCGAAATCTCGTCAGACTCGCCAGGCGGCTTGGCCGTTGAATCTGGATCACCCACGGCGCCTCAACCCCTCGCAGGCAGGTCGCACTGTTTCGTGAGGTTTGCTTTCAGGCGCAGCTCCGTTCCGGGTATGTTGCCGGCAAGCTTGATCTTGTCTCCGTCCACGACTCCCGACAAATCCAGATCGAATTCGTTGCGGCCCATCGTGTTCATCAATCCAGGCGCAATCTGCTTCGCGTGGAGCTGAACGGTCACGGCATTTCCCTGCCGATCGTATGTGCCCGAAAACATCATGGCGCTGTCGCCGCCGAATACGTGGCCTCCGATATAGACCACAACGCCCGTACCCCAGCCTTGCACGCCGACGAACTGAACCGTATAGAAACCTTCCATACTGATCCTCAGCTTTCCTTCGCCAAATCGCGAGTGAACTCCTGCCGGAACTTGCCTTGCGTGTGAATGATGAAACCAGGCTTTGAATATGAATCGAGGAGGAATGAGCGAAACCGGCCTCACCGTTACCGTGAGTCAGCCGCCCTTGCAGCCTACTATATCGCTTCATGCCTCCGGGCAAAGTAAAGGTTTCTTAGCCTTAGCTTCCGGCTGTCGAGCGGTTCCGCAATCGTCCCACAATCACTGCGGCTTCGTCAGCTGACTGCACGCCTGTTGGTCGCCGCCGCTGCAACCCTTTTGCAACAATAACGTCCCCTTTGCCGAATCCTGGGCAACGCCAAGGCCCTTCGCGTAGAGATCTCCCAAATCGCCGCAGCCCTCGGCGATCCCACCATTGCACGCCTTTTGAAAAAGAGCGGCTGCCTGCGCATAATCCAGAACAACGCCTTTGCCGGCATCGTAGTCTGCTCCGAGGTTTAAGCAACCCTCTGCGCTTCCGCCATCGCAGGCCCGCTGAAAAAAAGAAGCCGCCCGCGATTCGTCGCGGCGAACACCATGGCCAGTATCGTAAAGCCAGCCGACATTGACGCAACTGTCTGCCGAACCGCCATCGCATGCCTGCTCAGCCAAATGTCTGGCTTCGGAATACTGCTTCTGAAGGATGAGTCGCTTCGCTTCCTGGGCAAGCTCTTGCGTCGCCGCCGACGTTGCGCTGGGAGCGCCGACCGAACTTCCGTCCGGGCTCGCGCTTGATGCCGGCGCCGAGGAACTTGCTGGGCTCCCTCCGGCCTGGGGCGATTGCGCAGCAGGGTTTCCGCCTTGCCCAGCGCCTGCTCCAGCCGCTGCGGGCTGTGCGGCCTGGGGCGATGAGCCCGCTGAGTTTCGCCCCCATCTGAAGCGAATCACCAAAATCGCTGCCAGCACAAGAATGAGCGCAACAGCTCCGCTCAATGCCCATACCCGAACTCGTCGACGTTTGGCGGCGTCAACGAACATGCGCTCGGAGCCTGAATCAGGAGAGCTGACCCTGACGTTCTCCTTTGCCGGATCCTGCAATCCATCCCCTTCAGACGAATCGCCGTGCAGGTTCCCGGCCTTGGTCGTTTTCCCGTTCGGCGCTTTCTCTTCCTCAGCGGGAATTGGAGTCGCTGCACGCGGCTCAGCCCGCTCGTCCGGCGTTACCACCGGCGCCAGCAGCACTTTGATTGCTCTTGCCAGGTGATTGAGATGCGCCTCGAGCGGCGTTGTCAGCGCGTCCAGCCAGTGCACGTTGCCGATAAAGTATTCCAGCGACTCATCGGGATCAACATTCTCCAAGCGAAACGGCAGGACGACGACACCGTGCTTGACTGCGCGCTCAACTTCCTTGCGAATCTGCTGCGAGGCATTGGCCTGTGCCGTGAACACCAGCACCATCACTCGCGCATGCTTGATGGCATCGATAATGCACTTGCTCCACTCCATGCCCGGCATCACGTCGCGCGGAGCGATCCAGCACCGGATTCCCTCCGACTCGAGGGTTGCGCACACTGCGTCCGCAATCGTCTTGTCCTTCGCGGAATGGCTGATGAAGACGTCGTGCGCCATGGTCGTCTCTTGCTTCTGTTCGGATGGGAATTGGGTACGCTCCACTATACCCCTGAACCAACCACCCCCGCCCGCCACCCATTCGCAGATGACGCCCTTAGCGACCCGCGGCGTCCACCGTGGCGAGGAAATCCTTGATGTCTTTCTCGACCTCGGGCTCGTTGGACAGAAACACGTAGTGACTCGCGTTGGGGAGGATGACGACTTTCGCGGACTTGAGCGCCTGAAACGCCGCGATCTGGGCGCTTGTTGTTTTCTTATCGCTCGCAACGAGCGCGGCCTTCTGGGCGTCGGTAAAGTTGGGCATTGGCCCACGATTGTGAGGGCTGGCGAAAATCGCCAAAAAAGGCACGGGAATGCTCGTATATTTTTGCTGGCCCATGATAATGGCCGCGCCAGCAGCCGCGAACGGGGGCTTGGGCTGATTGGCAGGCGGAGGGGGCAGCGTTTCCATTTCCTTCTGCTGGTCTACGAAATCCTTTTGAAGCTGCGCGAGGGCCGCCAGCGATTTGGCAACAATCTCCTTGTCGTCGCTTCCGGGCGGAGCGGAGAGAAAGGCGCTCAGATCCTTCTGCAAGTCTTCGGCGTCCAAACGGCTGTCTCCCGAGTCTGGCGACCAGAGTGCATAAGCGTAGCCCGCGTCAAGATAGACGAGGCCCGCAACCTTGTCCGGAAATCGGTTTCCGATTGAACTCAACTCCTCGCCGGCGATGGAGTGCCCGATGATCACGGGTTTGTTGATTCCGAGAACGTCCATCACCTTGAGAACATCGTCGCCGAGCTGATCCGCGCTGTAGTTGGAACCACTAGGAACCGGCGAGCTGGACACGCCAAAACCGCGCCGCGTGATTCCATAGACGTGGTAGTTGGGCAGGAACTTCGGCGCGAAATTGTCGAAGATGTGGGCCGTGTTTCCGAGGCCGGCTAGGAAAACAATCGGAGGCCCGCTTCCACCCCAATCAATCACTTCGAGAGACATGCCGGGGGCAACTGCGACCAGACGGGTTTTCGATTTCGTCAGCCACGATGTTGCTTCTGTGGCGCGCTCAAAGTTGAGGGGCATGGGCGATCCCTGAGTCCAGGTCCCATCGATCCGGTTGCCGTCGGCGCTTATCTTTCCGTGATAGCTCCCCTGGATCATCGCAATCGAGAAATCTAATTCCTCATGTGTCATGGAAATGGTTGTGACTGGGATGTGGTCGGGGCTCTGATCGATCGAGACGTCGTACGCCTGTAGACTGCCGGTAGTATCGCGCCAGACATTCAGGACCACGCGAAGGGGGTGGGGCGACTGCAATGTTCCCTGCCATTGCCCGACGATGCTCTGGGCGCGCAGGCTGAGTGCGGCTGTGGGCAACACGAGCAAGAGCGCAAGAGCGAGTTTGCGGCGAAGCATTTTGCCTCCTTGCAAATCCCTCGAAATTGGAACCATCAAGCATCTCACACGAGAGTTCAACGCGGCTCCTACCGCGATCCTTCGCTTCTTGCTCCTCTATTCCTCTTGCGTTTCGGGTCATAAAATCGACGAAATTTGTCGACGATGTTGAGGGTGATTTGCTGATTCCACATTAGTTAAGCTGAAAAATATACCCCTGGGGGTATAAAACTTTTTCCTTATTTAATTCCCCTTTTCGCCGGAGATTTCCGCGGGTCGGGGCACTGGGATTCGTCCTCTGGGCCGATTGTATCGGGCTGATCGGACGAGGCAGCCGGGGGCTTTGGCTGATGGTAGACGGCGGAAAGAGCGAGCTTGGCGTTGGCGAGAAAGTGCGCCGCTTCATTGTGCGTGACAATACCGGTCATGGACGCGTAGTTGATGCAGGCGATGAACTCGCAGATGTTCTTGTAGCCGCAGAGCGGAGGCGTGGCTTTGAAAAAGGCCTTGTTGCCCGCCTTTTCACATTCGTACTCGGTGGAGTCGTCGTCCTCTGCGAGCTTTTTGTAGGCATAGTTCCAGGAGCGCATGCAACTGGCGAGGGCCTCTTTTCCGGAATCGTTATTCGTGTCCTTGGCTGTGCTGGAGCCTGCCGGCGCGGTTGATTTCGCAGGTGCGCTCGCGGCGGTGATGGTGGAAATCGCTGTGCTTGCCATGAAGAATCCCCTTTCATCTTTAAGGCTAGCGATTTCCGTGAATTAATCGGCAAACTTGAGAAGGAATTTTTACTGAATGTTTTCAGCGAGTTGCGGAGGTTTGGGAGCGCAAGGGGGGGTTGACATGCCGGCTGAGAGCAAGGGGGCGAGGGGATCGTACGAGCGATGGTGGCTTCCACTGTTCGACGGATCACGACTCACGGTCTCCTTGCTCTAAACTCAACAAGAAGGCCAACGCCCCCCAAAAGGAACCTGCACCCTTGAGAAGAACCTATCTTTTTGCCGTCGCTGCCTCGGTCACGCTGCTCACATTCCTTCCGGCGCTCCACGCCCAACTCACAGCCGGCCCTGCCGCTCCCGCCTCGCTTGCCGACCGCCGACAGGCCCTCAACGACCTTTTCCACGACTACTGGGAAGATCAGCTTAAGACAGACCCCGAGCTCGCCTCGCTCATCGGCGACCCGCGCTACAACGACCAGATCAGCGACTACTCTGTCGCGGCCTTCAACGACGAGCTGGCGCGCGTACAAAGATTCGAGCTCCGCCTGGCCGCGATCGACCCCACTGGTTTTACTGACCAGGAGAAGATCAGCCAGGAACTTCTGCTTCGCGAGTTCGATCTGGACCAGGAGGCTGCCGAGTTCAAGGAATGGGAGATGCCCGTCAACCAGATGGACGGCATCTACTCCACTTACCCGCAAATTGTGGCCGAGCTCAGCTTCAACACGGTGAAGGATTACGACGACTGGATCGCGCGCCTGCATGCCATTCCCCACGCCTTCGATCAGGTCACGACCAATATGTCCATCGGCATGGACGATCACCGCGTGCCGCCCAGATACTTGCTCCAGAAGACCCTCGATCAGGTGAAGCAACTCGCCAATCAAAAGCCCGAAGATTCGCCCCTCGCGCTGCCGCTCAAGCACTTCCCCGCCTCTATTTCAGCCTCAGAGCAAGTGCGCATCAAGAGCGAAATGCTCGATGCGATCTCCAAGGAGGTGCTGCCGGCATACGTGCGGTTTGCCAGGTTCCTCGAAGTCAGCTACATTCCGGCCGGCCGCGACAAGCCCGGCATCGACGCTTTGCCTGACGGTGCAAAGTACTACCAGTTCCTCATCAAGCGCACCACCACGACCAACTTGACCTCTGCCCAGATTCATCAGATCGGCCTCGACGAAGTCGGCAAGGACGAGGCTGAAATGCTGGCTATCGCCCAGAAGCTTGGGTTCAAGGACCTGGCCAGCTTCCGCGCCAGCCTCAAGACCAATCCAAACGAGCACCCGGCCTCCGCCGACGCGCTGGTCGCGGCCTACAAAGGCTACCTCGGTCCAATGCAGGCCAAGTTGCCGCAGCTCTTCGGCGTGCTGCCGAAGGCGCCGTTTGAGGTCACCACGGTTCCCGACTACCTTGCCAAGAGCGCGCCGCCCGCCTACTACCAGCCAGGCTCGCCCGATGGCTCGCGTCCCGGCCGCTTGTTTATCGACACGTACGACGCGACGCACCGCAACCTCTACAGTGTCGAGTCCATCGCCTATCACGAGGGCATCCCCGGCCATCACCTCCAGATCTCCATCGCTCAGGAGATGACCGGCATTCCTGAGTTCCGCAAGTTCGAGCGCTACACGGCTTACACCGAGGGCTGGGCCTTCTATTCAGAGCATCTGGGCAAGGATGTCGGCCTGTACCAGGACCCCTACTCCGATTACGGCCGCCTGGAGAACGAAGTCTGGCGCGCCATCCGCCTCGTCGTCGACACCGGCGTGCACTCCCAGGGCTGGACCCGCGAACAGATGGTCCAGTACTTCCGCGATCACTCGAATATTGACGAGCCCAGCATCCAGTCAGAGGTTGATCGTTACATTGCCTGGCCAAGCCAAGCTCTGGCCTACAAGATTGGGCAGTTGAGAATCCTGGAGCTGCGCGGCCGCGCAAAGAAGGCTCTGGGCGACAAGTTCGACATCCGAGCCTTCCACGACCAGGTCATCGACTCCGGCGCCCTGCCGCTTGACGTCCTCGACCAGCGCATCGACGCCTGGATTGCAACTCAGAGCCCGGCAGTGTCGGTTCCGGCCGCCGCGCCTGCTGCAAATTAACCACGGGCAAAGGGTTGTAGGTTCAAGCTCTTCCTAAGGAGCTTGTTGTTTCTACGCGCTATTTAGGAATAACCTCGATGCGGTTCTCGCCTGGTTCGAGCTTCCAGGTTCGTCCTCCGTACTCGAAGGTGCCTATGAGCCTTCCCGGCAGCTTGATTTTGGCTTCGAGCGCTCCGCCTTTCTTCACGTACTCCACCGAAATCGCGCCTTCAGGATGCGGATACGTCGCCTGCAGCCTGGGCAGTGAGCCGAGATGGGGTGCAATGCGCACAGTCTTGAAGCCCGGGCTGGCCGGCTCAATGCCCGCCACCAGCGTCAGGAGATCGTAAATCGGGTGCGCGCTCCACGCATGCGAATCGGAGCGTGTCTCGCCCGGAATTTCAGGCCAAGTGCTGAAGTGCAGCGGGAGCAAGTCGCGCCACGGCTTGATCGAGTCCAGATACCTGTCGCCCATTCCGGCATGCTCCAGCGCCCGCGCGAGGTAGTAGCGGAAATAATACGACGCGCTAAGCACATCGTCGAGCTTCGCGCCAGGCTCGATCTTCAGCACGTTCTCCATCGCTGCCTGCTGGCTCTGTTTCGGAACCACGTCGAACAGCACGCCCAGGATGCTGGCTTGTTGGCTGTAGCCTTTGTGCTCTGGCGTCTCTGCCACCAGGTTCCGCTTGGCATCCCAGCACTTCGCCGCCAGCGCGGAGCGCACATGTGCGGCCCGTTTCAAGTACCGCTCGGCGAACAGCGGATCGCCCAATCCCTTCTCCAGCGCGGCCGCGTCTTCCAGCGCGCCAAGGTATTGAAGCGTCGTCATGCACGACTCTCCGTTCGCGTCGTACGTGGGAATCTCGCCCTTCGATACCCAATCGATAAAGCTCCACCACGGCAGCTTCCGCAGCAATCCGTCCGGCTGTTCGTAGCGCGCAAACCAGTCGAGCACTGTCCGTAGACCGGGCAACGAAGCGCGCACCGGCTCCGGATCGGGTCGATAGTTCCACCAGTCCCGCACCATCTCGATCCACAACAGAGAGAAGGTCGGGATGGTTTGGGCCAACGAACTCGGGTAGCGGCTGCGTGTAATCCCGTCGGGAAGCGCGAGGCGTCGAAGGCCTCCAGCGCCTGCTTCGCCAGACGGTCGTCGCCGGCCACAGCATAGGAGATCAGCGCCTGGATGCGCGTATCGCCCACGTACTGCAACTGCTCGTAGTAAGGCGTGTCCATGTAGGTCTCGTGCGCATCCAGCCGTGCCGTCCGCCAACTGATATCCCATATTTGCTTGAGGTCATTGTCGGGCGAGATGAAAGTCGCCCTCTCTTCGAATGGATACGCCGTGAAGGCCGCAGTCAGCGATTCAAGCGTCAGCGGCGTATCCGCAGTTTCGATATCGAGGTCGAGGTAGCGCCAGGTGCGCCACCAGAGCGGCTCGAAGGTTCGATGCTGACCGCCGTCGGGCAGGAAGTTGTCCTTCAGTCCGTGTGCCTGGCGATTCCCCACCTCGTCGCGGTCGCCCTTGTGCATCTGCTTGTCGTAGAGCGCCTCGGAGTAAGTCAGCCAGATCTTCGCGCCTTTTCCGCCGGAAACCGTAAGGATGGGATAGGCCGTCGTCAGCGTTTTACGATCGAGGAGAAGATGAAGGCTGGTTCCTGGCCGCACCGTCAAGGGCGACTCGGGAAACGTACTCAAACCCGGTTGTTCCTCGGCCGGAGCCCCGACTCGTACAACTTCTCCCGCGCTGGTGGGCGCGTATTCCATATGCGGCAGCGCATCCGGAACCAGGCCCCAGTTGTTGTCTCCAGTCGTATCGGCAGAGTGGGCCTGATTCACTGAGGGATTCATATCATCGCGCATGGGAGAAGCGACACCCACTCACTTCGCGTTTGCGACGGACACCGACTGCCAATCCCAATCGTAGAGCTCCGCATTAATTTGCTCCCCTGGCCCGGCAGCGAAATAAGTATGAAGGTCCACCGAACTGCGATCGAGCGCGCGATGACCCGGTTCGATCTCGACTTGCCACCCCTCAGGAGTGGAGATCCCCTCAGCGCCTGCGTCTTCGCTCTCCAGCAAGAATGCCGTTCGATCGCTGATCTGGGCGATGGGCGCAAAGATGCCCCAGTTCCACACCGTTGCCGTGATGAGGTTGCTGCCCGCGTGCAGCAGAGGAGCCAGATCGAAGCGCTCGTAGCGCCAGTGACTGAGGTCGCCGCGTGCCGGTCCGTCACCCACCCTGTGGCCATTCACGTAGAGAATGAACCGATTGTCGGCACTTACGCGCACCCGGTAGCTCGCGGGAACTGCAGCAAGCTCAAGCGAACGCCGGAAGTGCAGTACTATGGGCTCGCGCTGTGGGGCAGTCGGATGTGTGACCCATGCGGCATGCCAAGCGCGGTGCGCAGAATCCGGCTGCTCAGGCATGAGTGCCGGCTGGGTTCCAGACAGATCCCTTGTTTGGGAGGGGCAGAGAAGAGCAGTCGTGCAACCAATGACAACGAAAAGAAGGCTTAAGGTACGGCACATAACTACTCCCATTTACTACTACTTTATGCTCGGGCCGCAGAGTTGACCGTTCCAAAATGTCTGGTTCTGGCTTCGCGTTCAATCGCCGAAACACTCGGCAGGAGCGCTCGTTCGGAGCCACAGGCAGAATCTCGGGATAATCCGGCAGGATCGGCGCCGAACCGGGAACCGCGCCCTACGCCGGCAAGAAGGTGAAAGTGCCGGCGTGGTATTCTTTCGAGTTCGCGCTCACAACGGTTCGTGCCGCGGGCAATATTCAACGCCCCTGCGGGCTCGCAGCGGATCGAGATTCAATACCGTTGCGGGCAGCGGCGGATGGAGAAATTCTATGAAGAATGGTTTGATTCTGGCTTGCATCATTCTGGGATTGGGTGGCGACCTCTATGCGCAGGCCACGGCTCCAGTCGAAACGACGGTATGCGACGTAGTGAAGAAGCCGCAGGCGTTCAACGGGCAGATTGTGCGCATCAAAGGCACGGTGGTGGCCGGGTTTGACGAGTTTGTGATCAAGGACTCGACCGATTCAAACTGCGGATATCCCGTGAACGCGATCTGGCTGGCCTATCCACCGGGAACGAAGGGCAAAGCGGGTCCCGCAGCCATGCTGACGATCGAGCCGGCGAGAAACTTTACGGGAAAATACACGCCCGCGACGCGCGCGGCGGTAACGCTCGACAAGAGCAAGGACTTCAAGCAGTTCGATTCCCTGCTGGCACAGAAGCACGAGAAGGGTGCGGACATGTGCCTGGGCTGCACGCGCTACGAGGTGACGGCGACGCTGGTGGGCCGAATGGATAGCGTGGCCGACGCGACATTGCAACGCGACGCCTCAGGCAAAATTGTGGGCTTTGGCGGTTTTGGGAATATGAATGCCTATCCCGCGCGCCTGGTGCTGGAGTCGGTTTCAGACGTGACGCCAAAGGAGATCGATTACTCAAAGAACGACGATGAGACCAAAGGCGGCGCCACGACAGGGGGAAACGGAGCGGATATGTATGGCGCCGGGGCCGGCTGCGGTGGTGGTGGCTGCGTGGGAGGGGGAGCGGGGAACGGACTCGATCTGAACGGTGCGATTGCCGCCGCTCAAAAGAACGCCGACAAGCTTGCCGCGGGCCCTCCGAAGGACGCTGCAACGAGGGCCGCCGCAGTCTATGGGAAGCCCAACGACCATTCGACAGGCGTTTCTGTCGCCTATGGAGCGGGGAACGAGGCTTCGCCAAAGGATGAGGATCTGGGGATCAAGGATTCGCCTGACGGCGTTCTTTTCAATTGCACATTCAACCAGGATCGCGTGCAGGGAGATTCATTGGCGAGAGCCGTGATTCATATGGGGGAACACATATCGGAGTTGCGCAGTCCAGTTACGGGGAACGAAGGCGCGCCGGCTTACATCCTCGAGTCTGATGCATGGGTCGTGACGGCGGTCTCGGCGGTAGTTGGCGGACAGCAGTTTCTTTCGCTTCCCGGCGGTTACGTGATTTGGGATTCTAGTTGGCCGGTCGATCAGCGCAACGACAAGATGGCAAGCACACTCAAAGATTTCCTGATCAACGAAGCCATATTGAGCCAGTAGGCGAGGGCGCTTGAGAGCTGAGCCAAGTAAGCGCGTCGCGCAAGCGTTGCCGGAAGGTGATTGACTTGGATCTCCCCCACTTCTGAGGGGGAGGGTTCGATTTCGGTGATTGGACAAGGATTCGAGCCTGACGCGAGTATTCTTGAGAGATGTAGGCCGCGCCGTGCGCCGAAAGCGCCGAAGACGGCGGAATTCTTGATATGAAGGGAAAAGAAGCAATGGCCGAGATCGCCGTCGAGGCTCCGCAAACCCCTGCGCAGTTGCCCCAGGTCCGCGTGGCGGTTCTGGGCGCAGGAAAGATGGGTGGCATTCTGCTGCAGGCATTTCTGAAGGAGAATCTGTTTGCCGCCGACCGGATTCACGCTACCGTGGGCCATGCCGAGCGAGCGCTCGCGCTGAGCACGCAATGGGGCGTGGACGTGAGCACCAACAATCTGGAAGCCGTAAAGCAGTCGGACCTGATTCTGGTGGGAGTGAAGCCATTCCAGGTTCCGGATTTGATTGCGGAGATCAAACCTGGGCTTGGCAAGTCCAAATTGCTGGTTTCTTTCGCAGCGTCAGTGAAGACGCGCGCCATTGAGGAAGCGGCGGGTATGGATATTGCGGTGGTGCGAGCGATGCCAAATACACCCTCTGCCCTGGGCGCGGGCGCGGCCGCTCTGTGCCGCGGGCGCTTTGTAAGCGATGCGCAGATGGCGCTGGCCCAGCGACTGTTTGAGACTGTGGGCCGAACGGTGCTGGTGGACGAGAAGCACATGGATGCAGTGACCGGGCTCTCAGGTTCCGGCCCGGCGTATCTCTACATCATTATTGAAGCGTTGGCCGAGGCCGGCGTGAAGGTAGGCCTACCACGCGAAATTGCAACGCAATTGGCCGCACAAACGGCCTACGGCGCTGCGAAGATGGTGCTCGAGACGGGCTATCACCCGGCTCTGCTCAAGGACGCTGTGACCACGCCCGCAGGATGCACGATTGACGGCATCCTGGAGTTGGAGGAGGGCGGGTTGCGGGTGACGCTGATCAAAGCGGTGATGCGGGCAACTGAACGCGCGCGGCAACTGGCGGCGGGATGAGCCTGCGCTGATTTGGTGACCTTCCGGCAAACAACTTTGCCCATGCAACGCCCAACATGGCTTCCCACCTATCTGCCGGAGCTCGACGGACTGCGCGGCCTGGCGATTCTGGCGGTAGTCCTCTATCACTGCCATCCGCGCCTTGAGGGGACGCAGCTCTACTACGCCAGCCTGTGGGGATGGGCGGGCGTCATTCTCTTTTTTGTGCTCAGCGGTTTCCTGATCACATGCATTCTTCTGGGAACGCGAGACAAGCCGCATTACTTCCATCATTTTCATGCGCGCCGGGCCCTGCGCGTTTGGCCTGTTTACTTGCTGGTTCTGGCCGTTGTCTACCTGAACGCGCCATGGTTTGTGGGCGGCAGCGTGTGGCATGCGATCGAGACAGCGCCGTGGCTGGCCTACCTCTTTTGCGTGCAGAACCTGTTTCACCTGGCCCTGCCGCCGGCGCTCGGCCCCTCGTGGGCGCTGGCCATTGAAGAGCAGTACTACTTTGTGTGGGCGCCGCTCGTGCGCTTTCTGCGCAAGCCGTGGATGCTGGGGACGGTCCTGTTGGCGGCGTTGATTGCATCTCCCTGGATCCGTCACGCTAATCTCCACTGGATGACGCCGACGAATACGCTGATTCATCTGGACGGTATTGCGCTCGGCAGCCTGCTTGCGCTTGCGTTTTACACAGTCAAGCTCAGCCGACGCGCATGGCTCGCAATCGGCCTCACCGCATTTGTGATGGGCATTGCGGCGGCGGCCACTATTGCCGGTGGAACATCGCTTCTGGATTCGGCGCTGGCAGTGGGATTTGCCGGCGCGATGATTGCGGCGATCGCATCCACCGGTGCGCGCAACCCGGTAAATGCTTTGCTGCGGCGTGGGCCGCTGGCCTTCTACGGGCGAATCAGCTACGGCCTTTATATGACGCACATTGCGGTCTTCATTTACTTCGGATGGTTCGATCGGGCGATGGATCGCTACGGCACGGACGGAAATCTTGCGATTGTAGGATTTCGCCTGGTGATGAGCACTCTTGTTGCGACGGCACTTTGGTATGGATTTGAGTCGCAGATTCTTAAGTTGAAGCGATTCTTTTAGGACTGCGATAATTCGCCTCCGCTTTGCGATGCGCGCATGCCATCCTGCCGCATTGAGGGAAAGGAGCCGTCGCACTTTCGCTGTGTGACTGAAGTCACGCATTGGCCAACGGAGCGGCTGGTACGCTTGAATCCAGGCGCGGTTCCGAGCTTCGCGGCGATCTCGGCGCATTGATTTACGCGAGATGAATGACCGTCGGCATTCGCGAATCTGCGGTTCCATCCCGACCTTGGTGACTCGCCGCACAATGTGTTGAAAGGGCCTTAATCCATGCCTACTTTGCCGATCTTGGTGCTGAATAGCGGTTCCTCTTCCATCAAGTTTTCGTTATATGAGGCCACCGGCAGTGAGCGGAAGCGGCTCGTTGAAGGCGCTGTCGATGGGATCGGCACCGATCTGGGGAAGTTCTGGATCAAGGACGCGGCCGGCAAGAAGCTCCAGGATCAGACGCCCGCGTTACCGAGCCGCTCGGTAGCGTTCAAGCTGGTGGTCGATGCGCTCAATTCCGGCGAGATTCCAGCGCCGGCGGCAATCGGACACCGAGTTGTTTGCGGAGGACCCACGATCCGTGATAACCAGCGAATCACGCCAGCGCTGATCGACGAGATCGAAAGTTATGCAGCTCTGGCGCCGCTGCACACGCCCATCGCGGTTTACATCATGCGCGAGGCGCTGCGGCTGTTTCCGGGGATTCCAAATTTCGCGGTGCTTGACACCTACTTTCATCGGACGCTGCCTGAGGTCGCGGTGCGCATGCCCATTCCTGAGGAATATGCGACTATGGGAGTGCGGCGCTATGGATACCACGGCATCTCCTACGAGTCGATCATTTTCCAATTGCAGCCGAACGTGCCGGAAAAACTGATTGTGGCCCATCTCGGTAATGGCGCATCGATTTCCGCAATTCGCGACGGGCAGTGCCTGGACACGTCCATGGGTCTCACACCATCGGGCGGCATTATCAGCGGCTCGCGAACGGGCGATATCGATCCGGGCGTGTTGATCTTCATCCTGAAGAAGATTGCGGAGACGACTCCGAATGCGGCGGAGGCGGCCGACAAGCTTGAGACTGTTGTCAGCAAGAAGTCGGGCTTGCTCGGAGTAAGCGAGTTGTCGAATGACATGCGCGACCTACGTGAGGCAATCGAGGGCGGAAACGCGAAAGCGCGGCTAGCTGTGGACAAATTCTGCTGGACGATCGCGCGATGGATCGGCAGCTATGTAGCCGAGTTGAACGGACTCGACATGCTGGTGTTTACGGGCGGCATCGGCGAGAACGATATTGCCTCGCGAGCCGAGATCTGCGCGGGACTGGGGGCGCTGGGGATCGTGGTGGACGCAAAGCGCAACAATGTGCGCGGGCCGGCGATCATTTCGGCGGAGAACTCGCCAGTGAGGGTACGGGTGATTCCACCTCTCGAAGACCTGATGATCGTGAATCACGTGGTCAGGCTGCTGAACGAATAGGGCCATCCGGCGTTGTTCGCGCTTGATGAGCGAAATTCGGCAGCCAATCATCGCGATACGGAATTGTTCTACACTGGTGAGTTCGTACCGGAGTCATGAATGACTGTTGCGGCTTCACCCGCGCAAACTCATCATCTTCCTTCACTCGCACTGCGGCGATTCGCGTGGGGCGTTCTGGCTTATTTCATTGCGGTGATTTTGTGGGGCGGGCTGGTGCGCGCCACGGGCTCAGGAGCCGGCTGCGGCGACCACTGGCCACTCTGCAACGGAACAGTGATTCAGCACTCAGCGCGAATCGACACGATGATCGAGTTCACGCACCGTATGACCAGCGGGCTCTCGTTTTTCTCGGTCGTCGCACTCCTTTGGTGGACATTTGCACGCACCGTGCGAGGGCACCTGGCCCGGATCGCGGCGGTTGCTGCCGTGGCATTCACACTGATTGAGGCGGCGCTTGGAGCCTTTCTCGTGAAACTCGGACTGACTGCGCAAAGCCAATCACCGTTGCGAGCACCGTACCTGGCGCTGCACCTGACGAATACATTGCTGCTGCTGGCCGCGCTGACGCTGACTGCGCATCTGCTCAGCCGCCGCACTGGCTACCTGCGTGGATGGGTTCGCTTCAAAGCACCGTTTGGCGCAATCGCGTCGGTCGTCGTTGTGCTCATTGTCGGCGTAACGGGATCGCTGGCGGCGCTTGGCGATACGCTTTTCCCTGCGAGTTCTCTCGGCGAAGCACTGTCGCAGGATTTCTCGGCAACCAGCGCGTGGCTGGTGCGTTGGCGCTGGACGCATCCCACAGTTGCGGTTGTGGCAAGCATTTTCCTGGTTTGGTCGCTGGTGCGCGCAGCACAGCGATCAACCCATTGGGACAACCGAGGGCTTTCGGCGCTCGTCCTGATTTTGCTTGCCGCGCAGTATGCGCTGGGCGTTCTCGATGTGGTGTTTCTGGCGCCTGTCTGGCTGCAAATTGCGCATCTGCTTGGCGCTGACCTGCTATGGGTTGCGCTTGTTGTGTTGGTAGCGAGGCTGACGCTGGAGCCGGTGGATGGCGCGGGGCAAACCTAATATGCCTTGCCAGAGTTTCAGATCAACGAAAAGGCCCCTCGCGGGGCCTTTTCGTTTCGTGAG
Source organism: Occallatibacter sp. (assembly GCA_049518955.1). Lineage (GTDB taxonomy): Bacteria > Acidobacteriota > Terriglobia > Terriglobales > Acidobacteriaceae > Telmatobacter. The sequence goes on from JBEKRG010000031.1 coordinate 18,192, forward strand.
CCAGAAAAGTCTGGGTCGTGCGTCGTTTGCCTAGTCGTCCAGTTCGGGGTGGTAGTGGCTTTCCCAGCCGAGATAGCGCGCGGCCTCGTGCACAGATTTAGAGACGTCGCTAAAGTTCGCGGCCACGTGATGCTCGAAGCCCTCGCGGCAGATGTACTTGAGCAGCTTCTGCAATTGCGGAATTTCGGCAACGCCGGCTCCGCCGAAAGTCTCGAGCGGATCGTCGGTGAATCGTCCTGCGCCGGTGTAGCCGCGGATCACGCCGCGCCGGTCATCCGTGGAGAAGCGCGCGTAGCTCATGGCGCCGGGCTTGATGATTCCTTCGCAAGTCCCATAGGTGTTTTCCTTGCCCACGGTGCCGGCGATGATCTGCTGGAAATCCATCCTCACTTCCTTGAAGAAGTGCTTGGGCAGGTTGGAACAGTGGAAGCAGACGCACTTGTTGGGATCGCTGCCGTAGTTGTTGTTCCAGTCAAGCAGCGCTGAGGGAGTACCCGAAGCAAGGGCCATCATATACATGCTGAGTGTGCCCGGAACGTCGACCTCGCAAGCCGAAGGGATAAGGTCGTTGCTCATCATGCTCATGATGGTGCACGGGACCACGCCGAAGAACTCCTCCATTGAGGTCCAGCACTGAACGGCGCTGATGGTGCAGTTGGTCTGCTTCATCCAGCCGTCGACCACCGCGCCCAGCTTGGCCATTTTGAGCAGCGCGGCATCGGGGATGCCGGCAGTCGTAACGTATTTCTTGATCGCAGCCAGCTTGGCCTGCGCTGCGTCGTCGTTATCCTTCATGCGGTTGATGCGGCCGAAGATCTCCGATAGATCGATCGGCTCGACGGAAATGCCGGCGGTTTCGAGAATGCGCTCGGAGTAGCGGACGGTGTTGAAGGCCGCCGGCCGAGCGCCGATGGAGCCGATCCTGAGATTCTTGAGGCCTTTGACAATCCGGCAAACCTGGGAGAACCATTCGAGGTCGGCCTTGAACTCGGGCGAGCTCGGACTCTCTGTGTGCAGCGTGGTCAGCGAATAGTTGATGCCGAACTGCATCATGTTATTGCAGGCGCTCATTTTGCCGCAAAAGCTATCGCGTCGCACTGCGATGGTCATGTTGTCGGAACGATCGGGCGTGGCCTGCACCAGGACAGGAACCTTGAGGCCGGAGAGGCGGATGGCGTCGACAATGCCACGTTCTTCGCCGAAGTTGGGCAACGTGACGATGATGCCGTCGATCTGTTCGGCGTGTTTCTTGAAGAGCTCGGCGCACCGCTGCGACTCGGCGTACGTTTCGACCGCGCCGTGTCTTGACTCTTCCGGGCTAAGCACAATGGCCTGCGCCCCCGCAGCCTCCAAAACAGCAATGATTTCTTCCCGGCCGGTCTTGGCCAAATGGCCAGGGAAAAAGCCGCGATTACCCACCACGATTCCAAACGTCATCTTGCGTTGCGCTGCCATCTTCCTGCTCCTTGATTCCGCAATCCCTGCTTAACCGTTGCGGCCCGGGCGAAATCGAATTCCATAGAAAAGACCGAGAATCAACAACAGGCCACCCCACCATACCGGTGCATGCAGGTTGGCCAGAACCACTGTGGGGACAACCCCCGTGGCAAGGTCGAAGACGCCATCGCCAAAGATCATTGCGCCGTAAACCGTCAACAATACCCCGATAAAGAACCAGATTGAAATATGTCCGGATTGCATGCGCAGACTCCTTACCAGAAGTAGACATTGAGGCCAAGGAAGAGGATGATCGCAATCCCCGTCCAGAGCCACTCGTTTCTATAGATGGGCACCGGATCTTCCTTCGGCAGTTTTGTCGCGCCGTAGACTACGCCGTCCAACTCGGCCAGTGGCTTAGGCTTGGTGAACAAGCTCACCAGAACAGTGACCAGCATGGAGGTGATCACCGACCAGAGGGCGCGGTACATATCCTCAGCCATGGTCTTGGCGTCAGCTGAGAGGGCTACGTATCGCAATGCCGCTGGGTTCACGTAAACCCATGCCCAAAGACCAATCGAAGTCAGTGTTCCGATCAGAAGTCCCCAGAAGCCGCCCGCCTTGGTTGCGCGTTTCCAGAACATGCCCATCAGCACCACACCCAACAAAGGCGAAATAAAGAAGCTGAAGAGCGCCTGCACGTAATCCATAATGCCGGCAGCATTCATGACCATGTACGCGGTTCCAATGGAGATGATGACTCCAAGGATGGTGGCCCAGCGGCCGACGGTCACGTAGTGCTCGTCTTTGGCGTTCTTGTTGATCAGAGGCTGGTAAATGTCGTAGGTCCAGACGGCGGAAAACGCGCTTACATTCCCGGCCATGCCGCTCATGAAACCGGCGATGAGGGCGGTGATGCCAAGACCGAGCAGACCGGGAGCAAGATAACGAACCATCATGAGAGGCAGCACTTCGTTATAGCTGTGCATTCCCGATCCCGGAGTCGCCATGTTCTGACCGACAAGGTGCATCAGGCTTCCGTCTGGATTCTGCAAGACAACGAGACCGAGCAAGCCAGGCAGAATGACGATGAATGGAACCGCCATTTTGAAGAACGATCCGATCACCGGCGCCATCCGGGCGGAGCGAAGATTGTTCGCCGCCAACACTCGCTGTACCACGAGAAAGTCTGTTGTCCAATAGCCGAAGCTGATGGCGAATCCAAGGCCAAAGACGATGCCGGTCCAGTGGATGCCCATGGGGTTATCGGCAAAGTGGCCCATGCTGCGCCACATATGCGTGTAGTCGCCGTTTGCGACAGCGCCTGCAGCCATGTCGCGCGCGAGCTTGGCCTTAAATCCGGTCCAGCCGCCGGCCTCCACGAGACCCATAATCGGCACCAGCAACGCGCCACCCCAGATGAGCACAAACTGGAGAACCTCGTTGAAGATGGCCGAACGCAGGCCGCCGAGTGCCACATATGCGGCCACGGCCAATGAAGAGACGATGATGGAAAAGTTCAGGTCCCAGCCGAGAACAACCTTCATGACCTCAGCCATGGCGAACATGTTCACACCGCTCATGAGCACGGTCATAAAGGCAAACGAGAATGCAGAGACGATGCTCGCGCCAGGCCCGTAGCGAAGCTTGAGGTAGCCAGGCACGGAGTGGGTTTTGCAGACGTAATAGAAGGGCATCATCACCATGCCCAGAAAGAGCATGGCGGGAATGGCGCCGACCCAATACCAGTGCGCGGCGAGAATTCCGTACTGATACGCTGAGCCCGCCCAGCCCATCAACTCCAACGAGCCCAAATTGGCGGAGACAAAACTCAAGCCGGCGATCCAGGCGGTCATCTCGCGCCCGGCCATGAAGAATTCTTCGCTGGTGTTGGCCTGCTTCTTGAGGTAGAAGCCAATCCAAATCACCATGACGAAATAGATAGCGATGACAGCGATGTCGAGCGGGCTCAGGCGGGCCAGTGGGCCGACGCTGAAGGCAAGCAAGGGCGGCAGTGAGCCGACAGTTCCCCCGACAACGGAGGCTGGGACGAACCCAATCATGGACATCACCTGAAACGGCGAGAATGCGTCAACAAAGGCTGTTAGACGTTCGCACCTAAGTAAATTGCTTTACTCGAACACTTGTCAAGCAGAGTGCGCCTTTCTAAGGGTGCCGTTCGTCCTGAGTGTTCACGCGAATAGGGCGATCCCCGAAAGGTTCCTGCATGCACGGGTTGAGTAAGCGTTTTCAAACAGGAAGTTTAGCATGGCGCAATTGAGGCGCGCTAATCCTGGGTGAAGCGCAAACAAAGGCTTTCGGGGTCGATTAGTCGTTCCCGACTGCGATTTCGTGCAGCCAGTTGGGAGCCTTCAGCAGTTCGCGGGGACGCGGACCATCGGCAGCACCAACAAGACCGTCACGCTCCATGAGATCGATGAGATGCGCGGCGCGGCCGTAACCGATGCGAAGGCGGCGTTGCAGCAGCGACGTGGAGGCCTTGCCGAACTCAAAGACGAGGCGAACCGCATCGTCAAACATCGGATCGTCTTCATTTGCGTCTCCGTTTTCGCCGTCCATGGCTCTGTGCTCATCCTTGGGCGATTCGAGGAAGCCTTCGACGTATTCCGCTGCGCCTTGCGACTTCCAGAAATCGACCACGGCTGCAGTCTCCTTCTCGCTTACGTAGGGAGCATGCAAGCGCATCAGGCGGCTCGTGCCTGGCGGCAAAAAGAGCATGTCGCCGCGACCCAGGAGTGCCTCCGCGCCGTTGGTGTCGAGAATAGTGCGCGAGTCAACCTTGGTGGCTAGGCGGAAGCTGATGCGTGTGGGGACGTTGGCCTTGATAAGGCCAGTGATGACGTCGACGCTGGGCCGCTGCGTGGCGAGGATGAGGTGAATGCCGACGGCGCGCGCCATTTGGGCGAGACGCGTGACGGATTCCTCGACGTTGGCGCGATCAAGCATCATTAAGTCGGCCAGCTCGTCGATGATGATGACGATGTAGGGAAGCGGCTCTTCCTGCTGCCCCTCGTCGAAAAGCGAAGGCATGGAGCCTTCGAAAAGTTTGTTGTATTGGTCGATGTGGCGCACGCTGCGGCTGGCCAACAGCTTGAGGCGGCGCTCCATCTCGCGCACCGCGTTGCGCAGCGCGTTGGCGGCGAGTTTGGGCTCGGTGATGATGGGCGTGAAGAGATGAGGAATGCCCTCATACATGCCAAGCTCTACGCGCTTGGGGTCGACAAGAATGAGCCGGACCTGATGCGGAGTGGTGCGGTAAAGCAGGCTCATGATCATGGCGTTAATGGCCACGGATTTGCCCGAGCCTGTCGATCCGGCGATGAGAATATGTGGCATGGAAGCCAGGTCGGCAGTGACGATTCGGCCGTTGATGTCCTTGCCCATCGAGAGCGTGAGGCGCGAACGGGCCTTGATGAAGGTTTCGCTTTCAATCACGTCGCGCAGATGAATGGTTTCGCGCTCGTGGTTGGGTACCTGAATGCCGACGGTGCTCTTGCCGGGCATGCGCTCGATGAGGATGCTTTCAGCGCGCATGGCCAGGCACAGGTCGTCGGCGAGCCCTGTGACGCGAGAGTATTTGACGCCGGCCTCGGGCTTGAATTCAAAAGTGGTCACCATGGGGCCGGGGTTGATCTGCACGACCTGGCCACGCACGTCGAATTCGGCACATTTCTCCACGAGAACCTTGGCTTCTTCACGAAGCTCGTCTTCGCGCACAGATCGCGGTGCTTCGCCCTCGCTGAGCAGCGTGCTCGACGGAAGCTTGAAGCCGCTCATGTTCTTGGGCGCGATTGTGACAGTACGAAGTTCAGCGTCGGCGCGATTGTGAATGGCAATCTCGTCGGAATGAGGTTGAGGCGGATCCTGAAGCGGCTCGGGTTTCGCGGCGGGCCATGGGTTCACCGGCCTTGCGGCGATCGGATGAACCTGCACGGGCTGGGCGTGAATCGGTTGGCCTTGCACCGGAACCGCTGCAGTTGCGGCCGCGGCCGTTGCCGTTGCGGACTCGGGTTGGACGCGCTCCCAGATGCTTGGACGGCGCTGCGTGATAGGAATCGATGCGGCGGCAGCTTCAACTGGTTCCTGCGGTACGTCCTTGCGTTGATAGGCGGGAATGTCATCAAGTGGGTCTTGCTGCGGTGCGCGGCGGCGCTTGAAAAACGACAGGAAGCGGGTCGGCCAGCGGGCGGGAGGCTCCGATTCCTCTTCCGGCCCGTCCGCAGTGACGAGCTTCGGGAATGGAACGGGCTCATTCCGCTCCACCCGGAGAGTTTCGCTTTCAGCACGCATCTCCGCGCGCTCCTCGCGACGGTCGCGCCAACGATCACGCAAAGAACAGATCTGGTCCCAACGTTCCGCGAGGGTTTCGCGGATGACCCAGAAACTGATCGCCGATGCGAAGTAGAGTCCGCAGGCGGCCAACGCGGCAGAGACCAACCATGCGCCCTGAATGTTCAGATAAACCACCAGCAGCCCGGCTACCATCCGTCCGACCACGCCTTCCACTGGAACCATGTGCAGCCATCGCCAATGCCACGGAAGCAGTCCAAAAACGGCAGGCAGAAAGACCAAGGCGAGGATGGTTCCCATCCAGCGCAGGATCGGCGAGCCTCCGGGCCGCGATCTCATCCAAGTCCAGCCCACGCCGCCAAGCCACAGCGGTAATAGGAAAGCCGTCAAGCCGAGCGATTGCAGCAAAACATCGCTTAGATAGGCGCCAAAAAGGCCGACCCAGTTTCGGGCGGCCACAGAATCCGTGGCCGTGTTCAGCGAGGGGTCAGAGGCGTGGTAGGTCGCCAAGGCGAGGAAAAGAAGAAGCGAGACCAGCAGCAGAACCATCCCCAGAAACATGTTCACGGGGCGGCTGCGCGTCGGCGAAAGAACAATGCGGATGGGCTTCATGATAAGGGCGTTACCATCTTCCTGCTGCCGGTTAAGTTTTATCGGCAGGCCAGGAAGCAGGCAATTCGTCCCAGAGCAATCTCTATTATCGGCGTCCGGAGGTTCAAATCCGGGCTCAAGGCAGGCGGGGGGAACCTTGGGCATCAACCTGTCGTTCGGCGGAGTGCTTCCATTAAGGAATCCGGCCGGAAACGAATGGGTTTATGCGTCAGGTTTCTTCTTAAAAGCAAACTTGAGTGAGCGGGAGAGTCGCGAGACGGGGCTAAAAAAGAATGCTTTTACCTTTAAGTCCCTGAACGGCGCAACATCGAATCCGCCGCCAGGACCGAATTGCAAGACACCCAATCCGTACTGGTAGTGAATGCGGAAGAATCGATAATCGCGTGGGTTCTGGGCGATGAAATCCTCAATCGCGGTGAGAACGCCGTTTTTGGACCCACCTTCTACCAAGGCATTCATGTAGGTGCTGTTCAAGCCGTTAACCTCGGCCAGAGCGCTTCGGCCGCGGATCATTCCCTTTTGCGCGAATGGATGCCGGAATTCGGCAGGAATGGTGTCCGGCTGGTAGTACAAGTCGCGACGGCCGTAGGGCCAGTCAACATCATGAAGGAAGATGAACCCTCCGGGCCGCACCAGCGCACGCTCTCGAATGAGACGCAGCTCGTTGAAAACGGTGTACCAGTTGTGATCGCCGTCGATAAGGATGCAATCGAATCCCGATGCCGTGCCGATGCGCTGGCTGGATGTCAGCGCGTCAAGACTGTTGCTCTTGATGACCTGGACCCGGGGGTCGCCTGCATATTTTGCATCGAGATCCTGGTCTATGCACGGGTCAATGATTGTGTAGCTGGTTAATGGAAGTTTGAGGAGATGGTCCGCGCTCGCTCCCGTGCGTGAACCAATCTCGCAGACGTACTTCCAGTGGCGTTTGCGAGCCAGAGGAGCAATGTAGTGGCGGACAAAGGTGCGCATTGGCTCTCAGTTTGGCAACTTTAACGCGCGATCAACCTCGCGCCCCAGATCAGCAGCGCGCCTCCCAGCAAGATCCGGTAAATGGCGAACATGGTGAAACCGTGCTTGCGAACCCAGTGAAGAAACCACTCCACGACACCCAGCGCCACAATGAAGGAGACGACGGTGCCGATGATCAGCACGATCCAGCGTTGAGAATTCATGGCCACATGAGCGGCGACCGTGGCGGCTCCGGCGGCCTTGCTGGGGTGAACCTCTTTGATAAGATCCCAGCCAGTCGCGGCGATCATTGTGGGAATAGAGAGCAGAAAGCTGAATTCAAGGGCAGCGGGTCGGTCGAGACCCGCAAGCTGTCCGGCGGCAATGGTTGACATGGAACGCGATGTGCCGGGGAAGATGGCGGAAAGCGTCTGGCAAAGCCCGATCCAGACGGCTTGCGGCAGGGTCATTTCCTCAACATGTGTTGTACTCGCGTCATGGCGATCGCTCCAAGCGTCGATCACCCACATCACAATCCCGCCCAAAAGCAGCGCGATGGCCATGGCGTTGAGGCTTCCCAAGTTCTTTTCGCTCCATTTGCGCAAGAGGAGCGCGGGAACGGAGGTGCAAGCGAATGCAACGATGGTAAGTGAGATGGGGTGGTTGAGCCAGGTGCGGTCGCCATTTTCGCCGCGCGGGAAAGTGCGAAGAAAATTCACGATCCTTTCAAGGAAGAGCAGGCATAGCGCCATGATTGCGCCCACCTGGATGACGATCGTGTACATATTCCAGTACGCGACATCCTGAAGGCAAGCCGCGTTGCCGACCGAACAGGCTGAATCGCCCAGCGGGATCTTCATCAAAGCTTCGGCAATGCGCAGATGCGCCGTCGAACTAACCGGCAAAAACTCGGTCAAACCCTCCACAATTCCCAAAAGAATAGACAGAATATACGGGCTCAAGAAGCCTCCTGGCTTTCTCCGATGTGTCTAGCAGCTCGCCCGGGAGGCCGTAAGCCGCTCAATTCCGTTCGATACCGTAGACTGGAACCTCTTCATCCAATTTGTACACTAGCGAGTCGGCTCGCAAGGAGTAATCCGAGTCCGCAAAATGGGCCTTCAATTGCGCGGCAATGGAACGCGCCTGGTTGTGGGCAATTTCGCTCTTCTTGTCGTCCCCGTTGGCGTCGTACATATCCTTAAGGACGGCGAAGCGGTAGGCGGCCTCGTAGAGAGCCTGCGCGGTGCGCGGACCATCAGGGTATTCGTCGGCGTACTTGAGGTAGAGATCGGCTTCTTTCTCGGGGCACTGTGTCGAGCCTTCCCAATCGCCGCAGAGCTTGTTGTCGATCAGGTCAAAGGCCGCAAAGGCCGCCCAGCGGGTTCGGGGATAGTATTTAATCACCTTCCGCAAAGGGTCCTCGTCCATGGTTTGGCGGTACACCGGATCCCGTTCTTTTGCCGAGGGCAAGGTAGCGGAGTCGGCTTTCTCGACCTGCCATTGGATGTCGGCTGCGCGCCACGCTGCCTCCGGCGTGAGAGGCGAATTGGGGAACATCTCAACAACGCGGCGATAGAGCAAGCGGGCGCTCTCCGCGGCGTTGGCCGGTCCGCGCGGGTTCGAGGCCAGAGCCTCCTGATTCGCGGCCGCGCCCATCAGGATCTGATCGCCGTTGGGCGTAGTTTCTTCAACGATTCCCTTGGCTTCCATCCACCCGGTGATCGGCGGAGGCGACTGGTCTTCGCCGACCATTGGCGTGTCGCGATCGCTGTGTTGCTCTTCGATGTCGGTATTGACGAAGACCTTGATCCAAGAGCCACTCTTTTCAACAACCACCATCTCGCGACCGATTTGTTCTTTGGTGACTTTCTCTGAGCCGGTGTCGGGCGAGATGTAGAGCCAAGTGATGCGGAGAACCGTAGCGCGAGGGCCGGCGAATGGTTTCACATCCTGCTGCGGCTTTTTGTCTGCATGCGCGGGCGAAACTGAGCAGCCGAGCGCAACCCCAAAAAGGAGAGCAGAAAGCACGTGAATCCGTGAGTTCATCTTATGCAAAATCATAGTTGAACGACGCTAGGAACCAGCTTCCGTGAGCACTTCAGCCAGCAGGACGGGATCGATATTGCCGCCACTTACCACAGCCACGGCCTTCCGATAGTTTGGAAGTTGGTCAGCATGAAAGAGGAGCGCGGCGGTCGCGACGGCGCCGCTGGGCTCGGGAACCAAGCGCGTAGCGGCAACGATGGCACGCATAGCAGCGCGAATTTCGGCCTCCGTTACCGTGATAATGCCGTCGACAAAGGCCTGAATGTGAGCGAAATTGCGGACGCCGACGCTCTGCGTCCGTAGACCGTCCGCGATTGTGCGGCTGGTGAGTTCCGCCGGCCATGTGACGATTTTGCCGGCGCGAAAACTCTCCGCGGTGTCGCCAGCCAGTTCCGGTTCGATGCCAAAGACTTTGGTGCTGGGGCTGAGCTGTTTCACCGCTGCGGCAACTCCGCTGAGCAAGCCCCCGCCCGAGACAGGCGAGAGGACGAGGTCCACGTCGGGCAGCGCTTCTACAATTTCGAGCCCGCATGTTCCCTGCCCGGTAATGATCTGTTCGTCGTCGTAGGGTGGAATCACGACATAGCCGTGCTTTCGCACGAGCTCCTCGGCCACGGCCAGGCGCTCGCTTGAGGCCAAGCCGACGTCGACGACTTCAGCACCGAGGGCCAGCGTGGCGGCGCGCTTGATCGCCGGCGCATTCGACGGCATGACAATCACTGCCTTCGCGCCGACTTCGCGCGCCGCATAGGCCACTCCCTGCGCATGGTTGCCGCTCGAATAGGTGATGACACCGCGGGCGATTTCGCTGGGCGTGAGCTGGAGAATCTTGTTTGAGGCGCCGCGGATTTTGAAGGCTCCGATCGGCTGGAGACTTTCGGCCTTGAGCCAGATCTCCCTGCCGGTGCGGTGGCCGGATCGACCGGGAAATGCCGCACGCACGAGCGGCGTCTTCATCGCGATCGGCGCAATGCGCAGAGCAGCGGCGCGGATGGCATCGATGGAGACTAGTTGCGTCGCTGTGTCGCTCATCTTTCGTCCGTTTTGCGATGTTCTATTCGTATGCCAGCGCGTCGATGGGATCCTTGCGGGCGGCCATCCAGGCGGGATAAAGCGCGCCGCAGATTGATCCGACGAAGGCAATCGCCGCTCCCTGGAGCAGCCATAATGCGGTGATCTCGAAGTGTTGCGTGGGAAAGAGATGGAACAGCAGCGTACGGACACCGTAAGTGCCCGCGACGCCCACCACGACACCGGCGACGGCCAGCACGGCACACTCGCGCAGCACGACGCTTACGATCACGGTTTTGGAGGCGCCCATTGACTTGAGGATGCCAATTTCGCGGGTCCGCTCAAGCACAGCGGTGTACATGGACTGGAAGATGACCAGGAAACCGATGATCACCGCGATCACCGTCACGATATTGAGAGCGACATTGAAACCCGGCAGATGCTCGGGCGTCATCTCCGAGAGCCATTCCTCCATGGTCTGCACGGGAAAGTCCTCAAGCCCGCGCGTCGCGTGAATCTCCTGGATAATCGTCTGTTCGTTGGCTGGGTCATCGCTTTTGATGTAGAACATCGAAGCCCGGCTGGACGCTCCCATCAGATCGCCCATGGTATCGATCGGGATCAGCTTGCGCCCACCCTTGCCGTGTTCCACGATTCCGCAGATGCGAAAGGGGTGATCCATTACTTTGATCGTTTCGCCGACATGATGAACCTTGCCTGCGAAAACGTCGTCGACGATCACGTCGTTCGGCCCTTGAAAGGGAGTGCCCGAGAGATACTCAAACGGTCGCAGCGCATTGAAAGACGTGTAGTCGATGCCGTAAATCAGCCCAAAATCGTCCGCAGTCGTGTTGAAAACCGTAATCACCGGTGAGGCGACTGCGACGTGTGGAAGCTTCCGGATCACTTCGATGTCTTTGATCGGGATGGGCGCGCCACTGATGCCGTTCATGATGCTGGCGTGACTGGGGCGCATCATCAGGTCGGCCCCGATGCCATTGGTGCGCTCCTTCTGGTCGTTCAACATGCCCATGAAGACGCCAACGATGGAAAGGATCATGATGACTTCAATGGCCACGGCCAGGATGCTGATGACCGAGCGCAAAGGGCGGTGCAAAAGATTGGCGAAGATGAGCTTATTCATGTTCTTGCGTGAACCCGGCAGGGATTTCGGCGCCGCGAACCCTCGTCATCAGGGTAACAGCCCTGACCGGAGGGAACTGAACAGCCTTACGGGGGGCTGAATGAGCGCGCCCCTATTACAAAAGTGTATTCAAACCCTCAAAAATAGAGGGCTTGGGCAACGATAGGTTTTGACCGCAAGGGAAACCCGGTTTATCGTGAAGATAAAATTTCCGCTTGGGTCTTTGACCCTCGCCTGGTCGCCGATGGGAAGTTTTGGAGAAGACCTGCGCAAGGAACGTCTAGCACGCGGCGTTGCGCTGGAAGACATTTCGGCGGTCACCAAGATCAGCCAACGTCACCTGATTGCGCTGGAGCAGGAGAGGTTTCGCCAGCTTCCGGGTGGCATTCTGAGCAAGGGGATCGTGCGCGGATACGCCAGCGCCATCGGTCTCGATCCACAAGACTGGACTGAGCGCTTTCTTCAGGCCTACGACACGATGGGGCCGGTATCGGACGAAGACAGCGGTTGGACGACGTTCGCTTCAAATGTGGGAAAGGCGCGGATACTGCGCCGAGAGGCCGTTGAGGTCCGTTTGCGCTGGATTGGCGCGTTCCTTCTGCTCCTGGCGGTGGCCGGAGCCGCATTCCTGACTGTGCGCTACTATGGCGTGCGCGTAGGCTGGTGGCGATCGTTTTTGCCAATTCACGGAGTATCTCTCGGGTTTCATAGCGCCCTTTTCGCGACTCGTGGTTTCGTGAGCCGCCTTGTCTCCAACATTTAGGCGACCAGCCCCGGTTCGGGGGCTCCAATCCGCAGTTGGAGGCCCATTGCTTGCCATACGCTGTATGTCTTTGCCCCTCGCCACCCACCGGAATTACCATGAAGAGATGCAGCATCCGGCTTGAACCTGCGCGTGCAGCTGCTCCGAGTCGATGGGCCGCGGAAACGCGTCCGATCGATGAGGGTCTTCGCAGTGACTCGATCGCTTCATCTTGAAGCAGATCGCCGTGTCGGCCGAAACGTTGAATCCCGTCAAGGGAAGGAGCTTTGAAGTTGAGCGACCGTTTCTTGTTTACCTCTGAATCCGTTACCGAAGGCCACCCGGACAAGATTGCCGACCAGGTCTCCGACGCCATTCTCGATGCCTGCCTGGAGCAGGATCCTTACAGCCGCGTGGCGGCGGAAACCCTGACGGCGACTGGCCTCGTCGTCATCGCCGGCGAAATCACAACCAAGGCCTACGTCGATTTCCAAAACCTGGTCCGCGGGGTGATTGCTTCCATCGGGTACGACAACGCCCTCTATGGCTTCGATTCCAATACTTGCGCGGTGATCTCGAGCATTAACAAGCAGTCTGGCGATATCGCACAGGGAGTCGACACCGGCGGCGCCGGCGACCAGGGCATGATGTTCGGCTATGCCTCCGATGAGACCCCGGAGCTGATGCCGGCAGCCATCTCGCTGGCGCACAAACTCTGCCGGCAATTGAGCGCCGTGCGCAAGAACGGCAAACTGCCGTATCTTCGCCCCGATGGCAAGAGCCAGGTGACAGTGGAATACGGCGAAGATGGAAAGCCGGCGCGGATCGATGCGGTCGTCATCAGCAGCCAGCACTCCGAATCGGTGAGTAATGACGAGCTGCACTCGGATATCCTCAAGCACGTGATCCAGGCGGTTCTCCCGGCGAAGTGGCTCGACGAGCACACCAAGTACCACATCAATCCGACGGGGCGATTTGTGATTGGCGGTCCCATGGGCGATACCGGCCTGACTGGGCGCAAAATTATTGTGGACACCTACGGCGGCATGGGACGCCACGGCGGCGGGGCTTTCAGCGGCAAAGATCCGACCAAGGTCGATCGGTCGGCAGCGTACATGGCCCGTCACATCGCCAAGAATATTGTCGCTGCCGGATTAGCCAGCCGCGCTGAGGTTCAACTGGCCTACGCGATCGGCGTGGCCGAGCCCGTGAGCGTACTGGTGGAGACCTTCGGCACGGGCAAACTGGGAGAGGCGAAACTCACCGAGCTGATCCGGAAGAACTTCTCGTTGACGCCGAAGGCCATTATCGAGTATCTGAATCTGCGCCGGCCGATCTACCAAAAGACCGCGGCGTATGGCCACTTCGGCCGCACCGAGCCGGAGTTCACGTGGGAAGCCACCGGCAACGCCGCTCAATTGGCCGAGCAAGCTGGAGTGGCCGCGACGGCTAAGGCGCGCTGAAGACACTTCGGTTTTCAGTTGACTTGATTTGTTCAAAAAATGGGATCCGCCTCTCGCGGGTCCCATTGTTTTTTCCGATGCCTCGTCGATGGCTTAGAATTCTCCGGGGTGCTCGAACGTCCTTTCTTAGCGGAGATACCCATGCGTCTTTCTGTTCCTGTAGTTTTCGTGTTTGGCTTTACTAGCTTCTGCGCAGCACAGAACGGAGCAAATTGGACCTACGAGGGCAAAACCGGCCCGCTGGTCTGGGGCAAGCTCGATCCGGCGTACGAAGCCTGCTCTAAAGGCCATGAGCAGTCGCCCATCGACATACGCGGCGCGCGTCTAAACAAATCGCTTGAACCCATCGAGTTCCACTTCATTTCTGGACCCATGACCCTTGAAAACACGGGGCGCGGCATTGTTGCGCATGTTGATCCAGGAAGTGTCATGGTAGCCGAGGGTGTGCACTACCGCCTCACGGAGCTCGACTTCCATCACCCAAGCGAGCACCCGGTGAAAGGCAAACTCAGCGATATGGAAGTCGACCTGGTGTTTCACGCCGACGAGGGCAAAACGGCGATCGTGGCCGTTCGCCTCAATCAGGACAGGGGCTTTCCCAACGCATTGCTGGCGACGCTTTGGGAGCACTTGCCAACCAAGCCAGGCATGAGCACGAAGGTTAGCGATATGGTCAGCGCCGGAGGGCTTCTACCCGAAGACCGCGGCTATTGGAGCTACGTCGGATCCGAGCTAACTCCGCCATGCACCGAGGGAGTGCGCTGGTTTGTCTTCGAGGAAGACCTGAGCCTCAGCCGCAGCCAGATGCGCACCTTTACCGGTCTGTTCAAGATGAACACGCGGCCCGTTCAGGATCCGCATGGGCGGAAGATCGAAGCGAACGAGTAGAGCAGGTTTCGGGTTTCGGGTTTCAGCTTTTCGGTGCCTGTTCGGCCAGCGGTGTGAAGTTCAGCACGATCTGATCGCCGAGGCACTCAACGCGAATTCCCGTCAGGTCACGCACAAGGTAGTGCGCCGCATTGAGTGATTCGGCGGGATGGGAAAATGTGGTCGCCACTACGGTGCAGCCGGCTGCGCGGCCAGACTCGGCTCCCGAAGACGAGTCTTCGAGTACTAAACAATCCGTTGGCGCAACACCGAGCAATGCAGCACCGGCCAGGAACGGCTCGGGATGGGGCTTGCCGCGGGTTACTTGGTCCGCAGTCACCAATTCTTCAGGAACAGGAATGCCTCCCAAAGCCAATCGAATCCGAGTCAGCCTTTCGGTTGCGCTGGTGACGACAGTCCATCGATTCGCGGGGAGCGCGGCGAGCAGTTCGAGCACACCCGGCAGAATAGTCAGTCCTTCATTGTCAGCGATTTCAAGGTTTTCAATCACCTTCAACTCCGCGTTGCAGTCGAGGTCGGGGCGAAGTTTGGCGATGGCCTCCACAGCTCGCCGTCCGTGCGCAGTCACACGCGCCAAGGCGGGGTCGACGCCGCGAAGAATTGCCCATCGGGTCCAACTACGCTCAACAGAGCCAATGGACGAAATGAGAATCCCATCCATGTCGAAGAGAATGGCTTTGCAAGAAATGCTGACAGGAGAGGGGGCCGATGGGAACATCAGTCGATCTTAGATCGAATTGGATTCACTTGCGTTTCTCGGCGTGCGCCGGCTTTGGCGGGGGAAAGGCGATGTGGGGCGGATCGCCAAAGGTGACGCTGGCTTCGACAGAGTGCTTACGGGTGCCAGCGGATACCTGGTTCTGGCCGAGCTGAAGGGCACCATTCGTGATGGTGGCGTCGCCGGACCAGCGATCAAAGCGGGCCAAGGAAGCAGGAATCGGTTCAGACTTGATTGCGCCGCCAGCGATGGTGGATTTTGTTTGTGAGATGCTTCCTTGCCCGCACTCGAAGTGCAAATCGCCTTTGGCCGATGAAGCCAAATCCGCATTGGTGTAGCCCGACAATTCAAGGTTGCCGCTGCCGTGCATTGATCCTCCCGTCCAGCGCAGGCCTAAGAAGCGGCCTACGTCTGGGGGATTTAACTTCTGAAAATCACCTGCGAGCGAGTAATCCGGCTTATCCCGATCGCTGGCAGGCTTGGTGAGGGTTCCGGCGAGATGCACTGTCCCGCCGAAGAGGACGGCATCGAAGCTGGTGATCTCGGCGCCAGTTGGCACAATTCGCAAAGCTGCCGCGACATTCTGGAGTGTGATCGGGCCGAGAACGAACGAATCGGCAGTCACAGTTCCCTCAACCTGCGGCCAGGGTGGCGCAGACGAGGGATGGAGGCGGTCGATGAGGTCAGAGAGAAGGGTGCCTTTTGCGCGCGCGCCAAGCAGCGCGCTCTCGAATGCCGATGCGTCCAGATCCGCAAACTGCATCTGGAACTGAGGCGGGCAGGGTTGTTGCGGAGCTTGTTGCGGCACGCAGGCGGCTGGAAGCGTAAGGCTCGCCGTTCCTTTCAGAGGGCCATATGTAAACTCCACCGGGTCCCAACGAAGATCGTGATTCTCGATATGGAGCGTCGCGTTATCGACGACGACGTGGCCGGCCAAATAATCGGCCTGCCAATTGGCATTATGCACGGTGACTGTTCCGGCGAGAGTGTCGCCACTGCCAGTTTTGAGCAAGTCGTCAAGGGAATTCGCAGGCGAAGACTCCGTAGGGTTCTGCGATGCAAGATCGGCCGGTAAAGCACTCCCGGATGCGATCTCCTCAGCCGGCATCCAAGGCCCTTTCGCAACCAGATCCACCGCGATGGGTTCTCCGGCAAAGGCGGCGAGGGCTTCCGTTCCAGGAATGCCCGTTACCCGGGCGAGTTCTCTGGCACGAGCGAAACTTGCCTGACCGCGCGCCGCAACCTGGTAGCCAGCGACTGAGAAACGCAGATTCAAGATGAGTGGAATGACTCCGCCTGCAGGTATTGCGACGGAGCCTGCCAGAACCTGGGCTGGGATCTCCGTTCCTGTTCCACTTGCTTGAGCCAGTGGCTCAGGGGTCACAGGTTCGACAGCCACCGGCTCCATCGTGAATTTTGGCGCCTGAATAGGCCTGCCAAGACCGTCGCCGCTCAGGATAAGGTCCTCGACGGTCAAGCTGCCTGTGAGCGGGCCGACCTCTTCAGTGCGAACTTTCGCCTCGTGGTTGGTTTCTAATTTCGCTCCCGCTCCTGACTGAGCTGGGGCAGTGTTCGCCTGAGCGCGGACATCGTAGACGATCCTTCCACTTACAGTGCCTCTAGCCTCGAGATCCGGCGCGAGGTCGCTGCGGAGGGTGCGCAGCGCATCGAGGCCGGCAGTAACCGGAATGCGATCGAGCTCAATTGAAAAGCGCGGCGCGGAATCTTGGGCCGGCTTTTCTCCCGTGACGCGAACACGGCCGTCTCCGAGGGGTGAATCGCAGGCCAAGTTCTCTATACTTCGCTCGGCATAGTGATAGACAAGGGCGCAACGAGCGTCGAAGTCCAAGGGTGCTACAGGAGTGAACTCGGCGCGATGCACGCCGGAAGCGCGAAGCCGCATGGCAATCTGCGCGGCATCGGCGGTGCCGTCAAGATGCAGTTCGCCGGTGAGGTCGCCGCGCCATCCGGGATCGGATCCGGTAACGAGGCGGGCAAGCTGGCCAAGTTGAGCCTCTCGCCAGTCGAGATCCAGATGGAGGGGCATTTGGCGGAGCGCCGCTGCGCGCCGGATGCTGGCTTCTATACGTACCACTCCAGTCTCCTCGAGGTGAAGGCTCACGTCAGTCCGGGCTGGTTGTCCGCGCAATCGGATGCGCCACTCGCCGGAATTTTCCTGCCACAGCGAGAGATCGGCGTCGACCAGTGAAAACGGGAGCTTCTCCACTCCGTTTTTGAAGTTGATGCGGGAGTCAGTGGCCTCAAGATACGGGAGCGGCGCTATCCTGCGCGCGCTCGGTGTTGAAGCCGTCTGTGCGACAGCGGTGCGAAAGATCGAGTCCAGGTTCCAATGGCCTGGCCCAGCTCGCACCAGGTTGAGACTGGCTTCGTCTACGCTGATCTTGCCAATCTCGACGCGCCCACGAAGGAGCGCTAAGAGACGGATCGAAGCGGTGACCTTATTGGCGTGGAGCACAGGTTCGGCGCCGTAAGCCGGATCTTCGGCAACGCTCAAATCAGAGATCTCGAAGCCCGGCCAAGGCAAAATGTGCGCTTGAACCGACGAGAGGCGCACCGGTCTTCCCAGCGACTGCGAGATAAGCTGCGTGATCTGATTCTTGTAGCCGCTGACGCTGATGAGCGGAGGCACCACGAGCACAAGCACCAGGACCGCAATGGCTGCGAGGGCTATCCGCAACCAGCGACGCACTCGTTCGTTGCCGCCGGCACTGTCTGTCATTGTCAATTTGAATTTTAGCTGCTGGCTTCTGGCCCTGCGCCGGGACGAGAAGTTAATGGCTAGAAGGTGCTTTGTTCACCGCGTCAAGTGGAATGTGCGGCTCCATCGCGTTTCCGTGAAGAAGTGCAGCACAACGTGGCCCATCCAAGCCAAACGAGGGCCTATTCCAGTCTGGTTGTACACGGAATCGGGTGTGACGAACGACCAGTAATTGAATAGCGGCCGGCCGACGATATTCTGCCGGGGCACGAAACCCCAGTAGCGTGAGTCGAGGCTGTCATGACGATTGTCACCCATCATGAAATACATACCCGGTGGAACCACCAGGTCGCCATCGACGATGTGGTTGGGAGCGTCGACAGCCCAATTCTCCGTCTCTCCTTCACTCGGCGCCAGAGCCGGCGGAATCGATGGAAATTCGTCCAGATAATCGCGATCGATCGTGAGTCCAGAGTCCTCAATGCCGTCTTTCGGTAGAGGCTGCGCAACTCCGTTGAGGATCACGATACCGTCGTGCAGATGGATATGATCGCCCGGCAAGCCGACGAGACGCTTGACAAGAAAGAAGTACTGAGGCTTGCCGTCAGCGTCCGGCTCCGGCTCGGGAGAGGGCTTGATGAAGACGACGATGTCGCCGTGCTTAGGCTCGCGGTAGTGAACCAGCGGCATCCATTTCGCTGGCGGAGCCAAAGTGATGCGGTCAACGACGAGGTGATCGCCGACGAGGAGCGTCTTCTCCATCGATCCCGATGGGATAACGAAGTTCTGCGCGATGAATGTGAGGATGAACAACCCAACCACTAGCACCGAACAAATGCTGGCCACGGCTTCAAACGGTGTCTCTTCGACCTTGGTGGGCTCGGGAGCCAGTTCCGGACGTTTCTGGGGAGGCTCTTTGGGGCTTCGCGTCCTATTTTTCGTCATTCTGCTGCTCTTTGCGGAATTGCTCCAGAGTCGTGACTTTGTCGCTGCACCGAATCAACGCACAACGTGGAAGATGCGCCGCCAGCGGGCAAATCCCGCTAGACGTTCGGCGAGATTCGGTTCGTGTCCGAGTCTATCATCCACGCCCGGTTGGGGACTGAGCTGAGCGATTTGCTGCACGTCGGTTGAGGAGGGGCGCGTAAGCGAAAAATAGATCACCAGGGGACGGGCGATGATGACCTGGCGCGGCACGAAACCCCAGAAGCGGGAGTCCAGGCTATGATTCCGGTTGTCGCCGAGGACGAAGTACTCCCCCTGCGGCACCACAAGTTCCCCGTCCCGGGTCAGGCTCTCCACCTGGCGCCACCAGTCAGGATCGACCTGCATCCGAAAATCAGGATCGCTCAAAATATCGCCGGGAAAGTTGTCGCGAGCGGGGCTGTAGGGCGCGGGCTCGAATGCTGCGTAGGGCTCATCGAGAGGCGAGCCGTTGACGAAGACCTGTCCATTGGTGATGCGCAGCCTGTCGCCAGGCAGACCGACCACTCTCTTGATGAGCATGGGCGGCTGAGCGTGATGGAAAACGATGATGTCGCCACGCTGAACGGGCCGATAGGGCAGAAGCCAACCACCGACGCGGCCGGCGGGAGCATAGATCTGCTTATTGAAAAGCAAAAAATCTCCCACGAGTAGCGTGCGCTCCATGCTTTCAGAGGGAATGAGGAAGGGCTGTAGCAAAAAGGTAAGCACGAACAAGGCCACGACAATGGTTTGCAAGAGCGAGGCCAGCGCCTGCGGCAAGGTCGGCAGGTGCGGGTGCGCGTGCGCCCACCGTCGCAGAAACGGACCAGGAGCCTGAACGGAAGTGCTCATTTCGCGCGTTTTTCCTCGTCCTTGGAGCCAGCCAGAATGCCTGGACCAGAGATCGGCGGTCCGAGGACTTTGTCACTGCTGACTTCGTTCGCCAACAGGATGAGCGCTCGTCGTGCCGCATCCTGTTCAGCATGTTTCTTGGTGCGCCCCATACCGCGAGCCAGCGGCTTCCCTTTCTGCCCTTCTTCTCCTTTCATCCGCACTTCGACCAGAAAACGCTTGTGATGATCCGGACCGCTCTCGCTCTTGACGCGATAGATCGGCGCTCCGGTGCGTGCCGCCTGCAAGCGCTCCTGAAGCGCGGACTTGTAATTTCCCAATGCCTGTCCGGCGCGCATTTCGAGGGCCAGACGATCAGCAGCTTCGCCCATGACTCTGCCGCGAACGAAAAACCGCACGGGCTCAAGGCCTTCATCGAGAAACAGCGCGCCCATCACAGCTTCCATGGTATTCGAAAGCACGGTGCTCCTGCGGCGCAGGCCGCTGCTCTCCTCGCCGCGGCTCAGGCGCAAATGCCTGCCCAAGCCGATCGCTTCGGCCACCTGTGCCATGTGTTGCCGGCTAACCAAACCGGAGCGAATGCGCGTCAGCTCGCCTTCGCGCCACTCCGGATGAAGAGTGAAAAGCGACTCCGCCACGACGAGCCCCAAAACGGCGTCGCCTAAATACTCCAGGCGTTCATTGTCAGCCGGTGCAGACTTTTTGCCCACGTCCGTTTGCGCGAGCTGATGAGCAAGAGAACGGTGCGTGAGTGCACGCACCAGCAGCTCCGGGCTCGAGAATTCGTGCCCCAGCGCAGCTTCAAGCTCTTTCAGATCCGCCTTCACTCCAGCCTCGCTGCTTACCGTTGCTTACTGCCTTAGATGCATTCGGCGCGTCGTTCCCGGGGGCGAGAATCAAGCGCCAAACTCGAGAGGTTCTGTGCAATTCTTGAGATCCTGCAAATCGCGAGGGCCGCCGGTTGAAGATTACTGCGGCTTAGGCGCGCTGTCCTGGGACCGGGGTGCCGGATTTTCGGCTCCTGCGCCTCCAGAGTCCCGGGCAACGGGCGGTGCACCCGATGCGGGTTGCTGGAGCGTCGTGCCGGGAGCATCGTCCCCCGCTTCGTCATCGCAGTCGTGCTCATGACCCCGTTGAACGTAGGCCGACTTTACACCCCGTTCCGCGGCCAGGCGTGTATCGAGCTGGCCGTCGCGGACAGCCAACGCTTCTTTGTATTCGGCCAAGGCTTCGTCGCGCTTGCATTCCAGGTCGAGCATTCGGCCCAAATAGATGTGCGACCAAGAAAGCAGTCGCTGCTCCTTGCTCATCGCGAGGGTCTTCTGGAAGTCGTCTATCGCCGCATCAGGATGGCCGGTCAGCAAATCCACGCGGGCCATGATGAAATGTGCGCGAGCGCCGTCGGCCGTCGACTGGATGGTGTCGGTCTGTTCAGCGAGCACCTTTTGCGCCATGGCGGAGGCCGCGGTAACATCTCCGCTGGCCAGCTTTGCCTCGGCAAGATCGAGTCCTGTCAATGGGCGCGGCTTGCTATGCTGCAAGACATCTTCGTCGCCCTCCTTGTCGAATTCGGTCTGGCGCGCACGATGCACCTGCTGATCCACGTCCATGCCGTACACCATCTCGCCGATGGTATCTTTCAGGCCGGCAGGGTCTTTTTCAAATTGCAAAAGCTGTTCATAAAAGTATTGAGTCAGCACATATCCCTGCCGCATATCGTGCGCGACGGCGGCCAATTTCGCCGCATCTACCTTCTGTTGGTAGAGTTCGCGCTCATGCTCGTACCGCGGCAACTGCGAACGGTCCACGTTCGATGGAATAACGTATTCGGGAATTCCCGTGTCCATGGTGCGCGCTTCAATGGCCTTGATCAAGCACTCGATGGTCAACGAGACAGTATCGGAGCGGAAGCGGAAATCAAGGGGTGCATCGCGAACCTCTTTGAGAATCGGCTGCTCGCGGTCAATGGCGTTGGACCGCTCGTAAAGCAGGGGATCGATGACGTAATGCAGGTACGTATGACGCACGTCGTTCATGGGAATCTTGCCATCGACCGGTGAGACCACGACTACGTAGTCGGTGCCGTAGATGCGGGCGTTCACCATGGCCGGCGAGAGCTGGGGCTCAATCACCACAATGAACCTGCGACCATCGTAGGTGGAGGCCGGCATTTTGAGGTATAGGTTGACGTTGACAATCATCTTCGAGATGGGATCGTGGAGCTTGTCAATCTCTTCGTCGTAGACATGGTGCGAAGTAAGCCAAATACCGTGAAGATCCACCGCGGCTGCAAACGCACGGAGCGCGGGGAGCACCTCAACCACCTGAGTGGAATCGGGCGGCATTTCCGTCAAGTCCACTGTGATTTCCAGTTCGGGCGGAGGCGTCAGATAAAGCGACAACGAGATGTACTGCGAAATGTCGCGCTCCGAACCGGTCATGCGGTGCTGGGCGATATAGAGGCAGAGCGCGTCACGCTTCGTACGGGCATCCTCGCTTTGGGCGAGCGCCAGATTGATCTCATCCCGCACATGTTTTCGGATGGGCTCACTGTCTTCAAGGCCCTCATCGTAACCGCAAACATTCAACGCCGCGGCCATAATGAACACTTGTTCGGAGGGGATAAGCGAGATAGTCGGCCCGGCCGGATCGATGAGCGAAGGCGCTTTTTCGCGCGCGTACATCTGTGTCGAGGATGGAACTGGGCTGGCGGAGGAGGAGCTGCTTGATGATTGAGCCGGAGCGTGAGGGGATGCCCACCCGGCCAACAGACAGAAAATCGCGGCGGATATAAAAGCGAAAAAATGCGATCCACGAATCATGAGGAAACCCTGCATGCAAGTCTAGTTATGCGCAAGGGCAGGGTCAAATAATCAGCTGCTAGCCCTTAGCCTCCGGCTCTTAGCTTTTCGTGCAGATATCGGGAGAGGAGACAACACTGCCATCGGGTCAAAGCAGCGGACACAACTTTCTTTCTTGAAAAAGAAATTGGGAGCCGAGAGCCAATCGCAAAAACTTGTTTTTATCCGCGCACAGAAACGCCGGAGAATGACAGCACAGCAAGGCCGCGAACGGGCTGCCCGTAGAAGCGGGCGGGTTCAAAGCGGCTGAACAGGAGCAGATTCTCGACCTGGGAGCGGGTGACAGCATCAGTGGGTCCGGAGACGATGCGATAGTCGTAAACCTCGCCGAGATCGTTGACGTAGGCCTCAACGACAACCGGGCTGGAGATGGCGCTGGCTTCATTATTGCCCTGAGCATTTGAGAAATAGAGCAGACGAGGCGCAGTTGCGTCGCCCAACGGCTCGTCGGGTGTGGCCTGGGCAGCCTCCGGCTGAGCGAACACAGTCACCAGCACGACGATGGTTCCCAACAGCAGGACCGCACTGGCAAAACCTGCGCCTGCCTGCAACAAGAACGGCCCAACGGTGTTTCTCCACGCCAGACCCCAGCCAGTGAAGATGCTGCGCCGGTTACGCGCGCGCTCCTGGCTCACAGCGACACGAATCCGCAAGGGCAGGTCCGCCGGCTCCGGCACCGGCCCCAGGCCGGCCAGAGAAGCCTGCAATTCGCGCAGCGACTTCCAGTCTCGCGCACAATCGCGGCACTCCTGA
>JBEKRG010000032.1:0-41652 GCA_049518955.1 Occallatibacter sp.
GTCTGGCTTGCGAAACGTTGGACGGATGGGCTGAGCGCCCTTGGGCATCCCGGATATGGGACCAACCAGATTATCTGTTTCAACGTGCTTGGACTCATCGTCGGGCTCGTCGCGATCTGGATTTATGCGGGGATTCGGCCGCGTTTTGGCGCGGGCGCGAAGACGGCAATTTACGCCGGAATAGCGACGTGGATTCTTGCCTTCCTGGTGCCGAACGTCGCTTTCATGTGGGTGGAGGGCCTGTTTTCGGAACACCTCACCCTCTATACAACGGCCGGAAATCTCGTGGAGTGTGTGATCGGGGCGATTGCCGGTGCCGCGCTCTACAAAGAGGACTGACAGCCAGTTTCCGATTCCGGTTCAATGAATTCCTGGCTGGCCGGGTGAGCGCCAAAAAGGCGTCCGCCCGGTTTTGTGGCGATCGACCGTGCCCTGCGCACGCGTTGAGTAGAAGTGTCAGTGTGCCCCGGCAGCCTGTAATCCCTCTACAATGATCCGGTATGCCGACCCAAGTCCGATCGCACGCCAAGATCAACCTCGGGCTATTCCTCGGGCCGCCCCGTCCAGATGGTTTTCACTCCCTGGCGACGGTCTATCAAACGCTTGAAATGCATGATTTAGTGACGGTTACAGCCAGCAAGGCGCCGGAAACCATCCTGCGCATCACGTCGAACGATGCTCGCGTGCCCACCGACGAGCGCAACACGGTCTGGAAGATTTTCTCCCTGGTTTTGGAGCAGATTGGTGGGGGAACCGAAGTCCAAGTCCATATCGATAAACGACTTCCCGTGCAAGGTGGACTGGGCGCCGGGTCGGGAAATGCGGTTGCGGCGCTGGTCGGGCTGGACGCGGAACTGGGCACACACTTCCGCAGCTTGTACACCCGAAGGTTTGAGCTTCCGGCCAAAGTTGGCTCCGATGTGCCGCTGTTTCTCATCGGCGGAACGGTATTGGGCGTGGATCGCGGCCAGGAGGTTTATCCCCTCGCCGACATTGAGCCGACCTGGTGCGTGGTCGTCGTGCCGGAGATCGGAATCTCGACGCCGCAAGCCTTTCGCAATTGGGACGCGCTTTGTGCGGCCGAAGGTTTGACCATAGAGGCAGGTACCGCTAGACTAGAGAAGTTGAGCCGAGACTACGCCAGCGCCTTTCGGGGAGAGATTCCCGAGGGCGGGTTTGGACAAGGCTCCTCCGGTGTCTTCTCTTTGGGAGAAGACCTGGCCGGACCTAAAGAGTCCGCGCTTGTCCGCACCGGGATCACGAGCTGGATCGAGAACGACTTCGAACGCGTTCTGTTTCCCCAGCACCCCTCCCTTGCAGAGATCAAGCGTCTTCTTGCGGTTCCGGGCACTCCGGAGGCAGCCATTTTTGCGTCTCTGTCGGGTTCCGGTTCGGCGCTCTTTGGGTTGTACCTGACCCGCGGAGATGCGGAAGCGGCAGTGGACCGGATCGGCAACAAAGTCCGGGACCTGGAAGTGCGGAGCACGCTTACCCGTACTCTTCCGCGATCTGCATATTGGGATCAAATGTTGAAAAGAAGCTGATTGACAGTCCACCGTTGGGCAAGCGAGACTCACCCACGGCTGACCGAGGTGCTGGGCGATCGTTCAATGGTAGGACAATGCCCTTTGGAGGCATTTATCCAGGTTCGAATCCTGGTCGCCCAGCCAGAAAAACTGCTTTTAGCTGCTAGCTAATAGCCATTAGCTTGACATTGCGAGACCCCAAAAATGTGGGGTTTCGCGAGGACGAAGCGAATGGCCAAAGGCTTAAGGCTAAGAGCTTGAATAGGAACGCAGCCATAGCCAACCAGCATGGAGGTGCTCTCAAGATGGAAGCGGCGACGTCGACAGTAACACTCGAAAACAAGCCGGGCGAAACAGGCCCGGAGAAGCATGAAGCCGGCAAGGAAACACCGAAGATTGGTTCGGGCGGTGGGTCCGGAGACGGCAACAAGGCCAAGGACGCAAGGCCGGCACCGGCGCCGGAGCGCAAGAAGCCCGCGAAGCTGAGCGAGGACAAGCGCTTCAAGCTGTTCAGCGGCACTGCGAACCCGAAGCTCGCTCAGTTGATTGCCGAGGATATCGGTGTCAAGGTCGGCGAGGCCAAGATGCAGCGCTTTGCCGATGGAGAAGTCTACTTTCAGCTTCTCGAGAACGTGCGCGGTGTCGATGTTTTTGTGGTGCAGCCCACCTGCTATCCGGTGGATCAGCACCTGGTTGAATTGCTCATTATGATTGATGCGCTCAAGCGGGCTTCGGCGGCAAGGATCACTGCGGTGGTTCCTTACTACGGCTATGCCCGCCAGGATCGGAAAGATCGCCCGCGCGTGGCGATAAGCGCGAAACTGATTGCCGACCTTCTCACGACGGCCGGCGCCAATCGCGCGCTCTTTGTCGATCTGCACGCGGCACAGATCCAGGGGTTCTTCAATATTCCCGTCGATCACATCTTTGCCAGCCCGGTGCTGGTGAGCCATTTCAAGGAGCTCAAGCTGCCCAACCTGACGGTGGTTTCGCCGGATGCGGGCGGCGTGGAACGGGCGCGCCACTTTGCGCAGAAGATGGAAGTCCCGCTGGCCATCGTGGATAAGCGGCGCACGGACATCAATGTGGCCGAAGTGATGCATGTGGTCGGCGACGTCAACGGCAAAACGTGCCTCATCATCGACGACATTATCGATACCGCGGGCACGCTGGTAAAGACCGTCGACGCGCTCTTCGCTTCCGGCGCGAAGGCCGTGTATGCCTGCGCCAGTCATGCAGTGCTTTCCGGGCCGGCCATCGATCGCATTGCCAACTCGCGACTGGAGCAACTGGTCGTTACCGACACCATTCCTTTGCGCGAGGCGGCACACAAGCTGCCCAAGATTAAGGTGCTTTCGATTGCGGGCCTGTTGGGTACGGCAATCGAGAACATTCATTTGGAAACCAGCGTGAGCACGCTGTTTAGCTGAGAACTGTGAACTAGGAATTATGAACTGCCGGCCGGTGGCCGGCCCAACAAAGGGAGCGGAGCAACACTCCGTGCCCGATCTTTCAAGAAACGAGAAAACACGAAATGGCAGAAGTAGTCGTCGCCAAGCCCCGCGAGGGCAAATTCAACAAGAACGCTGCCCGCCGCGTGCGCGTGGCAGGCAAGATTCCGGCCGTGCTCTATGGTTCGGGACACGATCCCGTAGCCGTGGAAGTCGATCCAAAACAGATTTCGCGGATCCTCTACTCGGAGACCGGGCCTAACACGATTTTGGATGTCGAGGTGGCGGGCCAGCCCGCGACCAAGGCCATGATCGTCGATTTCCAGCGGGAGCCGATCAAGGACATGTTGATTCACATCGACATGAAACGCATTGCTCTCGACAAGGTCCTGCACGTGCGGGTGCGCGTCAAGCTGCTGGGCGTTCCGATCGGCGTAAAGACTGAAGGTGGAGTTCTGGACCAGGTGCTGCGCGAGGTGGAGATCGAGTGCCTTCCCGCGGATATTCCCGGTCACATTGATGTGGATGTGAGCGAGCTGGGGATGCACCAGGTACTGCGCGTTAGCGGCCTGCCTCACTCCGAGAAGATCAAATACCTGACTGCGGAAGACGCGACCGTGGCTCACGTTGTCACCATTCGTGAGGAAGTGGTTGCGACGCCGGAGACGGTGGAAGGTGCGGCAGCGGCAGTACCGGGTGCGGTTCCTGCAGCGGGTGAAGCAGGTGCTCCAGGCGAGCCTGAAGTCATCAAGAAGGGCAAGGGCGACGCAGAGGCGCCTGGGGCCAAGAAGCCCGAGGCGAAGAAGTAAGCCTTGCCTGAAGCGAGCGAGACCGGTTTTCAGCGCGGCCCTTTCCTGATCGTGGGGCTTGGCAATCCCGGTCTCGAGTATGTGTGGACCCCGCATAACGCGGGATTCATGGCCATCGACCGCATCGCTCAACAGGAGGGCGTTGTGGTTCAGAACCGGCGATGCCGGGCCACCACCGCAACTTGCCGCATAGCAGGGCGCGAGGTGGTTCTGGCCAAGCCGGAGACATTCATGAACCTGAGCGGCGTTGCAGTCGCCGCTCTCGTGGAAGAACTTGAAGTGGACTCAGCCCGGGACTTGCTCGTGATCTACGACGAGCTGGACTTTGTGCTGGGCACCTTCAAGATCAGGGAGCGCGGTTCACCCGCGGGGCACAACGGAGCCCGCAGCGTGACCAGTGCTCTGGGAACGGAAGAGTGGTTGCGTCTGCGTATCGGCGTGGGCCCCGATTTACCTCCTGAAGCCATTGCGGCAGCGGGAGGAAAACGGCCGGGCAGGGATTTTTTGCTCTCGCCTATGCGCAAGGCGGATTTGGCGGTGATGGACGAGGTGCTGGACAAAGTGGCGGCTGCCACGCGGCGCATTCTCGAACTGGGACCGGCGGCCGCGATGAACGAGTTTAATCGGAAAGACGAGAAGACAGAGAACAGGGACTAGGGACGTAGGGACTAGGAACTGAGAGCTGAAAGCTGTGAGCTGTGAGCTGGAGCATTTGCTCCGGCAGAAAAGGAATACCGATGTCGCGTGTCTATGAAGTGATGTTTATTATCCGTCCCGATGTGGACGACGACGAAGCCGAGAAGCTGATTACGGGCTTCACCTCCACGGTTACATCCCATGGAGGCGTGGTGAAGTCGGTGGAGAAGCTGGGCCGCCGCAAGCTGGCCTACACGGTGCGCAAGTTCAACGACGGCAACTACGTGCTGTTGACCATTGAGGCCGATGGCGCGGTAGTTCTGGAGCTGGAGCGCCGGTTGCGCGTCACTGAGCCGGTGATCAAGTTCATCACCGTGCGCGTGGACGAGGAAGAGAAGCGCCTGGCAAAGGTGAAGGCTGCTCGCGGCGTGCGCCGCAAGCCGGCCGAAAGCACGCCTGCTGCGCCACCGGCTGCCGCGGCCGCACCAGAAGCAGCGGCGGCGGAGCCTGCCGAGCCGGCACGGGCCAGCGCCTAGTGACAGGGACCACAGAGCGATCGCGTGCATGGTTCTCGAACCTTGATTCTGGTCGCTCAAGAAAACTTCCGGCGAGACCGGAGAAAAAGAAATGGAATGAGGAAACAAGATGGCTGAAGAAAACCAGGTAAGAGCGTCCGGCTCCTCCGACGCAGCTCCACAAAGTTCGTCCGGGCCAAGCGGCTCATCCGGACCGGGGTCGGGCCCACGTGGGCCGGGTCGAGGCCCAGGCGGTCCCGGCGGACGGGGCAAGTTTTTCCGCCGCAAGAAGGTGTGCAAGTTCTGCACCGAGAAGATTGACGGCATTCCTTACCGTGACGTGCGGCTGCTGCAACAATTTGTGGCCGAACGCGGCAAGATTGTGCCGCGGCGTCTGAGCGGCGTTTGCACCAGGCACCAGCGCCGTCTGACCCGCGCCATCAAGCAGGCGCGGAACATTGCTCTGCTGCCGTTTGCCACAAGGCAATAAGCAGATTGAAGCGCCGATGGAAAGTTCTGCGCGACGCCGCGTGGCCGCAGTCCTGGTCCAAGAGTTAAAACGGCCCACGGCCGCGCCTGCGGCAACGCGATTTTGAGATTTGGAGAGTTTGTTATGGAAGTCATTCTGAAAGAAGATGTAGCCGACCTCGGCTTTCGTGGAGAAGTGGTAAAGGTGGCCGACGGCTATGCGCGCAACTATTTGCTGCCGCGCAAGCTGGCCATGCAGGCCACTGCGGCCAACAAAGCCGTGATTGAACAGATGAAGTCCGCCGCCGCGCGACGCTCGGCGAGCGAAAAGGCGCAGGCCGAGCAACTGGTCGCCCAGCTTGAGCCGCTCGTGCTCAGCTTCACGCGCAAGGCCGGCGAGGCGGGCCATCTTTTCGGTTCGGTCACCTCATCTGACATCGCCGCGGAGCTGGCGGCGCAGGGCCACGAGGTCGATCGCCGCAAGATTCAGTTGGGCGATCCGCTCAAGGCCGTGGGCGACTTCAAGGTGGCCATTCGGCTGCACCGCGAAGTAACCGCGCGCGTCACCGTGAAGGTTCAGGCTGAAGTGACAGAGGAAGAGAAGGTTGCTGCCGCGAACGCTGCCGGCGCCGCCCCTGCCGAAGAAGCAGCCGAGCCTGCCGCGGAAGAAGCGACGGCCGAGTAGTCCAGGCTAGCTACGACGGAAACAGCGAGCCCGATGCAGCGCGAATCGGCGCCAGGCGGTTGCGGCGGCGCGCGGGCTGCTGAACTGAAGAGCCCAGCATGCCAGCAATCTCACGCAGTTCGGCGCGGGCGCGGCCAATGGCTGCAGCTACTGCATCGAGCCGCTTGCTTTCGCCCGCAGCGAGCGGCAATGCCGTCTGCGCATCCAGCTTCTTGTTACGCTCAGGCTTGCGCTGCTCATGCCCAAGAACGGTGCGTGCGCCACTGAGCGTGTAGCCTTCCGCGTGGACCAGGCGCTTGATCTCCATCGCCATCTCCACGTCGCGGCGGCGATAGAGCCGCTGGCCGGTTCCGCTTTTATTCGGCTTGAGCTGGGGAAACTGCGACTCCCAAAATCGGAGGACGTACGTCTCCACGCCGCAGAGCTCCGCGACATCTCCAATTTTGAAGTAAAGGCGATCCGGTATCGGCGGTGGCTCGTAGGCGCGCTTCCGGTTGAGCTGTGTAGCCATAGTATTCGGCGAGGGAAACAGTATCGTATAGGGGAGAAAGCCTCGCGCTAGACGAAGTATAGGCCACAGCATTCGCCCTTTGTGAAGCAAAATCGGGCGGCGAACCAACCTTTACAGAGGAAAAACAAGGCGAAATCCACAGCCCCGACCTTGTGGTTTCGCGCGTTACTTGGCAGCGATCGCGGTTCGCGCAGGCGATCCGGGCGGCGCAGCGCGCAAATACTGTTTGGGCCAGCTTGCCGGTTCGCCCAGTGCAGCCGCAGCGTGCACCGGCCAGTACGGGTCGCGCAGCATGGCGCGGGCGAAAAATACAAGATCGGCCTCGCCCTCCGCGATGATGGCGTTGGCCTGCGCCGGCTCGGTGATGAGTCCAACCGCGGCTGTTGCAATGCCTGCCTCGCGCCGGATTCTCGCGGCAAACTCAACCTGATAGCCAGGCGCCGCGGGAATCTTCGCATTGGGAACGAGTCCGCCCGAGGACGCATCCACCAGGTCGACTCCGTGCTCTCGCAACCGCTTCGCAAGCTCGACCGATTCGTCTGGATTCCAGCCGCCCTCCGCCCAATCGGTAGCGGAGATGCGGACAAACAGCGGCAAGCGTTCCGGCCACTCGCCGCGAACGGCATCCGCCACTTCGAGCACCAGCCGGATGCGATTGTCGAAGCTGCCGCCGTAAGCATCCGCGCGAAGATTCGCGAGCGGCGACAGGAACTCGTGCAGCAGGTAGCCGTGGGCCGCGTGAATCTCAACAAAATCGAAGCCGGCCTCGAGTGCCCTACGCGCCGCGCGCCGAAAGCCTTCGACGACGGCCTGGATACCTGATAAATCGAGCGCGGCAGGAACGCCGTAGTCGGGCGAAAAAGCGATCGCGCTGGGAGCAACCGGTTGCCAGCCGCCCTGCGCTGGAGTCACCAGCACGGGCCCCGCTTCAAATGGCGTAGCTGTGCTCGCCTTGCGCCCAGCATGTGCCAGCTGCATGCCGGCACGTGAGCCTTGCGTATGGATGAATTCTGCGATGCGGCGGAGGTTGGCGATTTGCTCGTCTTTCCAGACGCCAAGATCGGCAGGCGAGATGCGGCCTTCAGGCAGCACAGCCGCAGCCTCAAGCGTCACCAGCCCGGCCCCGCCTTGAGCGCGGCTTCCCAGGTGAACAAGGTGCCAGTCGTTGGCAAAGCCGTCCTCGCTGGAATACTGGCACATGGGCGAAACGCCGATGCGGTTACGGAACTCAACGGAGCGAAGTTGAAAAGGAGAAAAAAGCGGGACAGTCATATCTAACTAAGTAGATGATTGGCGTGCGGGAGCGATTCAATGATCCGCCGGCGAGGCCGGCGGCTGGAAGACGCGGTCGAAACCCATGCTTAAGGCGAAATACCGGGCCGAAATTTCCGAAACGAATCTACTGTTTCTTGAGCACCGCCGCGCTCTTTTCGTCAAAAAGGATGGCGCTTTCGAGTTTGCGAAACTCGGCTGCCTTTTCGGGTGGAATCTCCACCTGCCGCACCACATAGTCGCGCTCATAGTGCAGCACGTTGCCCTTGGCCGTGGTTGACGAGTGGTAACTGGCGAAGTCCGTGTCCACGTCCACCGGGTCGGGCGTTTCGTCGACCACGTAGCCGGACGGAAGCGTGATGTCGAAGCTGTCGCGCCAATCGCCCGGTTGCCCGATTTCGATGGGGTATATGCGCGTCTTGTTCTCCATCACTTCCGGCACGGCGCGAGCATCGTCGCCCACCACCCGTGGGCGCAGCAACAGCAGCGGGCCGGCCGCATGCGCATAGCTTGAGTCGCTCACGTGCAAGTCGAGCGTGACTGGCTGATCGAGCTCGCCGGTCTCGTGGAATTCATATCCTTTGAAGTCGACGCTGGGTAGATCGGAGCTCAGATGTTGCTCCAGGTAGTCGTGTACTTCCTTGGTGTCGTCCTCCTTGAGCAGCGCGCGCTCACGCGCGGCATCCACGCCGGTAAACACGTCGGTAATGTCGCCGGCGAGCGTGCCGTCCGGAGCCAGAACGAACGAGCCTTTGCGATTCAAGCTGGCGGAGGCCGGCGGAAGCACCGGCATCTGCAGCACCTGGCTGTCGGCTCCATCGGCCAGATTGCCGTACGCCCCTTGCAGTTCTCCGCGGATCAGGCCCAGCGGCGTTTCCTCGTCGGTAGGATCAAAGATGAGCAGGGTCTTGCCGTTCGCGGCCTTTACGCGCGCCGCAAGCCGAGCGTCATTTTCTCCATCCGGCAGTTCGATGGCAGTGATCATATGGTCGCCAATCAGGGAAGGAGCCGAAGGATCGATGACGCCGCGTTCACTGTTCACGTGCAGATAGTAGGCTCGGATGCCGACCGCTTGAAGCATCGAGATAAGCAAAGTGGTTTTGTCTTTGCAATCGCCATAGCGGTTGCGGTAAATGTCGCCGGCATAGTGCGCCTGCAAACCGCCAATGCCCTTCATGATGATGAAGTAGCGGATGTTTTTCTGGACATAGCTGGTGAGCCGACTCAATTTGGCGTAGAGATCGGGCGCTCCCGTAACGAGTTCCTGAGCCTTGGCGGTGATCTCGGGCGTGGGATCGGGCCGATGCGCTTCGAGCTGATCCTCCCACAGGCCGAGAGCACGCCATTGGTTGTCGACGCCCTTAACGGCGTCCTCCCCCCACATCACCGTCATGTGAGCCGCCAGTGCTTCCCACGGCGGGGTCGCATGGAGATTTTCCAGATCGAGCGCGGGAACGTTCGTAACCTCCCAACGCAGGTGGTTATCAGCTGTCTCGACAGGCGTGACAGGCTTGAAATGACTCCACGATTCGGCATAATGGCCGCCAGGAGGCAGCGCCAACTCAAGCGACTCATCCACAACAGGAATCGTGTCCTGTATTCCCCAGGTCGCCATATTCATGTAGGGCCGGAGATCGTGCACGATCTCGCAGGCGACGACGGCGCCGGGATCGTCTCCGGGAGGCCTTACATACCTGGTGCGCTCGGTGAACTGGGTATCCGCGTCTTCATAGTCCCCCACATCGACGAAATCCGAATCCATGGCCTGAAGCTGTCGGCCGTCGGCGGTGATCGTCCACGAGTGGAAGGAGTCCAGCTTTGCGTCGATGTCGTAATCTTCACCGCAGTAGCCGCGTTCGCGCCCCTGCGGCTTGAGAATGCGAATGACGGTTCGCTTACGTTCGACGGCGCGATTTTGCTCGTCGATGGTAATGAGATAGTCGTGGAGCAGGAGGATGGCAGAGGCATCGCCGACGTTTGCCGGCGTCGGCGTTCTTGCGGCATCAACCGCCCAATCCGGCGCCGGCTGCGATTTTTCTTTGGCTGCAGCTGAATGCGAGCCAAGAAAAAGTGTTCCGCAGCACGCCGCGAAAATCAGAAACCGGGAAACGCTCGTCAGCGTACACATCAATTTCCTCCCCCCGCCGGAGCGGCCGTCTTTCCCGATGGAGCCGGGGCTGCTGGCATGGTCAGAACCAACTGCTCCTGATCGGCCCCAGCAACTTTCTGGTAAAACCCGCGCAGATCCTGATACTCCTCCGGTTTGGCAATCGTGAACCCAACCAACAGTGTTTGGCGAACCGTGATCTGGCCGGGTTGCGCGACGCTCTTTGCAATGAAGGCCGCATGGCTGGGCCAGGGAATGCTGGCGTCCTGGGGAGCGCCCTCCACGGTGACTCCGTCGGGGAGGTGATAGGTGATCTCGTCGGTCACGCGGCGGCCGTAGTGCATGTCCACCGGTATGAGGCGCTTATCTTCATTCACAAACGGGACCGCTGCGCGGGTTTCAAAAAAGAATCCCGGCAGAATCAGGCGCTTGGCTGTCGCTGTCCCAAGCGTCCCTTTGACGGTAACCGCAGCCATCAAGTCTGAATACGGATCGTTCATGGAAAGGAAGTGGTCGACGTGCGCGTCCACGCCCTCGGGCGCCAGGCCTTCAATTTCCTCGTGGTCGAACTCCTTCTTCAATTCGGTGTCATCCTCCACAAGCGCACGTTGGCGCCAGTGGAGCGCCTTCTGGCCGTTCATGACGATGTTGATGCGTCCAGTGACTCCGCCTTGAGCATCGACGAACACATCGCCCAGGCGTTGCGTGACGTTGTCTTTGTATTGCTGTTCCGGCGTTGAGATCAGAGACGGGCCCTGAGCGCTCTGGCCGACCCCTGCCGCATCCGAGTGCTTCCAACTGACAGTTTGGAAGGGACACATCTTCTCGCCGGGATCGAGCAGGATCTCCTTGCCACCGACGCTCAAGGCGACCAAGGTGGAGTCAAGCTGTTCGAGGCTCATAAAGGCTGGATCGAACAGATCGCGGTCCCGGTCGACGACTTTAACCGCATAAGCCGTCAATCCCGCGGCGCGCAGCATCGAGAGGTACAGCATCGCGATGTCCTCGCTCGAACCGCTCTTCTGCTCCCAGGTGTCTTTCGCGTCCTTGATCTCCTTGATCTTCAACTCTTTCATTTCCGACTCGCTCTTCTTGCGCGAGAAATCGGTATTGTCGAGAGCCTGCACCGCGATGTACAGCTTCTTCGCCTCATCCAGACCGCTGTCGTTCGGCGAATTCAAACCGGCTACAACGTCCTTCATTGTCTTCGAAGGCCCGGCAAACTGGTCCACATCTTTCGACCAGAGCTTCACTGCTTCTAACCAGAAGCTGTGGCTGTCAACCGCATCGGAGTAAAAAAAGCCCACCCTGTAAAGCAGACTTTGAATAGGCGGCATCCACTCCTCGTCAGGGCTGGGTGGAATGTCCGTGATGTCAAGGGTGAGCCTGCCGCCAGCACCGCTCTTCACTGCAACGCCTTCTGGAAGATTCGGCCACCACAGGAGGCGTCTCATGATGTGTCCATGTGCATCGCCCAGTGAAAGGGCGGTCTCGGCGGTGAACTCGTAATGTGCCTTGTGCACAAAATAGGATTGCTGAACCGTCCATTGCGGGGGCTCGAACCAGTTGTAGTGAATTTCGTAGTAGTACTCCAGAATGCTGCCGACTTCGACATTCGGTAGCGTAAAGACCTTCTTGTTGGCTTGCAAATCGCCGCTCTTGACGATCATCAGGTCTTCCGGCTTGATGGCGAGCGGAAAGATCGCGCCGTCGGGATGGATTGTACGGGCCTTGATATCGGTGACCTTCCAATCGCCCTGCAGGTACGGAAGTTGGACCGTTGCCAGTTCCTTGCCCTTTTCGGTGAGTACTTTGATTCGTCTGTAAAGACTCCTGTAATGGAGTGAATCGTTTTCGACCTCCTTAATATCGAGGTACACCGCCGCCGCCCCCGGCGCCTTGGAATCGGCGGTCATTTTCAGCTCTTCGTCGGTTGGCTGCTGGAATTGTGCGCAAACAACGACCGGCGCGACAGCAGCGAAGAACAAGGCTGCGCCGCGCAGAAGAATCGATTTAGTCATCGTGGTTGGCCCTGGCTATTTAAGTGCGACCATTCTAACCCGGAACGATTCCGGCGGGCGGAACAATTCGGAGAATCCGAACCAGGCCACAACGCGGAGGTACCTTGTTGGCGGTTCAGAACCCTTTCTGACTGGCAGGAACGGTAAAGACAAGCTGCCCCTGGTCGGCGGCTGCCACCTTCTGGTAGAAGCCACGTAAGTCCTGATAATCCGATGGCTTGGCCACATCGAACGCACGTGCCAGAACGCGGGCCACGGTAATCTGCCCTGGCTCCGACTTGGATTTGACAATGTAAACTGCGTGGCCCTCCCAGGAAACTTTCGTGTCCTGCGGCAACCCCTCCACCGCGAGGCCCGGAGGCAAATCGTAGGTCAACTGCTCGGTCACCTGTTCGGCGTAGTGCATATCGATCGGCTCTAGGCGCGTCTCTTCGTTGACGAAGGGCGCGTTTCCACGAGTCTCGAAGAAGAAACCCGGCAAAATCAGCCGCTTGGCTGTGGCTGTGCCCAGCGTGCCTGTCACCTTGACGACAGCCATCAGCAGGCTGTCCGGGTCATCCAGTCCCAGGAAGTGGTCGACATGAGCCTCGACTCCGTCTGGCACAATCTTGTCCAGACCGCTGTCAAAGTCTTTCTTCAATTGCGCCGCGTCGACTTCAAGGGCCCATTGCCGCCACGCGAGTGCTTCCTGCCCGACCATCACAATCTGCACGGTCCCTGTAATGCCGCCATGCGGATCGACGGTCAACTCGCCGCTGCGCTTGATGGTGTTCGCGCCGAAAACCTGGGTTGGTGTCACGGTTCTCGCTGGTCCGTCGGCGCTTTGCCGCAGGCCCCCGGCGTCCGAGTGCCTCCAATTGACGGTCCCGAAGGGACACATCTTCTCGCCGGGATCGAGAAGAATCTCTTTGCCGCCGATGCTCAAAGTCACCAGCAGGTAGTCAAACTGGTCGAGGGTCATGTAATTGGCATCGAAGACGCCGTGATTGCGATCGACCACTAAATTCGCATATGCGGTAAGGCCCGCGGCGCGCAGCATGGAGAGGTAAAGCAGCGCCATGTCATTGCTGTCGCCTCTCTTCTGGGTCCATATATCTTCGTTGCGCTTGACCTCCTTTTGCTTCAACTGCTTCAGCTCGGATGTGCTCTTTTTCCTCGAGTAATCGGTGTTGTCGAGAGCTTCGACTGCTGCATAAAGCTTCTGAGCCTTCACCAAATCGCTATCGGCAGGGGCAACCAGGCCGGCAACAGCGTCGCGGATCGTCTTGCTCGGTTCGACGAAGTGGTCCACATCCTTGGACCAGTTTTTCCCCGCGGCCTGCCAAAAGTCGTCCACGCTCTGCAGAGCTAAACCTCCGTAATAGATGCGAACGCTGTAAAGGAAGCTTTCGATGGGTGGCATCCACTGTTCGTCGGGGATGGGTGGAATATCCGTCACGTCCAGGCTGAGCTGGCCACCGGCCCCTCTCTTCACACTCGCGCCCGATGGCAGAATGGGCCGCCAGAAAATTCCAGGAAAGCCAGTGGGAGCGAACTCGTAGTGCGCCTTATCGACAAAATACTTTTGCTGAATCTCCCAGATCGGGCTTTCGTAGTAGCTGCGTGGGTCGTTGATGCGCAGCAGGTAGGAATACTCGAGAACGCTTCCAACCTCCACGCTGGGTAGCGTAAAGACTTTGCGCTCTTTCCTGACCTGATCGGCATAGGTCTCGCCTCCGACCTCGACCTCGTTTTGTTTCTCGATGAGAAGATCCTCGGGCTTGACCGTCAACGGGACAATCGTGCCATCGGAGTGGATGGTGCGGGCGCTGATGCTCCCAACTGTTAACTCGCCTCCCCAGTAGGGGATCTCCACCGTCGCTGCCTCCTTGCCCTTCTCGGTCAGCACCTTGATGCGCGCGTAATAGTTCCGGCTTTGCTTGTCATCGTGGTCGATTTCCTCGTGGTAGAGGTACACCGCATCGGCACCCGGCGCTTTGGGGTCGGAGGTCATCTTAAGTTCGTCGGGATTCGGTGGCTGGAATTGCGCGCGAACGAAAGCAGGAGACACTGCGGCGAGCACAACAATCGCGCCGCACAGGAAAAGAGGTTTCCGCATGAGATTGGCCCTGTTTTTTAAGTGCGACCATTCTAGCGCGAAACAGCCCGCAACGCGCGGCGCCACCGGCAAATCACACGCAGGCCACAGTTCAACGCCGTTGATTCAGTTGCCTTTGCTGCCAGTTGGAAGATCCAACACCAACTGCCCTTGATCGGCAGCGGCCACTTTCTGATAGAACCCGCGCAAGTCCTGGTACTCTTCCGGTTTGACTTCAGTAAAAGCCCTTGCCAGCGAGTTTGCGATGGTGATCCGGCCGGGCCCAGTCTTGCTCTTCACGATAAAAACTGCGTGGCCGGGCCAGGAGATGCTTGCGTCCTGCGGGGCGCCCTCCAGAGTTACCCCGTCAGAGAAGTGATAGGTGACCTCATCGGTTTCGCGATCACCATAGTGCATGTCCACCGGCTCCAGGCGCTTTTCCTCGTTGACGAAAGGTGTGTGGCCCCGGGTTTCAAAGAAGAATCCGGGAAGGATGAGGCGCTTGGCCGTGGCTGTCCCGAGCGACCCTTTGAGACTCACCACGGCCATCAGATTCGTGTACGGATCGTTCATCGACAGAAAGTGATCGACGTGGGCTTCAATGCCCTCGGGCACTTTTTGCTCCAATTCCTGCCGGTCAAACTGCTTCTTCAGTTCGGTGTCATCTTCCTCAAGGGCGGCCTGCCGCCAGCGGAGCGCCCGCTGGCCGGTCATGATGATGTTGATGCGACCCGTCACGCCGCCTTGCCCATCGAGGTACACGTCTCCGACACGAGACGTGGCATTGTCGGTGTATTGCTGCGGCCCGGTGATTACAACGGAGACCCCTTGCGGGCTTTGCCCGAGGCCCCTGGCATCCGAATGCCTCCAGTTCGTCGTCTGGAACGGGCACATCTTTTCGCCGGGATCAAGGAGGATCTCCTTTCCGTCTGCGTTCACTGCCACGAGCGTGCTGTCGAGCTGGCTCAGGCTCAGATAGCTGGGATCGAAGATGCGCTGGTCGCGATCCGCCACCTTGGTCGCGTAGGCGGTCAGCCCTGCGGCGCGCAGCATGGCCAGGTAGAGCATCGCGATGTCTTCACTCGATCCGCTCTTTTGCGCCCATGTGTCCTGGGCATGCTTGGCCGTCTTGATCTTTAGTTCCTTCAGCTCCGATGCGCTCTTTTCACGTGAATAGTCCGTGTTGTCGAGCGCCTGCACGGCGTCGTAGAGCTTCCTGGCCTTCGTGGGATCGCTGTCGGTGGAGGTTATCAATCCGTTCACTGCGACCTGGATTTCTTTCGAGGGCTCGGCAAACTTGTCCACATCCTTTGACCAGAGCTTGGCTTCACTCACCCAGAAGTCGGTCGGATTGCTGGCGGATTTGTAGTAGAAGAACACTCTGTAAAGGAAACTTTCGACAGGCGGCATCCACTCCTCGGCGGGAATGGGTGGAATGTCGGTCACGTCCACGCTGTAACTGCCGTTGACGCTGGTCTGCATCGTGACGCCCGGGGGCAGGTGATTCCACCAGATCAGGCTGTTGACCACGCGCCCCCGTTCGTCGGTCAGGTACATGCTGGTCGTCGTGTCGGCGCTGCCTCTCGGCATGAAGGCCTTAAAGGGCGTGAACTGGTAGTGCGCCTTGTGAACGAAATAGGGCCGCTGGATCTCCCATGTCGGCGACGAAAACTGGTCATCGTCGTAGCGAATATCGTAGCTGTACTCCAGAATGCTGCCGACTTCGACGCTCGGCAGGCTAAAGACCTTCTTCCCAATCTGAGTCTCGCCCGCCTTGGCAACCATCAGGTCTTCCGGCTTGACGGCGAGCGGAATCACGGTGCCATCGGGATGAATGGTGCGGCCCTTGATGTCTGCAATTTTGAAGCTGCCCCTCAGGTAAGGAAGTTCGACCGTCGCCAGCTCCTTGCCCTTTTCGGTGAGCACCTTGATGCGCGCATAGGTGCTCTGGTAGTGAATCGGATCGTTGGCAACCTCATTGATTTCGAGGTACACCGCGTCGGCCCCGGGCGCTTTAGGGTCGGAGGTCATCTTGAGCTCGTCGGGATTCGGCGGCTGAAATTGCGCGCGAACAAGTGCCGGCGACACCGCGGCCAGCAACCCAATCGCGCTGCACAAGGAAAGAATTTTCCGCATGAGATTGGCCCTGTTTCTTGAAGTGCGACCATTCTAGCGCGAAACGCGAATCTGACACAGAAAACTCAGTCGGCGCAATCGGTGGTCTCCAGCAGCGACGACACCAGCGCCAGCGGCAGGCCCATCACGTTGAAGTAACAGCCTTCGATGCGGGGAATCCAGCGTGCGGCGCGGCCCTGGATGGCGTAGGCTCCGGCCTTGTCCATCGGCTCGCCGCCGGCCACGTAGTCGGCAATCTCCGCTTCTGAAAGCGTGAGAAACCTGACCGCCGTGACTTCCGCTGCCACTTCGGTTCCCTCAGCTGTGACCAAGGCCACGCCCGTAATCACGCGATGCGTTCGGCCCGAGAGCAGGCGCAAAATGCGCACGGCATCAGCCGCATCCGCGGGCTTGCCCAGAATGCTGTTGTCGAGAGTGACAGTGGTATCCGCTCCGAGCACGGCAATTCTTTCTGGTTTTGGACTGGCTGTAGTCAGCTCACGGAAAACGGCTTCCGCTTTCTCTCGCGCCAGCCTGGTGACATAAACGATCGGATCCTCGTCCGCGAGCGGATCCTCGTTGATGTGCGCGGGATGCACACGGAACCGGTAGCCTGCCTGCGTGAGCAGTTCATTGCGGCGTGGCGAGGCGGAAGCGAGAACCAGCATGAAGGAATTATGGCAGGCCCCAGAGCCAGTGTGCCCGGTTAGACTTAGGGAGGGCTTGCGGTAGAACAGAGCCGCGTGGACAAGGTCAATATGCACTTCAATTTCGAACTCTCAGCAGCGCAGGTTTTGTGGACGCTCACGTTCGCGGCCTTGCTTGTCTTGCTCGTCGTGCTTTTGGGGCGTGACAGAGCCCGGCGCTTTCCGTGGTTCACCGCAAGCATCGCCTTGATGGGTGTGCTGCTGTTGACGACGCAGCTCCTGCTGTCCAAATTGTCGCGCTTCACCGGCACCGAGATTTTTCTGGTGTTGTCGAATCTCGAAGTCGTCGTCAGCTTGCTTGTGCTGGTGGAATTGGCGCGGCGCTCATTCCGTGGCATGGGCAGACTCGGCTGGATCATCGGCACGCTGGCGATCGTGGCCGTCGGTGCAGCGGTGTTGGTGTTCTGGGGGCCATGGCCGGCCTGGAAGACTCTGACGGCTACGTCGGAGCTGGCCACGATTCGGCTGATGGATCTGGCTGTGGACAAGGGAATTCTGTTTTCCAGTGTCGTGACCGTCGAATTGGGCCTCATGATCACCCTGCTGGGCAGGCGCTTCGGGGCCGGATGGCATAGCCATGCGCAGCGCATCGCGATCGGCCTTTCGACAGCGGCGCTCGCGCAACTCGCGCTCCGTGGAAGCTTGCAGGCCATCGGCACGCACACGCATATTCATACCCAGGCAGAATACGAGCGCGTGATGAATCTGCGCGACAAGCTGATCCACGGCAATAACGCAGTCTATCTTTGTGTGCTGGCGTGGTGGATCGCAAGCGCGTGGTTTGACGAGCCCGGCACCGCAGCGGCTGCTGAAGCAGGATCTGAGCCTACCGAAGGCGAGGCAGCAGCCGCGGAAGCCGTGGAGGAGTCAGAGTCGCATCCCAAAAGTGCCGGCACCGACGCTCACAACTGAGAACTGCGAACTAAGAACTACGAACTGTTGTTTCGATGTGGCAGCTCGCCTGGCCGCGCTTTTCAAGATACCGCTGGTGGTAATCTTCGGCGCGCCAGAATGTCTCGGCCGGTTCCACCTTGGTCACAATCTTGCGCGGCTTGTAGCGGCCGTCGGCCGTGAGCTCCTCGATCTTGGCGCGGGCCTGCGCCTCCTGCTCCGGCGAGTGAAAGAAGATGGCGGAGCGGTACTGCGTGCCCCAGTCCGGTCCCTGGCGGTTGAGCGTCGTGGGGTCGTGCAACTCAAAGAACGCGTCGAGCAGTTTTTCGTAGGTCACTTTATCGGGATCGAAGTCGACCTCGACCACCTCGGCGTGGCCGGTCTGATCGGTGCAAACATCTTTGTAGGTGGGCCGCTCGAGCGATCCGCCTTCGTAGCCTACGGCGGTCGCCGTCACGCCGGGGATGGCAGCAAACGCGGCCTCCACACCCCAAAAACACCCCGCTCCGAATGTCGCTTTTTCTGTGCTCATATCCGATCAGATGCGATGAAGCAGCGATGAGCTTCTAGCTGTTAGCTCTCAGCTTCATTTTGCTGGAGTCGAGAGCGTTTGTCATGCGAGAAGATGTTCAGCCATTTGCCCGCGAGTTAAATTCGTCGAGCTAGAAGCGAAGGCCCGGGTTTGGCCGGAAAGCTACGAGCTAAAGGCTAATAGCTAATGGCTGCTCCTCACGTCAGCGGCGCCAGGTGCTTTGTGTTCTGGTAGGTATAGACGACGCGGTGAACCACGGTAACCGTTGAGAGCACCGCAAGCAGCCAGAGCACCGGTGCCATCACGCCCCAATGATTGAACAGCGCGCCCAGCAGAATGAGCACGATGCGCTCGGGCCGCTCCATAAAGCCAACCTTGCACTGGCCAATGAGCGCCTCCGCGCGGGCGCGCGTGTAGCTGACCATGAGCGAGGTGACCATGACAAATGCCACCAGCACGACATAACGAAATCGATTGATCCGTCCGTAGTAGACCAGCAGCCCGAAGAACAGCACCACGTCGGAGTAGCGGTCGATCACCGAATCAAAGAACGAGCCAAAGACGGTCACCATGTTGATGCGGCGCGCCACTCGGCCATCAACCATGTCGAAGATGCCTGCGCCGAAGATGACCAGGCCAGCGTAGAAAAACATGATGTCGCCGTTGGTGGAGTTGGCATGGCCAAACAGAAAGGCGGCGACAATGTTGATGACCAGCCCAATGAAGGTAAGCACATTGGGCGAGATGCGGGTAAGCGCCAGCCCATGCACGATGCGGTCTAAAAGCCAGCCGCAGGCACGGCCAAAAGCGCTAGTCCAGGTCATTCGAGCTTCCTTGCTACTTTGCAGCACCGTCTGCGGATTCCGCCGCGGCGGCTTCGTCGTGGATCGTTGTCAGCTTCAGGATTTCCAGTTCGCGTTTGCCGTTGGGCGTCACAATGGTGGCTACGTCGCCAACCTTCTTGCCGACGATTCCGCGGCCAATGGGTGAAGTGGTCGAAATCAGGCCTTTGGAGACGTCGGCCTCTTCACTCGTCACCAGACGGTAAACAATCTCCTCGTCTTTGGTCGAGTCGTAGACCACCACCGTCGATCCGAATCCGGCTTTGTCGCGGGGAATGTTTTGAAGATTGACCAGCGAAAGCTCGCCCATGCGCTTCTTGAGCTGACCCAGCCGGGCATTTACGAACTCCTGCCGCTGCTTGGCCATGTGATACTCGGCGTTTTCCGACAAATCACCCAGGGCCCGAGCCTTCTTGATCTCGGCGGGGAGCTCGGAGGTAAGCTCGTACTCGAGTTGCTGAATCTCCTCGAGGAGCTTCTTTTTGATGTGTTCGGGCATCCGTGTTCCGGTTGCGGGGAGGGGCTGCTCCAGCCGCGCAAAAGTTAACCTTCCTGACCCTTCATTATAAGGCAGCAGCGTCCGGCGATTAGTGATCGGCCGCCGGTCTCGCCACATTCCTTTGCGCGTCGATAAAGGATTGCAGAATCAGTGTCGCCGCTACTTGATCCACAACTTTGCGGTGCTTTTGGCGGTCGTGGCCGGCCTCATAAAGAATCTCGTGCGCCTCTCGAGTAGTCAGGCGTTCATCCCAAAGGTGAATTGGCAAGCCGGTCAGTTCGCCGAGCTCGGCGGCAAAAGGCTGAGTCTTGGCTGAGCGCGGGCTCACCTCTCCTGAAAGATGCAGCGGATTGCCGACCACGATTCCCGCGACGCCATACCGCCGGCAGAGCCGTGCCAGCGAGCGCAGGTCTTCTCGCCGGTTTGCGGTCCCGCCGCCGCGCCGCTCAAGCGTGAGCAGCGGCTGCGCCGTAAGGCCCAGTTCGTCCGACACGGCCACGCCGATGCGGCGGCTGCCAACGTCAAGTCCGAGATAGCGGGGATGAAGAACAGCTTCCAGCTTCTAGCTCCTAGCCCCTAGCTTAAAGCTCCACTGGCCCGGCTTGTTCTTGGGGCACTCTCTCATCTATGGGGCACTCGGTCGGCCCGGCGCCGCTTTGCTCCCGGTACAATCGAGGCTGGGGAACACCGAACGAATCCTCGCGTTCTTATTCTTTTCTGATGGAAGGGGCCACCGCGACAGAATGGCTTGGCGCAGACGGAGTGGCGGCAACAAGAAGGGTTCCGGCTGTGCGGGGATCTTGTTGGTATTGCTGCTGGTTGCGGCAATTGGGGCCGGCGCGGGAGCCTGGCTGGTGATGACGCCCTACGGGCCCGATACGGAGACATTCGTGAACATTGTGCCCGGTTCGTCCGCTACGCGAATTGGGCGTCAACTGGAATCGGCAGGCGTGGTTCGCAGCCGGTATGCGTTCGATCTGGTGCGCTGGTACGGGCATGGCACCCTGCATGCCGGGACATATCGGTTTGACCATCCAGCGCCGGTCACCGAAGTTTATGCGCGGATCGCCCGAGGCGATGTCTATACCAAGGCTCTGACGATTCCGGAAGGGGCTAACATCTTCGATATTGCCGCGCGAGTGGAACTGGCAGGGCTGGGCACTCACCAGGAGTTTCTTGACGCAGCGAGGAGCCAGACGGAACTGGTGGCCGATTTAGATCCCGGCGCGAAGAGTCTCGAGGGTTATCTGTTTCCGGATACGTACCGTTTTTCGCCGACCATTACGGAAGACCAGATGGTTGCCGCCATGGTGAAGCGATTCCGGTCGGTGGCCGGGCAATTGGGATTGGGTGAGAACGTGCATCAGGTTGTGACCATCGCGTCGCTGGTAGAGCGTGAAACGGCAGTGGATGCCGAACGCCCACTGGTGGCGAGCGTGTTTGAAAACCGGCTGGCGAAGGGCATGCCGCTCAACACCGATCCCGCGGTGATCTACGGGCTCGAGGTGGCAGGTCATTGGCGGGGAGCTATCTACCAGAGCGATCTGACGCGCAACACGCCGTACAACACGTATCTGCATGCCGGGTTGCCGCCGGGCCCCATTTCGAATCCTGGCATTCCGTCTCTGCGCGCGGCCATGGATCCGCCGAAGACAAACTATTTCTACTTTGTGGCCGCTGGAACCAACGCACAGGGCCATTCGCTCTTCGCGGAAACCCTCGATGAGCACACCCGCAATGTGGCGAACTATCGCAAGGCACAGAAGAAAG
The DNA here is from genome assembly GCA_049518955.1 of Occallatibacter sp. GTDB lineage: Bacteria > Acidobacteriota > Terriglobia > Terriglobales > Acidobacteriaceae > Telmatobacter. The sequence goes on from JBEKRG010000032.1 coordinate 21,435, forward strand.
CGGGTCAACGATGAGGCTGCACGCTCGTCCGGCACGCGCCATTGCGCTGTTTCTTCCGCTCCTGCTTTCCGGTTGCTCTTACTTCATCCCCACCAAGCGCCACTTACCGGTGCCGATCGCGCCGAGCAATGTGCAAACGGCAACGCCGGACCAACTCGTCGCGCAGCTCAACCAGCGGTGGAATGCGCTGAATAATCTTACGGCCATCGTGGAAATCTACGCGACCGAGACAAAAACCGGCCAGGGTATTGCGCAGGACTTCCCCTCCTGTCGCGGAGTCATCATCATGCGCAAACCGCAGATGCTGCGCGTGCGGGGAACGTACTTCGGCGTGATGATCTTCGACATGGGAAGTGACGGCAATCGCTTCACACTTGTCATTCCGTCAAAGAAGCTGGCCATTAAAGGCACAAGCACCGTGACGGAAGAGTCGGCGAATCCACTTGAAAACCTCCGCCCCGACTTTTTCCTTGACGCAATCGCGGTGCGGGGCATGGACCCGGACGACGATTACATGGTGGCCAGTGATACGGAGACGGTTGAAGACGCCTCGAACAAGCATCTGTATACAGAGCCGGAATATGTGCTGAGCATCATGCACCATAAAAGCGGCCATGAGCTTCTGCCCACCCGAACCATCACGTTCCATCGTGACGACATGCTGCCCTACGACCAGTGGGTCTTTAACAGCGAAGGCGTGCCGGAGACGCAGATCGTCTACAGCAACTACACCACGTTCAGCGCCGGCAAGTACCCCTCCAAAGTGACCATCAAGCGGCCACAGGAGGGAGTCCAGATCGTGCTGAGTTTTGAACAGGTTCACGAGAACGTCAACGTCACCGACAGCCAGTTCGAGGTGACCGTTCCCGATGACGCCACGATCAAGAATCTGAAATAGCCGGATTCAGCATCCTCTCTCGTCTCCGCGTATTCTTGAGACAGCCTTAAAGCTCACCTTGACCTTGGAGAGAAACATGCGCGCCAGTGCGATTGAGTTTCGTCTGCGGATGATCATTCAAATCGTCATCGTCTTTCTTGGATTCTGGGCGCCCTGGGTCGGCGGATGGGATTTCGGGTGGCGAACCGCTACGCTGGTATGGCTTCCCTTTGAATTGAGCCGGTTCGGCTTGTGCAGCTTCTCCGCGGCCATGCCGATCGTCATCGTTCTCGGCGCCCTGGCGGCCCTTGCCGGCGCGGTGCTGCGCGTGTGGGGCGCGGCCTATCTCGGTTACAGCACGGTTCATCACGGCGACATGCAAGCCGGAGCTGTGATGGCCGACGGACCGTTCCGCTACCTGCGCAATCCCCTCTACCTCGGCGGCTGGTTTATGATGCTCGCCGTTACGCTGCTCATGACGCCCTCGGGTGCGCTGTTCACCATCGTGCTGATCTCGATCTTTTACATGCGCCTGATTCTGGGAGAAGAAGCGTTTCTCGGCAAGCAACTTGGCCAGCCCTATCAGGAGTACTTGCGCGCCGTGCCGCGGCTGCTTCCGCGCTTGCGCAGCGGCCTGCCGCCCGCCGGGAATAAGCCCCACTGGCTCATAGCGATCGCCACTGAAGTCATGCCCATCGGCACGTTCTTCACCATGGCCGTTCTGGCCTGGTTTTACAACCAGCAACAGCAACTCATGCTGGAGGGGATTTTCTGGAGCTTCCTGGCTTCGCTTTTAGCGCGCGGCCTGATGAAGGCGTTGATTCCCACGTTGGCCAGCGCGGCGGCTTTCGTAGCCGCGTGGTGGCCGTTCCATCTCAACTGGCCGAGATCAATCCTCATCGCGTTTGGAGTGTGGCTGATTGTGCGCGCGCTCGTGCCGGGCAGAAAACCCAACGCGGACGAAGCCAAGCCGAGCGGCGCGTGATCAGGCTCGCTGTTTTCCCAAGCGACTCAGGTGCGTGAATCCGAATCCGTTCCCATATTTAAGGCCGTAGCCAAGAAGCCGGTCGACGCCGATATGATTCGCCCAAATGAGCGCCAGCGGCAGCGCGGTGTGCGCCCCGGGCATCAGCGAGCAAAGTGCCAGCACACCCGGCCCAACATACGTGTGGAATGCGTTGTAGATTCGTGCGCCCTGGCAGGGACCGGCCAAGTAACCAAGCATCGAAAGGTCCGGCGCAAGCCACAGCGCGAAGAGCCACCAGCTCGCGCCTGTGCGCGCAAAGAGCACAGCTGTAGCAACAGCCACAACCAGCCCTTCAAGCCGCAGAAGGAAAAGAATCGAGGAGCGGTTCATTGGATTGGCAGCGAATTGTTGGGGAAGAGCCGAGGCCGTTGTCATAGCTCATTGGATGAGCCGGCGGGCCGCCGGAGTGCGAATAAAATCCAATCTTGATTCAAGCTGCCAAAATAAAAAGGAGAGAGCGCGAGGCTCTCCCCTTTTCCGTACAGTCCGAGGGAGGAACTACTTCTTCGGAGGTGCGATGACGTCCTTCGCGGACTTTGCCACGCGGAACTTCACCACGGTCTTGGCCTTGATCTTGATGGCCTCGCCGGTCTGGGGGTTGCGGCCCATGCGAGCCTTGCGCTCGGCCTTCACCAGACGGCCGATTCCGGGGATTACGAATACGCCGCTCTTCTTGGTCTCTTTGATGGCTGTTTCAGCCAGCACGTCAAGGAAAGCTGCGGATTGCTTGTTGGTCAGTTCGAGCTTCTCGGCAAGATGCCGTGTTAAAGCCGTCTTGGTCATTCCAGCTGCCATTGATTGTTCTCCTTCTCGGCAGGCCCTTGGGGCTGCCTGATTGGTGGGGCTTTCGCGCAAAATTCTCACCGCATGGAGGAAGGGCGATCAAAGTCACTTGGCGCGAAAACCCTGTATTCATGCGGCTACGAAGAACCCTGCCGATGGTTACCATGCGGCTTGGGTAGGGACAAAGTCAATGGGAAAATGCGGCTTTTCCACAGTTTTCTTCGGTTTTTATGGGTGAAATGCCGATTTTTGCCGGATTTTGGGCTATCGGGCCCCTGAAACCCGCATTTGGAGCGGGTTTGGCAGGCTTCACTGCTGAGTGCCCGATTCTTGTCGCGGCTCTGTTTTTCGCGGCAATAGCGAGAAACGCAATCAATTTCGCCGGGTCATTTCAGTCCGAAAAGCACCCTTCTTCTGGGCACGAGGCTCGCTGCGATCGGCGTGTTGAGCGCGTTAACCACGGGCGCGGCAACCTTGAAGTAGCGAATCACCACGTCGGCAATGTCTTTTTTGAGAGCGGCCTTCGCCGGCAGCTCCGCGGCCAGCCCCCATTGGCGGCAGCGAATCAGATCCATTCCCGGATGCTCGCACGGGAATCCCTTCGGTGGGCGCGTCAGCGCATTGCCCTCAAATTCGTCATAGAGCTTGCGCACGGTAGGCCGCTTGAGCAGTTTGCGGAACTCCGCGTGATGATCGAGCAGCCAGTGGCGGATCGCGGCCAGTTGTTCCTTTTCCGGCATGTATGAGCCGGCGGCGATGATCACTTCCTTCGCGCTCAAGTGAAAGTAATAGCCTGCGCCGGAGGTTTTCTCCAGTCCAGTGTGCGTCCACCATGCGGCCACATGCGTTTTATACGGGCGCTTGTCGTTGGAGAAGCGCGTGTCCCGATAGATCCTGAACAAGCTCTTTTCCGCCGGCCGCACGTGATTCGGCGCGAAGTCTACCATGGCGTCGGTAATCTTGCGCACGATGGCCAGCATCGGCTCCTTCAGCTCGGCTTCAAACTGCTCCTTGCGCGGCTGGAACCAAGCGCGGTCGTTTTGTTTCGCCAAGTTGCGCAGGAAGGTGAGGGCTTCCGGGCGGAAGTAAGGCAGCGCAGGCGCGACAGAATTCTTTGATTTGGATTTTGTAGCCACGACTACTGGAGTTTAGCGCGAGTGACTCACTGAGATTTTCACATTGGCAATCTGTACGCGTCCGGTTGATTTCATTCCCGAATCGCGCGATTCTTCCGCTAAGCTGCGCGGGTGAGCCAGCTTTTCATCGTATTCGCATCCACCAGGCCTGCCTGCTGAAACTTGAGCTCTCCATTGGCGAAGACGGCGAAGTTGGGAATGCCCTGGACTTTGAAGCGCGCGGCGAGATCCGGGAACTTTTCGGTATCGACCTTGAGCACAACCGCGCGACCAGCGAGGTCGCGCGCCACTTGCGCAACGTTGGGCGCCGCCATTCGGCAGGGGCCGCACCACTCGGCCCAGAAATCCACTAGTACCGGAACCTTGCTCGCGCCGACGATTTCGTCAAACTCAGACGGGCCGGCCGCGATGGGTTCCGACATCGGCGGCAATGAGACTTTGCACGTCCCGCATCGGCCCGTGTCGGCAACGTGCTTTGCAGGAATACGATTCGGCTTTCCGCAGGACGGACAGTTCCGGATGATGGGCATTCCAGATCCCCCTTTTTAAAGATGCTGTTCAGACAACTTTCGTCGCTAACGAATGACCTTCAGCGCGCTGCGGAACAGCCCGTCGGAGGGGAGAAAAACACCTTTCAAGCTGGACGAGCGATTCAATGAACCGCTCATTCTACGGTTTCGTCACCTGATGATCTTCACCGCGCCCCGGCATCCTTTGCCGCCCCCTTGGCCGCCATCTTCTCGCGGTGTCTGCGAATGAAGTGCGCGGCCGCGTCGGGATAGAACTCGCGAATCGACGTGAAGATCACGTCGCGCATCACCGAGTAGCCGAACTTTTCGGCGAGCACGGGAAAGGTGGTTGCGCTGGACGGATAATAATTTCGCGAGACAACCTGCGTAAGCACCTTGCCGCCGAGGCCGGCAATATTCGGCGTCTGGCGACCACTGTACGTCTTGGCAACGCCCTCGCGGCTGATGACGTAAAGTTCGCGGACAAAAATGCTGTGACCCGCGCCGAGCGCGTAGAAGCGCGTGTCCTCGTGGATCAGGCTGGGCAGCAGCCAGGCTGAGAGATAGGTGCCATCCGTCTTGTCCAGAAAGCCCCGCCACGTGTAGTTCCAGATACCGTCCACGCCCTTGCCCAGAGCAGGGTGCTCGTCGATGCCTTCCGCGCTGAGCGAGGTTAGGCCAAGAAAGATGAACGAAGAATAGTCCGTCGCCTGGTGCGTGGCGACAATGAAGTTGTATTTCCATCCCGGCGGATGGGGCTTGGCGCCGCCGGAGACCGAGCGGAAGTTCGGCATGAAGCCCAGAATGCGCTGCGGCTGGACGCGTTCAAGCGGGATGGGGTTGCCGTTAGAGTCGACGGGGACCCCGGGGTCAGGCGCTGGATGTGTGGCCGTATTTGAACTGGTCGAACTGCTGCTTGATGGGGCTTGGGGACCGTCGGCCGAATCGAATTCCAGAACGTGGTCAAACTCGGCGGAATAATCGCCCGCGGTCGAACTCGAATCGGAAAAGGCCGCGACATCGTCAGACACAAATGTGCAGACGGGCGCCAAATTGGCGATCCGCAGCGTACTCGGAATCGGCGTGGCTCCGGCGGGGACACTGAGAGCGACACCGATGCTGACAACGGCGACAGTAAAACGCAATCAAACCATCCTTTGCGCGCGCGGAAGGCTTACACTCAAGGGGACATCAAGAACCAGCGGTACCTATATTTTAGACTGGATTCTTCGAATATCCGGTTACAAACCGGCCAGTGAAACCAACAAATGCACCAGTGTGTTGCGATGAGCGCATTGTGATGTGCGATTCAGCAAAAAGAATGCTGCCCGAACCTACCGGATTACCTTCAACGCCGCTCGGAACAGACCATCGAAATCAGTATTGAGCGCCGCCTGACAAAGCGCTGCAGACGCGCGACCTGGGACGTCAATTCCTTCCGGACAGCAGCACATTTCGTAATTCCTCCGCTTCGCGAAGCTGGCCTTGGGGAAGCGTGACTTCGATGGCACCCCTAATCGGGGTCATTATTTTCGCGACCATGCAGATCTTTCCGTCGACGACGACGGCCATTGATCTGCCTATATGTTTTTGTGTGAGTTGGTACATCAAATCTCCACCCGCGTTGTCCAGGATGATTGCTACGGCGGGACCGGACTCACTCGAATGTGCTTCCGCGCTCTTGATGCCCCATGAGGGAGCGCCCGCTCGATGCGTAAGCGCTATTTCATTGCTATCGCCCGCCAGAAGGAACTCGCTACCATCGTTCGAGCGCGAGATCTCGCCGGCGCCGAGCCCAGCCATGGTCGTAGCCTGAAGCGAGTCAATGACGGGCAGCCACTTCCAGCCGGTCGGCGCGTCGCCGCTGGCGATCCATTTCTGCGCATCGGCGCCAGAAAACGCATCTCCGCTCCTGGTGGTTGATTCTCCGGAGATTTGGCTTTCGTTGTCCGCATTCAAAGCCAGCAAGCGGAACTCGAGGTTCCGGCCATATTTCCCCGGTTGCTGGCTTTCGTGAACGAACCAGTAACCAATCAATGCGGCTGTTGCGCCAACGCACAGAACTGCCGCGAAAATAGTAAGTTTGATTCCGGTCTTCATGAGCTTACTCACCCGCCCCGGCCATTATTGATCGAGGGCGTGCGGATGGCAAGCTTAGTTCTTCCCAGTCATTTGAGGATCTATCGAATGACTTTGAGCGCCGCGCGAAACAGGCCATCGAAATCCGACGCCAGCGTTTTCTCCTTCGCAATCGCCTGTTCGATGGCCTTCTCGGCTGCGGGCCGTTGATAGCCCAGGTTCGTTAGTGCCGAGAGTACGTCATCGACAGCAGGGCCCTGAACGGACGGCTGCGCCGGCGACACCGCAAAGTCATCGAGCTTGTCTTTGAGCTCGACCACCAGGCGCTCGGCAAGCTTTTTGCCCACGCCCGGAATGTGCGTAAGCTGCGCGTGATCCTGCCCGCGAATGGCCTGAATCACGCGTTCGGAGTTGAGGCCGCTCAGAATCTTGATGGCAAGCTTGGGGCCGACGCCGCTCACCGTGATGAGCCGCTCGAAGAGGCGCTTTTCGTCCGTGTCCAGAAATCCGAAGAGTGCGATCTGGCTATCGCTCACTTGCGTATGAATATGGAGAGCCGCCTCGGCGCCCACCTGGGGAAGCGCCGTAAACGTCGGTACGGAGATGGCGACGTCGTAGCCGACGCCCCCGGCTTCGACGATGGCCTGGCCCGGTTGTTTGTGAATCAGCTTGCCGCGCAGATGAGCGATCATTTGGCCCTATTGTAGAATCCCCATCTGCTTTGCCACACGCTCCAGCGTCTCCAGCGCGCGATCAAGCTGTGCGCGCGTGTGCTCGCTGGTCAAAATAGTGCGGATGCGAGCTTTGCCTTCCGGCACTGTCGGGAACGCGATCCCAGTTGCCATTACGCCCTCGTCAAACAGTGCGCGGCTGAAGTCCATGGCTGCGCGGCCTTCGCCCACAATGATTGGAGTAATCGGCGTCTCGGTGGCCGGCGTGTTCACGCCGCCGATGTTGAAGCCAATCCGCTTCAACTCGCCTTGGAAATAGCGCGTGTTCGACCACAGGCGCAGAATCCGCTCCGGCTCGCGTTCCAGAATGTCGAAGGCGGCAATACATGTGGCCGCCACCGAAGGCGGATGCGACGTGGAGAACAGAAATGGCCGCGCGCGGTGGTAAAGGTAGTCAATCAAATCCTTCGTCCCGCAGACGTAGCCGCCCAACGCGCCGATGGCCTTCGATAGCGTTCCAACCTGAACATCGACCTTGCCGTGCATACCAAAGTGATCCACTGACCCGCGCCCGTTGCGGCCCAATACGCCCGAGGCGTGCGCGTCGTCAACCATCATGATGGCGCCGTATTTCTCCGCCAGCGCGGCAAGCTTGTCCACGGGGCCTATGTCGCCATCCATCGAAAAAACACCGTCAGTGATGACCAGCTTGTGGCCCGGATTGTTTTCCAGCTCCTGGAGCAGCGTTTCACAATGGCTGGCATCTTTATGCCGAAAGACCTTGATGGTGGCCCTTGAAAGCCGCGCTCCGTCAATGATGCTGGCGTGGTTCAGCTCGTCGGAGAGGATGAAGTCCTCTTTGCCGAGGATGGCGCTCACGGTGCCGGCGTTGGCCGCAAAGCCGCTCTGGAAGACCACGCAGGCCTCGACATTTTTGAAGTGCGCAATCTTCTCTTCGAGGTCGATGTGGATGCGCATGGTTCCGGCGATGGTGCGCACCGCGCCCGAGCCCACACCGAAGGCTCGGGTGGCGGCGATGGCGGCTTCAATGAGTTTGGGATGGTTGGCGAGGCCCAGATAATTGTTGCTGGCCAGGTTGATAACCTCGCGTCCGTCGTAGTGGCACACGGGCGCCTGTTGATCGTCGAGCACGCGGAGATTGAAGTGCGTACCCTTGGCGCGAAGATCGTCGAGGACGGCGGTGAGATGTGCAAGTTGGGGGCGGGGCGTAGCTTCTGTCATGGCAGTGCACCTACGCTCAAAAGCATAGCGCGATTGTATGGGTGGCATTCCCACCGGTCATGCGTCAAAGAGAAGGCCGGGATTAGGCCGGACGGACCGCCCGCGGGGTTGGCCGGGTTGCGCCCCGGCCAGTTACAATAGGGGTTTACACAGAGTCCTAAGGCCAGGCGCTGCTGGGCGATAGCGCAATCATTCTGGAGAGTCGGAGCAGGTGCAAGTGAGAGGGTTGAACTGCCGCTATTTGCGGCTTGATTTGGTTGCGGGACTCGGGATCGCGTTGGCGCTGGCTGTGCTCCCGGCGGTCGCTGCGGCACAGCAAATTGCGACGCACACTACGCTGACCGTCGAAACCAGCGACCTGGGCGGCCACACACAAGCAACCGCGACGGTTGACGTAACCGCTGCTGACGGGCTCCCCGCATCCGGTGTTGTTGTCATTGAAGACGGCGACCGCGAACTGGCCGAAGCAGTTTTGAATCCCCAGGGCGTGGCCTCGCCGGAGTTCTCGCTGCCGTCCGGAGATCACGACCTGCGTGCCGTCTACGTGGGCGATGCGTCGCACCTGAGCTCGGCTTCTGCCACGAGCAGCGCGACTGCCCTAGCCAGCTCTACTCCGAGCTTTACTCTTTCGCTCGCCCCCGTGGCGCCATCCACGCTGCCCCTCACACTCACTGCCGGCCAGGCAGGCACGATCGCCGTCACCGTCATCCCTGAAGACAACGCAGCGCTCACGTCGCCTATGTTCGTCACCCTCTCGTGCTCCGGTCTTCCCAGCTTGGCCAGTTGCACCTTTACGCCGGAGTCGGTTGAGATTCTTCCCTCAACGCCCGCGAGCTGTCCCTCCGGCTCGGAGCCGGCGGCTTGCCCGCCAGTTAGCTCCTTGCTGATTCAGACCGCCGGGGTTAGTGGGGCCAGGGTCTTGCAGCCCGGCTTTCCGGGTAGTGCAGGCCGCCCTGTCGCCTGGGCCATTCTGCTGCCGGGCATGTTGGGCCTCGGTGGATTGGCGTGGGGTGCGCGCCGGCGGCGCTGGTTGCAACGCCTGGCGCTCGTGGCATTGATCGGCCTGGTCACCGCACTGGGAACTACAGCCTGCAAGCCTACCTTCAACTACTACTATCACGGCCCTGTGCCAAATCCAGCGACTCCTTCCGGCACCTACACGGTCACCATCACCGCACAGTCCACGAATGGTGTTTCCGCCATCACAACCAACACCACGATGGTGCTCACGGTGACTGGCGGTTCTTAAGTACACTGCCTGCATGGCGCGGCGGCATCCTCTTCCCCCGGAAATCTATGCGCTGGTGGAGCAGACGCCGGCCACAGTGCTGCTTGAGGGCGGGAAACAGAACGACTCCGAAACCAGGGAAAAACCGTGGACGCAATTGTTCAAGGCGCCCATGAGTGTGTGCGTTGCGTTTTCAACTGCGGAGATTCCGCCTCTCTTCTCGGAAATTGAGAGCGCAGTCGCTGCGGGCCATTGCGCGGCAGGCTTCTTCAGCTACGAGTGTGCAAGCTGCTTTGAGCCGAAGGCGGGAACGCGCGCGGCGCCGGATGGAAAACCGCTTGCCTGGTTCGGGATCTACGAACGGAGCTACGTTTTCGATCATGCCACGGCAAAGTTCGAAGGCGCAGAGCCGCCGGAGCTCGAACGATTCCGCCGCCAGATGCCGAGTGTCGGAGCGGCCAGCCGAGCGCCGGACCCCGAGATTGCCGTGGTATTCGCGCTCAGCGAAGCCGAATACGCCGAGCGCATCGCCCAGATTCACCAGTGGATTCGCGCCGGGGACGTTTATCAGTTGAACTTCACCGCGTTGATGAAGTTTGAAGCGCCGTGCAGTGCGGCGGCGCTTTACGCGCGGCTTCGCGCACGCCAGCCGGTCGATTACGGTGCGTTCCTGCACTTGGAGCCCGGCCGCCGGATTCTCTCCTTCTCGCCGGAACTGTTCTTCCACATCGAAGAAGGCGGCTCCCACTGCGGCAGGCGTCGTATCGTCACGCGACCGATGAAAGGCACAGCGCGACGCGGACGTACCACGCGTGAGGATCGCGAGATCGCCGAATGGCTTGCGAATGACCCCAAGAACCGCAGCGAGAATGTAATGATCGTCGACCTGGTCCGCAACGACCTGGGCCGCGTTGCGCAAACAGGCAGCGTCAGGGTCGAACAGCTCTTCGCAGTCGAGCGCTACCCCACCCTCTGGCAGATGACTTCGACCGTCAGTGCAGAGCTGCGGCCTGAAGTGGGTTTCCGCGACGTCTTCCGTGCGCTTTTTCCCTGCGGTTCGGTCACAGGCGCGCCCAAAGCGCGGGCCACGCAGCTCATTGCCGAACTCGAAGACGCGCCGCGCGGCGTGTATACCGGCGCGATCGGATTCTTCTCGCCGCGACAGACGGTCTTTAATGTTGCCATTCGCACGCTTGAGTTGAACGGCGCGCGCGGAACCATGGGCGTCGGCAGCGGCGTGGTCATTGACTCCGATCCTGCCGCGGAGTATCGCGAGTGTTTGCTGAAGGCGGAGTTCCTCACCGGCCCAGCGCATCGCACGACTAATCCAATCAACGGAAACATCCGGATCGTCAGCCAGCCCGATGAGTTTTTCCTCATCGAAACAATGTTGTGGAACGGCGAATACCCTCTGCTTGAGCTGCATCTCGACCGGCTTGAAGATTCGGCCGCGTACTTTGATTTTGCGTGCGATCGTACCGCAGTCCGCAGAGCTCTGGAAGATCATGCGCGGCAGTTCGCCGACCAGAAGTTCGCAGACGCCGAGACGTCCAAGCCACGCAAGGTCCGTCTTTTATTTGACGCCGAAGGCCGCGCGCAGATTAGCGGCGAGGTGCTTCCCCCATCCGGCGACCCGAATCGCATCGGCCGTATTTACATCTCTGACGTTCGCACCGATCCAGCCGACGCGACGCTTTACCACAAGACCACGCATCGGGAGCTCTACAACGAGGCGTATGAACAGGCGGTTCGTGACGGATTCGATGACGTCCTCTTCCTGAATCTGCGCGGCAAAGTCACCGAGGGCGCCATCAGCAATGTTTTTGTGGTGAAAGACGGCCGCTGGTTCACGCCGCCCATGGAGTGCGGTCTACTTGCCGGCGTCTATCGCCGGCATCTTCTCGAGACTCGCCCGGAAATCGAGGAACGCGTACTGTCACTGGAAGATCTGCGCCAAGCCGACGCGATTTATCTGTGCAACGCAGTCCGCGGATTGCGCCGCGTGATCCTGGCCGAGTAATTCTCCCGCGCGAAGCGTCGTTTTTTAGTCCCTAGTCCCTAGTCCTTGTCTTTCTCACTCCGGCCGCATCACAACCTTGATTGCCTCGCCCGACTGCAGCAGCTCCATCGCCTTTTTGAACTCGCTCAGCTTCAGGCGATGCGTAATGACCGGCTCCAGGTTCAGCTTGCCCGTCGCCAGCAGCGCCTCCATCTGGAACCATGTCTCGAACATCTTGCGCCCATTGATGCCCTGCACCGTTGCGCCTTTGAAAATAATGTCGCGAGCAAAGTCGAGTTCGAACGGCCGCGAGGGAATCCCAAGCAGCGAAGCCCGTCCACCGGTCCGCAACAGCGCGAATCCCAGCCGCATGGCCTCGGGATGGCCTGACATTTCAAGCAGCACATCTACGCCCGTGCCCCCGGTGGCTTCGAGAATCCGCTTTTCAATTTCATCGGCTGTTGGATCGAGAGCAAGGTCCGCGCCCATTTCGAGCGCTACTTTCCTGCGATGCGCATTCACTTCAGTCGCGAACACGCGCGCCGCTCCGCACGCTTTGGCTACCGCAATCGAGAACAACCCGATCGCGCCGCAGCCGGTAACGGCCACGGTCTTCGCCGCAATCGGCCCCGCGAGCACCGTGTGCACCGCGTTGCCCAGCGGATCGAGCAACGAAGCGTAGTCGTGAGGGATCGACGGCGAAAGCTTCCAGATATTCGACTCGGGAATAACCGCATAGCCTGCGAAAGCACCGTCGGCATCCACGCCCAGAATGCGGACGTGCTGGCACACGTGCGCCAGGCCGGTGCGGCACTGCAGGCACTTGCCGCAGGCCACGTGCATCTCCGCGCTCACCAGGTCGCCCTCACGCACCGTGGTTACGCCGCGACCGAGGCCGGCAACCGCGCCCGAGAACTCGTGCCCCGGAATCAGCGGAGGATGAATGCGCCCTTTGGCCCACGGATCCCAGTTGTAGATGTGCAGGTCGGTTCCGCAAACACTCGCGGCCTCGACGCGCACCAGCACCTCGCCGGGGCCGGGCGTGGGAATCGGTACTTCGCGCAACTCAATTCCGGGCGCGGCCTTGGCCTTCACAACGGCCTGCATGGTGGTGGGCATTTGGGAGAACCCTCCGCAGACAACCAAGTCTATCAACCGGCGACGGGTGGTAGAACGTTGTAGGGAGTTAAAAACATGGCAATGAACAGGGTCGAGGCGCGGCCGATCGTTGATTTCCTGGCAGCATTTTTGATGGTGGCAATTCTTGCCTCGGGACTCGCGGCGCATGCCCAAACGGAAGATCAAGCGTGGTTGCGCTACGCGGGTGGGCCAGCGCACTCCGCTATTCCAGTTTCGGTTCGCGCGCTCGGCACGAACGTACTGGAGCGGTCGGCCGTCGAGGAGCTTCAACGCGGCATCGCTGGAATGTCGGGCAATTCGGCGAACGCCGGAGAGACGGTCGTCGGGACACTCGATGAAGTTCGCGCAGCCTTTCCGGGCCTCGCGGTTCCCACTCACATTGCAGCGCACGGATTCTGGCTCAGCCGGACCCTGTGGCACGGGCAGCCGCTCGTCATCGTCGCGGGATCGAATGAGCACGGCGCTCTCTTTGGCGCGTTTGACCTGCTGCGCCGCGCCGCCACCGGTGCGGACCTCTCTCATCTCGGCGTGATTGAATCCCCCGCCATGCCCATCCGCTGGGTCGATGAGTGGGACGACGCCGACGGCCGAGTCGAGCGCGGCTACGATGGCCGGTCGATTTTCTTTGAGGGCGGCAAGGTTCTTGACAATTTGAGCGAAGCCACCGCCTACGCGCGCCTGCTCGCATCGGTGGGCATCAACGGCTGCAACGTAAATAACGTGAACAACGCGGCGCCGTTTCTCGAGCCGGACATGATCAAGGGGCTGGCTCGGATCGCCGACGCCATGCGTCCCTGGGGTGTTCGGCTGGCCATCAGCGTCGACATTGCAAGCCCGCAAAAAATCGGCGGCCTCAAGACCTTCGATCCCCTCGATCCCGATGTGAAAGCCTGGTGGGCCGCGAAGGTGAATGAAATCTACCAGCAGATTCCCGACTTCGCCGGCGTCACTGTGAAGGCCGATTCGGAGGGACAGCCCGGTCCCGCCAGCTATGGCCGCAGCCCGGCCGACGCCGCCAACGTGCTGGCCAATGCTCTCGCTCCGCATGGTGGCGTTGTGCTTTATCGCGCCTTCGTCTACAACAACCACCTCGACTACAACGATATGAAAGCCGACCGCGCGCGCGCCGCCTACGACATCTTTCATCCGCTCGACGGCCAGTTCGCGCCTAACGTGATTGTCCAGATCAAGTACGGCCCCATCGACTTTCAGGCCGAGGAGCCGGTATCGCCGCTCTTCGCCGGGCTGCACAAGACAGGCGAGGCGATGGAAGTGCAGATCACACAGGAGTATCTCGGCCAGCAGCGCCACCTCGTGTATCTCGCGCCGCTATGGAAGGAGAAACTCGACTTCGATCTGCACGCTGAAAACCATTCAACTCCGGTGAAGGAAATCATCGAGGGCAAGAGCTTCAATCAGCCACTGGGAGGCATGATCGGCGTCTCTTGCGTGGGGCGCGACAACTGGCTGGGCGCGCCGCTGGCCATGGCCAACCTTTATGCCTTCGGCCGGCTCGCGTGGAATCCAAGCTTGAGCGCGGATGAGATCGCCGCGGAGTGGACAAAGCAAACCATTAGCACCGACCCGCAAGTGGTTGCGACTGTGGATAAGATGCTGATGCAGTCGTGGCCCACGTACATTGACTACACGGGATTCCTGGGCACGCAAACGCTCACAGACATTACCGGCAGCCACTACGGACCGAACATCGAGGCGAGCGAGCGCAACGGCTGGGGCCAGTGGCACCGAGACGACGCCAAGGGAATCGGAATGGACCGAAGCGTCGCAACGGGAACAGGCTTTGCCGGCCAATATCCGCCATGGGTAGCGAAAACCTATGAATCGGCCGCTACCACTCCAGAGAGCCTGCTGCTTTTTTTTCATCACGTTCCCTGGACCTACAGGTTGTATTCGGGCAAGACCGTCATCCAGTACGTCTACGACAGCCACTACAAGGGCGCGGAAGAAGCAGCGCGGCTCGGCGAAGAGTGGGCCACGCTGAAAGGCAAAATCGATCCACAGCTCTACGAAGATGAGCGCGCACGGCTGGAGTATCAGGCTGGCCACGCAATCGTCTGGCGCGACGCGATCGTCCAGTACTTTCTGAAGGAAACCGGCATTCCCGATGCACTCGGCCGCGCCGGGCACTATCCCGGCCGCATGGAAGCCGAAGATGCGCGCCTCACCGGATACAAAATCGTCGACGTCACGCCATGGGAAGACGCTTCGGGCGGAAAGGCAGTCTCGTGCGATCTAAACTCCGCGCAAAAAACCTGCACCGCCGAGTGGACCTACTCCGGCAAACGCGGCCACTTTGAGGTTGCCGTGCAGTACTTCGATCTACAGGGCGGCGTAGCGCACTTCACGCTCGCGATCAACGGAACGGAGATCATCTCGTGGGCCGCCGATGCCAAGCTGCCGTCGCGCCGGCCCAACGGCGACAACTCAACGCGCTTCACCGCGCGCGGTCCCGACGGGCGAGGCTTCGAATTGAAACCGGGCGATGAGTTGAGTGTGGAAGGCGCGCCCGACGCGAGCGACCCGGCGGCGCTCGACTATATTGAGGTCGATCCGGTCAAGTAATCTGCGCCCGGCGCTCGTAGAGCGTAGCCGCAGCGCGCTCGGCTCAATCTGTTCGCTGTGTCGTGCCGGCTCCCCGGCCGTCAGGCCTGTCCTTCGGCTGGGGCAGGATTCGTCGCGTGCATCGCGTCAATTTCGCCGATCAGCTCCAGCACCTGCTCCCGCTTGCGCTGGCTCAGGTCGAGAAAGCGAATCCCCACCGTGTTGCGGTCGTGGATGGCCTGAATGACGCCACCGAGCCGGAACGGCAGGCCCTGGTACCGGAACTCAGTCTCTACGCGCGTGTAAATGCCGACCGGGAACCGATCGTCGGTGCGGATGCGGCAACCAGTCAGGCTCAGATCCAGAATGCGGCCTCGTAGCGTGGATCCGACATTGACGAGAAGGATTGTCGCCGTGAGGTCGACCTCATGGCGGGACTGCTGGCGGCGTTCGCGTCCCACGGGCTTTCGCGAAATTTGCGTTATAGGCTCCGGCTGAGTGATCGGCTGCGTAGACTCTTGTTCCGCGACCAGCAAATTGACTGCTTCTGCGCGGGCCTCCGAGGTTTCCTCCATCGTGCAAATTACATTGGCCAACTCCACCATGCGCCGCGGAATCACATTCACAAAGCGGATTCCGAGAAGGTTTTTGCCGTCAGTCCATTGCAGCACGCCGCGAAATCGGAAAGAGATTCCCTTGACCTTGAAGAACACCTCTACCGGGAGGCGGGAACGCGCGGCGACAGGCTCCTTGGTGCGAAGACGGCATCCCTCCTGGCTCAAATCGACGAGACGAGCCTGAATCGGCGCTCCATAGCCAACGAACAGAACAACCGATTCTTCATCGACGGAATAACGCGGATCGGAACGGCGCTCAGCTTGGGAGGCCACGAACTCGTCCCTGTTTTCCCACCCGAACATGGCACGCTCCGCTCAAACAATCAGCGGAGGACGATGCCCGTCGGTGAACGCCCGTCGGTTAGTGCCCCTCGGTCAACTCAGGCGCATGGTCCCACGGCTCGACGGGCGCGGCATCCGCGACCTCTCGGCCGATCAGCCGATCGTAACGATAGACATCGCTGGTCGTCCCCAGCGACTCGTTATACAGGCTCACGGCTCCAATAAGCTGCGTCAGCTCCTCGCTGAATGTGTGGATTGCCTGCAATTGATTGGCCGTCGCCGGTAGTTCGTATTGGGAGGTCTTAATGAATTTCTGGTAGCCCCGGTCCAGTAACCGCCCCACTTCGCCCTTCACGAGAATTCCGGGACCGACGGCGTATGCTGCAGGCGCGTCTTCCGGATCATCAGCGCGCCGCGGCGGCACCAGAACCGCCCCCACTCCGTGCTTGCTTACCAGCACGCCTCCCGCAACGCCAGGATAAGGAGCCGCGTCAAAGGAATGCGCGCGCAACAGTTCCAGCGTTTGATCGAAGTTCGGATGTGAGGAGCGCTTTTTCATGGGCGTTGCCTACACTGGAAGAATACCGGATGAGACCGGAAAAACCCCGACACTCCGATCTTGCGCGGCGGCGTTACGGAGCATATTTTCTCATGGCACCACGCACATCACGATCCCGAACTCGCTTCCCATCGGCGCCGATGGAGACCGCATGAGCCTCCTGCGCCTGCCGCTTGCCGTCTACCGCGAACTTCGCGCGCATGGTGAAGAAGCCTTTCCCAAGGAATGCTGCGGGGCGCTCCTCGGTCGACACTTCGCAGCCGGCTGGCAGGTCGATTCGCTGGTGCGAGCCGCCAACGCCCGCGCTGAATCACCACACGACCGCTACGAGATCGCACCAGCGGAGCTGGTGAAGATCGCGCATGAAGCTCGCAGCCGAGGCATCGAGATCGCCGGCTTTTATCACTCCCACCCCGGTCATCCCGCGCGCTGGTCCACAACTGATCTCGAGGAAGCGCACTGGCTGGGCTGCGTAACCGTCATCACCGAAGTCATGCAAGGCAACGCCAAAGACACCAACGCGTTCCTGCTTGCCGGAACCGCCGAAGAAGACAAGCATTTCATTCCGCAAACCATCCAGATCGACGAAGTCGGCACGGATGAAAGCCCCGCCTGATTCACCCCTGTTCAGACCAGATTCTCGTCCGCCGAATGAATTACATCTGTCCCTATCTTCACGAAAATGAAAAACTTCTTTACACCATCCACTTTCGGGCCTCATAATCGCTGTGCCCTGGAGAGCTTGCGCTTCCCGTTCCCTTTCCCCCATCGCCAAGAAACTCCGAGCCAATCAAGGAGGATTCTCGAAATATGAAAATCATGCACCCCGCTCTGTTCGCTCTGTCCCTCGCGGCCGGTGGAAGTCTGTTCGCCGCGGCACAGGAAATGCATCATCCCCCAAAGGTTCTCCTGATCGAGCGTGAGTTTCTCAAGCCCGGAAAAGGTGGCTCACTGCACGACAAGTCGGAGAGCCATTTCGTAGCTGACATGGCCGCCGCCAAGTGGCCCACCCACTACATCGCGTTGAATTCGCTCTCCGGCAAATCGCGCGCCCTCTACCTCGTCGGCTATGAATCCTTTGCAGCGTTGGAGAACGACAACAATGCCACCATGAAGAATGCGATGCTCTCCGCGGCGTTGGATAAGGACTCCCAGGCCGATGGCGAACTGCTCGACGGGACCGACCAGTTTATTCTCGCGCTCGACGACGACCTGAGCTACCGTCCCGACGTGGACATTGCGCTGGCCCGCGACTTCGAGGTCACGTCTTTCCATATCAAGCCGGGCCACGGCAAAGAGTGGCACGAGCTTGTCAGTCTGGTCATCGAGGCACACAAGAAGGCGGGAACCAGCGCACATTGGGCCACCTATGACCTCGCGTACGGCGGCGACGATGAATACGTTGCCTTCAGCGCTGACAAGTCGATGGCCGAAATCGACACCGGCTTTGCTGAGGACAAGCAGTTCCGCGACGCACTTGGCGAAGACGGTCTGAAGAAGCTTCGTGAACTCGAAGCCGACTGCATCGCAAGTTCCGATGCGGAGTTGTTCGCCATCAACCCTGTTCAGAGCTATCCGATGGATGAATGGGTCAAGGAAGCTCCGGATTTCTGGAAGCCGAAGCATGCCGCGCCGGCCGCCAAGCCCGCCGCCAAGCCTGCGGCAAAACCCGCACAATAGCATTCCAACTCAACTTAACCAATGTCCTGCTGGCGGCTCTCGAGGTAAACTCGGGAGCCGCCTTGCGCATGGCGACACGCCGTGCCGGCCCGATACACTGAAGGGGTCGGAGATTCCGCGCCATGGTCGCCGCCCCTTCCCCAATTCAACGACCTGACCTGACCAGCGCAGAACTATCGCGCTACGCCCGGCACATCTCCCTGCCTGAAGTGGGGATCGAGGGCCAGCAGAAGCTCAAGGCTGCGCGCGTTTTGTGCGTTGGCGCAGGCGGGCTCGGTTCACCGCTGGCCCTCTATCTGGCCGCGGCCGGCATCGGAACCTTAGGAATTGTCGACTTCGATGTGGTCGACGCGAGCAATCTCCAGCGCCAGATCATCCACACCACCAACGACATCGGTCGCCTCAAGCTCGACTCCGCGGAGGAAAAGCTCACCGCCCTCAATCCGGGCGTGAAGGTCATCAAGCACGAGACGACGCTGACCAGCGCCAACGCCCTCGAGATTCTCAAGGACTACGATGTCATCGCCGACGGCACCGACAACTTCCCCACGCGCTACCTGGTCAATGACGCCTGCGTTCTTCTGGGCAAGCCCAACGTCTATGGATCGGTGTTTCGCTTTGAAGGCCAGGCGAGCGTTTTTGCTACCCGCGAAGGGCCCTGCTATCGTTGCCTCTATCCGGAGCCACCCCCGCCCGGCACCGTCCCGAACTGTGCCGAAGGCGGAGTGCTTGGCATCCTGCCCGGCCTTGTCGGAATCATTCAGGCCACCGAGGTCATCAAGCTTGTGTTAGCGAAAGGCGATCCGTTGATCGGGCGTCTCCTCCTCGTTGACGCGCTTGCCATGCGCTTCCGCGAGCTCAAACTAAAGAAGAATCCCCAGTGTCCGGTCTGCGGCGAGAATCCGACGGTCACCCGGCTCATCGATTACCAGCAATTCTGCGGCCTCGCACCGCAATCCAGTCAGGAGAAAAACTTGAATAACGGCATTCCGCAAATGACAGTGCAGGAACTTAAGCGGCGCCTCGACGCCGGCGAAGACATCATGATCCTCGACGTCCGCGAACCCTACGAGTACCAGATCGCAAACATCGGCGGCACGCTCATTCCGCAAAACGAAATTCCGCGGCGGCTGGCCGAGATCGATCGCAACCGCGAGATCATTGTCCAGTGCCGCTCCGGCGGCCGCAGCCAGCGCATCGCCGAATTCCTCGCGCAGCAGGGCTATCCCAATGTGAAGAATCTCGCAGGCGGAATTCTCGCGTGGGCCGATCAGATCGACCCGAAGGTGCAAAAGTACTGAACACGCACTTCACCGCGCGCGATCCATCCGCCGCCGCCGCCCGAAAGAATATGACCCTCGACTCTCCAGTCCTTACCGGCAGACACATTCGTCTCGAGCCGCTGTCGCCAGCCCACGCTGATGGCCTCGTCGCTGCATCTTCCGGTGATCTCTCGCTCTATCAATGGAGCGCCGTGCCCATCGGCCGCGACGCGGTTCTCAGTTACATTGATACGGCGCTCGCAGGTCGCGAAGCCGGCACGGTGCAGGCCTTCGCCACCGTCCGCATCGCAGATGGCATCGTCATCGGCTCCACGCGCTTTTTCGACATCGATCACTGGGCCTGGCCCGCGGGTCACCCGCGCCACGGACGTAAGGATCCCGACGTTTGCGAGATCGGTTACACATGGCTGGCGCACCAAGCTATTCGCACCGGTGCAAACACCGAAGCCAAGCTGCTGATGCTGACGCATGCTTTTGAAGTGTGGGGGATGCTCCGTGTCTGTCTTCACACCGACGCGCGCAATAAGCGCTCGCAGGCCGCCAT
>JBEKRG010000033.1:0-41148 GCA_049518955.1 Occallatibacter sp.
ACCTGCGCGCCAAGGTCCTGGGCTTGTTTGTAGGTCAGCCAAATCGGGCAGACGTAACCGCTCGCGGTCGCCGCCATCCAGAGATTGAGAATATTGATTCCACGATAGGGCGCGCCGCTGTGACGCAAGGGCCGGGTAATTCTCCCGGCCGCGTGTTCGGCGTTCCAAGGTTTGAGCCACGGGCGGCAGCCCTTCTCAAGCTCGGCGACAATGCGGTTCGTAATCCGTGTGTAGAGGTCCTGTTTTTCCATGATCTGCTTCCCTTTCTCGCTGAGGTTCAGCGCAGCGCTGCGCTGCAACCTCTGCCACTCGGCGAGAGCGGGGTGTGCAAACGGCAGGCAAAATCGATGCGGTCTTGGTGCGGGCGCAAGGAGCGCAGCGACTGAGCCACGGCCGCGTCGCATTTTGCTTGCCGTGCGCTGAGGGGCTGGTCCCCTAAGGAACCCGCCTTGCGGGTTCACGAGGGCCGCGTCTGCGGCCAGAGAGAAACTTGCGCGAAGGATCGTCACCGAAGGCCGAGACCCGTTCGGGGCTCGGGGAGCCCTTGGATCGTTCGTGCACAGTTGCGTGAAATGCGTTACTCTCAGCAGCAAAAGATACGAATATGAAGGAATGAATCGCTGCTAAGAGCCGCAAACAGGTTTCGCGGCGGAATTATGATGGATGCATGTCGGAATGCTACCCCAAAGACTTGGCCAGCCATGTCCAGTCGGCGTTAACTGCAAATCGCAAAAGGGCTCCGGCCTTGGCAGTTTTAGTCAGCCTTTTTGAGGTCTTGTATTTCGCGAGTCTGAAGACCGAAGAGGGACAAGGCATTTCGTGCCGAGTCGCTTTCATAAAACGGACGCGCCCAGACCCTAATCGCCCTAAGCGCATCGTCGCGGACCGCTGGCAGCATTTCGCATTCGAGTCTGAAATACCTTGTTCCGTGAGGAACCTCGTCAAGCTGTCAAAAGCGGCTGATCCATGGGTCTCGACCATCGCGGTAGATCAGGGTTCTGATGGAGAGCTAGCGATTTGGGGACTGATAGATCAAAGTGTTCATTACAGCACCGCAGTAATGAATGAAACGGAATCGTGGGGACAAATGCCCGGCCTCTTTCAGGCAGCGATTCAGGGAACCGGAGAAATAGGCGTCTACGACGGCTACACGTTCCTCGGCAGCCTTCGGCAAGGAGTGCTCGTTACAAGAGAAAGCGGAGTGCTCCAACATGGGCCTATTCGTGAAAGGCTGCTTCCCGCAATATCCGCATTTCGTAATCGTGTCGCCACAAATGTCGGAAAATCCGCATATGAGATCCGACCTCATTGGGATGGGTCCCTCGAACATAGCTGGATTTCCACGCTCAGCAGGGTCTTGATCGGAATTCGACGTTATGGCCACGGAGGGGCCCTGCTTCTCACAGACGAGACGGGCGGTTTGAGAGTGAAATACCCTCTTCGCTACACACGACTCAGTGAAGCGCTGGTGAGACAAGGAACCCTCCGTGTCCAACACACAAATTACTCGGACACCTTGATGGAAGAATTCATCGAAAAGCGCTTCCGCACGGTTCCTACGGAGCTTCATCTTGATGAATCCGTTACTGCCTCAGAGCTGGAGGATACCAATAATGAGATTACCGGATGCGTTCGCTTCTTGAGTTCACTCTCACGTGTAGACGGGCTTGTCTGGTTGAAGAGCGATCTCACTCTTCAGGGTTTTGGCGTGGAAATAACCTCGAAGAAGGACCCGGTGTCGATTTTTGGAGCCAGTACCGCAACGGCGAAGAACTTGAAGGAGATAGACATAGATGATTTCGGAACCAGGCATCGCTCCATGATGCGACATTGCGCAGCCTACCCGGATAGCGTGGGCTTTGTCGTATCGCAGGATGGGGACGTGCGCGCGATCGCGCGCGTTGGAGAGCAGATCGTGCTATGGGACAATATCCGCTTATATTCCACCCACAATATCAGCACGAGCCGTCTACGAGCATATAGAGTCGGACGGAGCAGCATTAAATGACCTTTCCTCGAACGATAAATAGACGATGTTCCATCCCAGCACATACTCAATGCCCAAGTGGACATTTATAACCTCCACGGCGTTCTGACGGAGGTATCGCAGTCTGAACATGAAAGCAGCCATCTGGAGCGCCCTTGCCGCTGGATTTGGTGCGGTCGCGGCATTCGTCAGCTCGATGATGTGATTACGTTCCCGCTACTCTCTGAACGCACGGCCCCGGCCAGTCGCTGCTCGTTATTGGCTGAAGCTTGGTGCGAATTTCCCTGGGAGCCTTGGCGGCGGAATCGGCTGCTGGACGATCTCGCTTGGAGTATCGTTGTCATCCTCGTCCTCCTGAGCGACCTGATGATCGTTCTTGTCGAGATCGAGCAGCGCGTTCAGTTGCGCCTGGCGCGCGATCAAGTCTTTGATTCGCGCCTCATGCTCGAAAGGCTTACTGGCCTGGGCCTGATAGTCGGCCAGGTTCTTTTCCAGCCGCAGCTTGTGGTCCTGCTCCTGATCCGCGAGCTTATCGAGCGAGCGCAGCGCATATTCGATGCTTTGGATCGTGCCGAGCGGGCTTTCTGAGCTGAAATGAGCGCTGTAAAGCCCTTCTCCCTTAACGAAGAGATCGGGCACCGGCTCGCCGTCGAGAGCAAGCCCCGTGAGCTGCTTGCCACGGCTCAGAACCTGAAAGCCTCGAAAGTAGGCGCGCGGCTGCATGGTGAAGTCTTCGCGGCCAAGCAACGCCGCATAGGCAAGAGCGTGGGCGGCTTCCTCGCGCGCGCCCTTGCCGCTATAGACCTTATCGCCGACGGTCATCCTGAATTCCTCGTCGGCGTCCGCATCGCGCAAGGCGATGTCCTGGGTGAGACACGCCAGTGTCTCTTCGGCCTCGGCAATCCTTTTGGGAAGCTCGCGAAGCTGCGAGCGGATCGTGTATTGCTGGTTCAGGTGTGCGGCGCGGAGCTGGTCGAACTTGCGCAGTTCGGCATCGACCTTCACCTTCTCCATCACGGCGGGATTGCCCGAGGCGATGGCCTTGATTTCCGCGTAGGTGAGCGCGCCGCCTTCGAGGTCTTCGGCCACGCGCACCGAGGTCTGCCCGCTCATCACTTGCTGGATGAAGCGGGCCTTGGTTTCAAGCGTCTGCCACATATAGGCGTCGAACGATCCTTCCGTAACGTAACGGTGGATTTCGATTTCCTCGTTCATGTTGCCCTGGCGGAGAATCCTTCCTTCGCGCTGCTCGATGTCGCGGGGCCGCCAGGGCGCGTCGAGATGGTGGAGCGCAATCAGACGCTTTTGGACGTTGGTGCCCGCTCCCATCTTTTCCGTGGAGCCCATGAGAATGCGCACGCGGCCCGCATTCACGTCGGTGAACAGCTTCATCTTCGCCGCGTCGGTCTCGGCGTCGTGGATAAAGGCGATTTCCCGCTCTGGGACGCCGTGAGCTATAAGACGGTCGCGCAGCTCGTGATAGACGTTAAAGCGGTGCGGGTCGGGCGTCGAAAGATCGCAGAACACAAGCTGGGTCAGGCGCGTGTCCCTGGTAGCGTCCCATTTGGCCGTAATGCGGTGAGCCGCCCGTAAGATCTTGGCATCGGGGGTGTGGTGGCTCAAGGAATCGATGATGCGCATGTCGAGAGCCGCTTTGCGGCCGTCGCCTGTGATCTTCAGCATGTTGTCCACGGACGGATCGACCCGCTCGCGGCGTAGTTTCTCGGCGCGTTCGATCAATGTCTTGATATAACGCTTAAGGTCGTCTCCGGCTGGGGAAGCGGCCACCTGGGGCTTGCCGCCCGCGATCTTCGGGCGCGGGAGGTTGAGCATGTCCGCCGTCTGCACGTCGGAGAAGGTGTGGAACATGGAGAGCAGTTCGGGGAGGTTGATGAATCTTGCAAAGCGCGTGTGCATCCGGTAGCCGGAGCCGTCCGGAGCCAACTCCAGGGCCGTGACGGATTCCGCGAAATTGGCGGCCCAGGCGTCGAAATGTTCGACGCCGCGCTCACTCAGCAGATTGGGCGCCAGGTAGCGCTGCATCGTGTACATCTCGGCCATAGTGTTAGAGATCGGCGTGCCGGTCGCGAAGACGACGCCGCGTCCGCCGTTCAATTCGCGGATATAGCGGGTCTTCATGTACATATCGAAGGCGCGGTTGCTGTCGCTGTTGGGCAGGCCCGCGATGCGGCTCATCTTCGTGGTGAAGAAAAGGTTCTTGTAGAGATCGGCTTCATCGACGAAGAGTTGATCGACGCCGAGTTCCTCGAAAGTCAGCGCATCGTCCTTGCGCTCGCGGTCGGCGCGGTTCTTGAGCTTGGCTGACAGGCGCTTCTTCGCCTTTTCCAGCTCCTTCACGATGCGCCGGTCGTTGCCGCTCTCCGCCTTGGCTTCGAGAATCGCATTTTCGAGTTCCCGCAGCTCCTGGCCGACGAAGCGCTCGAAGAGCTTGTCCGATACGGGCAAGAACTCGAACGAGCGGTGCGAGACGATCACCGCGTCATAATTGCCGGTAGCGATGCGGGCCATGGCGCGCTGGCGGTTGCCGGTGGCGAAGTAGTCTTTGGTGGCGATGAAGAGTCTGGCCTGCGGATAGAGCTGGAGAAAGGCCGCGCCCCATTGCTCGACGAGATGGTTGGGCACGACGAACATCGGCTTTTTGGCCAGACCCATGCGGCGCATTTCCATGGCCGCCGCCGTCATGGTCCAGGTCTTGCCCGCGCCCACGACGTGAGCCAGCAGCGTGCTGCCGCTTTGCAGCACTCGCCAGACCGCGTTCTTCTGATGAGCGCCCAGATCGCGGTCGCGCAGCAATTCGCGCGCCATGCCGGGCAGCGTAAGGTGCGAGCCGTCGAATTTCCGCAGCCGCAAATTGTTGAAGCGGTCGTTATAGTCCCGCGCCAGGCGCTGCGCGCGGGAATCGTCCTCCCAGATCCATTCCCGGAAGCGGTCCTTGATCTGCTGCTGCTTTTCCCGCGCGGCGATCGTTTCCTGCTGGTTGATCGTACGGGTTCCATCGGACTGCTCGTCATAGACGGTGGGCGTGCGCCCGTTCATCGCCTGCTCGATGAGGCTGGATGCCGGCGCGCGGAGCGTGCCGTAAGTCGTGGTGTTGCCGACGCTGGATTTGACGCCGTAATCGAGTTCGACCGTCCAGGTCGCGATGGCTTGGGCGTGGCCGATTTTCACATTACGGCCCGGAACGTCGAGCAGCGTGGCTACAAAATCGCGGATGTCGCTCGTGGGAATCCAGGATGAGCCGAGACGCGCCTCGATGTCGCCTGGCTCAAGATCGGCAGGCTGCACCGCCTCCAGCGCCCCGACGTTCCGCTCATAGCCGGGATCAAGCGCTGAGGCGCTGCGCGCAACCGCGAGTTTGGCGCGGACATTGCCGCTCAGATAGCAGTCGGCGGTTTCCCATTCCCCGCCTTCGGGATTGCGGTAAACAAGAGTTCCAAGTTCGCGCTGGAGCTGCTTGGCGTTGCTGCCGGTCATCTGCTCCATGCGCGGCCAATTGATCGCGCCGGTTTCGTTCAGCGAAACGGCAAGCGCCTCGGCCGCCGTCTCCGCATGTTCGACGGGGCGGTAGCGTTCGAGCGTGCGGTGCTCGAATACAGCGGTCTTGGCCGCCCGTTTGGTCTCCGGGTCGTAGGTTTCGAGCGAGAGCAGGAGCGGATGATCGGGATCGCCTGCGAAGGCTTTGACGTTCTCTTTCGAGGACAGTGGCCCATGTCGCCAGACGAACGTGTCATAGATGCGGTTAAGATTTCGGCGGGCCGCAACAATCTGGTCCTCGGGTTCGTCGTCGAGCTGGGTCCGGAAGACCAGGCGCACAGCATCGCGGACGCCGAGCATTCCGCGCACACGCGCAGCCACGGATTCGGACAGAGCGATGGATTCGAACTGCGATCCAACGCGCACGACAATTGCGCCGTCGCGCTCGGCGAAAGCTCCGTCCTTGACGGCATCGAAAAAGGTACTGTCCGCCGCTGCGAACTCGCGCGGCGGCGGGCGCTCATGCATGTGCGGATAAATGTCGGCGGGGAGCGAAGACAGGGCGGATGCCAGAGCCTCCGGCGAGAGTTCGCCCGCAAGCGTCGGCTCGCGCGCATTGTAAGCGCCGCGCTCAAGGCGCATTTGGCCCAGCATCATCTCCGGATGGCGCACGAAATACTCGTTGACCATAATCGGGCCGTCTTGCGTCGCAATGGGCGCCAGATCCTGCCAGGACTCTCCGTGCGCCTGCGCTCCTGACGCGTGCTTTTGCAGAAAAATAATGTCGGTCGTGACTTCGGTTCCGGCGTTGGCTTTGAATGCCGTATCGGGGAGGCGGATCGCGCCCAGAAAATCGGCGCGATCCGCCA
Source organism: Occallatibacter sp. (assembly GCA_049518955.1). Classification (GTDB taxonomy): domain Bacteria; phylum Acidobacteriota; class Terriglobia; order Terriglobales; family Acidobacteriaceae; genus Telmatobacter. Next base: position 6,352 of record JBEKRG010000033.1, read on the forward strand.
GATAGCGCCGGACCGCCGAATCCTGCTTGTCCATGGTGTAGCGGCTGGTGATGAGGGCGAGCACGCCGCCCACCTGCACCTTATCGAGCGACTTCGCGAAGAAATAATCGTGAATGGCGCGGGTCAGAACCGGGGTGCGCCGATAGGCAGGATCGTGGACGGCATAATTGCCGAACGGAATATTGCCGATGACGGCGTCGAAGAAGTTATCCGGGAGTTGAGTTTCCTCGAAGCCTTTGGCGAGAACGGTCGAATCCGGATAGAGGCAATTCGCAATGCGGGCGGTGACGGAATCGAGTTCGACGCCCGTCCTTCTGGTGCCCGGCAGCAGCGCCTCCGGCATCAGGCCGAAAAAATGTCCCACTCCCATCGAGGGTTCAAGAATCTGCGCGCCAGGGCGCAAGCCGAAGCGCTGCATGGCTTGCCAGATGGAAGCGATGACGATGGGTGAGGTGTAGTGGGCATTGGGGGTCGAGGCGCGGGCGGAGTCGTATTCCGCATCGGTCAGAAGCTCGCGGAGTTCATGCGCGGTCGCTTTCCACTCTTCAGGAGGATAGGGTTTGAACACATTCGCCAATGCGCCCCAGCCGGTATATTTCGCGAGCAGGAATTTCTCCGGGCCAGTCGCCGGGCGGCTTTCGGCTTCGATGCGCTTCAGCGCTCGGATGGCTTCGATATTGTCGAAAGCCTTCTCGCGCAGGCTGCCCTCGCCGATGCGGTGGGCGTCTTCTATCCGGAAGTCGCGCGAGGGGGCTGGCTCCCGTTCTGGCTCCGGCTCGCGGATGAAGGAGGGAGGCCTTCCTCCGGCAGGCACGCCCAATCCTTCGTCGCCAACTCCCAGGCCGCCAGATAATCCATCTTCTGAACTACGACCAGAGTGTGAAGAAGGTCGCCCGTCTGCTCCTGAGCCTGGCGGAGAACGCGCTCCAACTGGTGCGCCTTCTCCAGTTCCTCCACCATCCGGGGCCGGTGGGTCGTCCAGTGTTTGAGGATCATCGAGCCCAAGCGGTTCCTGTCGTCCATCTGTTTCCTCCAGTTCATTGAGTAGCAGCGGCGAAGCCACCGCAATGATCGCTTCTTCGGGAATATTTGCGAAGAGGTCAAGCTGCGAATAATCCGGCGCAGGTTTGCGGAGCAGTCCGTTCCTTTTGATTCTGAACGCCATCGTGCGTCTCTCAAAGTTCGCGTTCTCTCTGTGCTCGCAAGTGCTCGCACAAATGGGTGTAAGTGTCCGGAGCAAGCGGACTGTGAGCGGAACCGCTGATGCTCCGGACGTGCCGATTATGACGGGAAGGATTTCAGGAATGGTTAGAGGAGCGGTTGCGCGGGTATGGCATCGGCATTTGTTTTCTCTGGCGGTGCGCACAATCGCGACGGGCCGATTCACGCCGCCACAAAAAAGTGGCGGGTGTTCTGTTCTCTAGGCTCGCGATGCCATTTATTGGCTCTTCGCTCACTGCGTTCGCGTAACTGGGTGGACCGCGCTGGCGGGAAGGATAGAGGCCTGAATGCCCTGATATGTCACGATAATTTATTTTGTTTTGTTAACGATTTATTAATACTTCGGCCATAGGTTAACAAATCGTTGTGGTTATGAAACGTGTTGTGGAGGGTGCAATGAGCCAGTCGTTGGGAAGCATAGTGAAGTGCCTGATTGGGCGGATCGACGGTGTCTCGGCCATAGTTCTGAACGGGAGGATCGGCGGCGTCGAGGCTGGACTCGATGAGGATGCGGAAGTCGATGTGACCGTCACCCTGTCCGCAATCGTCCGCCGCCGCGCTCCGGCACGAACCCTCGGTTTATAGGAGGCCGCCATGATGAAGAAATACGAATTGCTTGCCAGCGATTGTTTGAGCGCGGGAGACCGGACGGTGTATCGCATCCGGGCGCTGAGAGACTTCGGCGATGTGAGGCGCGGCGATTTGGGTGGGTATATCGAGAGCGAGGACAATCTATGTCACGCAGGAAATGCGTGGGTTTACGATGCGGCGCAAGTTTACGGGCCGTTCGCGGTGGTGCGGGACAATGGGCGGGTTAGAGGCTGCGCGTGGGTGATGGGTTGCGTCGAGGACGATGCGCAGGTAGATGATCTGGCGATCGTGGCGGAGGGTGCCCGTGTGGGCGGTCGGGAGATTTTGCTCTATGACGAGATCGCAAGAGCGCGACCGGCGGCGCGGACGCTGCGGCCGGTCCGTGCGGGGGTTCTGGCAGCGGCGGTGATGCCTGTTAAGTGTCAGACGCTTTAGAGACTGTATGCGGCGAGCGCGGGGCGGAAGCTCTCGTGCCAGCCGATACTCACGCCGTGGCACCCTCTAACGCACGCGTATCCTCGTCATTTATCTCCTACATCGCCTCCCAATCGTCTGCTGGCGCGCCTTGTAGCTCGGAAGTGATCGCCAGCTCGGTGCGAAGTTTTGCCCGCAAGATTTCCTTCCGTTGACGGTGGAATTCTTTGAACCGAGCGAACTCTAGGCCAACACCCTCGGGAAAGTAGTTGTCCCTACGAAAGGCTGCTCGCTCCGCTTCTGGCATACTCGCCATCCAGTCGAATAATGGCGTGTCGTTCTTCCTCACGTTCTCCCGGCCTTGCAGCAACTGGAGATTCGGAACGGCGTCGCGGCATTCCAGCCACTGCGCCTGCTCCTCCTTTGTGAGTCCCAGTTCCGTGAACTGGTCCGCACGGAATTGTGAGAAGGGATGAACATGATCCTGATGAAAGACCTGGTCCTGAAAGCGAAGATGCGGATAAAGCAGGCACAGCACAGCGAACGCGTCCGGCCCCTTCTTCCTCGCCAAGAACAACTCGATCTCCGCCTCCGAGACAGCCAGCGACTTGCGGCTCGGCAGCCCAGCGGTCAGCAGGTCATTAAAACAGAACGCAGGCCTTCTTAGGCGGTACGCCTTCGCGCCGAACTCCGTCGCCGCCGACTCCTCGCGGAGCGAGTTCCTCAAAGATGCCAGAAGCTGGTCCTGCGAACTGCTAAAGATGCGGGTCAGCAATGCGTGGATCAGGTACTTGCGGATGTCCTCCTTCGACGCTTTTCCTAAGTCCCCTCCCTTGTAGATGTGGTACGCGATGATAATGGTTGCGTTCTGTGAGGTCAGGAGGCTTCCGTTGAAGCCTAACTCAGCTAGCAATCCAACGGTTTTCCTTACTGCGTCGGCAATCTTGGGCCACTCCGTCTGAACCCTCTGCACGTTTTCGGTCTTGAACGAATTCACCTTGTAGACGACGGGCGCGTCGGTCAGCATGAGGCAGCAGCGCATCAGGTACTCGTTCGTGAAATTGAACGTGTCGCCCTTGGAGTTGATCTCCTGGAGTAGTTTTTCGATTTCCTCGCGGCCATCGTCCCATGTCGCCACGATGGTCGAAAACAGGAGGTCGGTCTTGCCTAGGATCGTCCCACCGCTGTTCACGCGAATGAAAATCTTCAGGATGTCCTCCAGATCATCCTTCGCGATTTCAAAGTAGTTCAGAAGCGGCTCGCTACAGATTCGCTTATGGAGGGTACCGAGCCCCTTCCTGATCACTCGCTTGTTATCGCGAATTGCTTGCCGCTGCGTCTCGCTCGTGCACCGATCCGCGAAGTCTTCCACAGACTGGTCTAGGTCCGGATCGGCGTCCCAATTGAGCACATCGCCCACTTTCAACCAGAAGACAGGTTCCACTCGCTCACTCGCCGGTACTCCGTCCTCTTCCACCCTCAATCTTCGCGAGTTTTGCTGCCCTGCCTCAGTCGGCGGCAGAAAACGAAACTCGAAATTTCGGTCCTCATGCATATCGATGCTTCCTTGATCCTTGATCACGTACGGCAAGGAGAGCAGGTTCAGGTACAGACACATCTTCTCGTACGCAGCATCGTTCCACGATCGTTTGTAGGGAGCCTTCTCCGCATGGGTGCCCATCAGGCCGATGTACAGCGAACTAAGTCGTTGCTGCCCGTCGAGTACGCCGTAAATCTCCTCATGGGTAAATGCCCCGGTCTTTCGCCGGTTGTACGGCCTGCGCTGGTCGTATTCCTTGAGAAATTCGTAGAAAACGTAGTCATCCGCCTTTTTCCTACTCAGCTTCCAGAAGAGGAAGGTGCCGATTGGGTAATTCCGCATCAGCGAATCGAACAGAAGTTGGATCTGATGCTTGCCCCAAACGAACTTCCGCTGCAGCGCGGGCAGGTACAGCTTATTGTGATCAATGTCCTCGATCGCTTGCTGAATGGTCTTGCTCTTGTAGCTCATACGAGGCAACTCTCCCTTGCGAGATATCGGGCATCCCAGCAATAGCTATTTTCTCTCATTGTGTGCCTTCGGCGTCGATCTGGACAATATTCGAGACGAGGACCATTGATCTTTCACTCAAGGTTTTTCCTTGGGCGCATTTTCGTACGACCAAAGCTGTTGTGAAGATGAACGCCGCGACGGCCTACTCAAAAGGCAGACGCGTCGTTCGGCTCTTCGTGCCAAAGCGCCGCCTCACTTCCGCCTCTATATCTGGCGAGACTGTTATGGGTAATGCTCGTACCCCATGGTCGCGAAGCCAGGCGAAGCGATGCCGACCGTCGCTGAAGACAATGTAACCATCATCAGCAAGTCCCATGTGGGGCATCCATATCGGGTGTCCTTCGGCAATCCATTTGCCGAATTTCTTATACCTCGATGGAGAACCGTTTCCCGGTCCGATAGCATTTTTCCCAACGTAATAGGGAGTGTCGTGCCTCCAGGAGGCGTCCAGCTTTACAACGCTGATCCAGACGACAGGATCTGGATACATCGGAATCCATTCGATGATGCGGGTTTTCGCCATTTATGATAATGACCTGCACCCTGGATTTGAGTCATTCGGCAACAGAATCTAATGGCTTTGTAACCTAACGCCTGCTTGGGTGCAAGCGCCGGGCGGGGCGACCGCAACCAATCTGCAACTGGACTTCGGCGTTGGACCTGCAGGATAATGAGTCAGAGGGGATCAAGGAATGCCGCAGCAGGAAGTTTTCTTCGAGCAGACGACTGGGGAACGGCGAGTCGAGGTTTTGAAAACCTATGACCAAGGCTATGCGCGCGAGGCTTTCGAGAATATGGACGAACTCGCTCAGGCGCATCTCTGGAAATCGCTTGAGATAGATGAAAACTACGAGCCCTCGGATGTCCCGCCGATCCACACCCACGAAAGCGACGACTTTCTGTGGGGGGAGCTGCTGGATTCGGCCCGTGAGAACGGCAACCTCCTTTCCTTTTTTGTGGTGAACGAGGCGAAGGGCTTTCGCTCCGAAAGCCTGTACGTTGCCCCGGACTGGCCAAGCGCCGAGGCCTTTGCAAAGCGCCGTCTCGCCGACGCGCGGGCTTGAGGCGGTTTCCCAGGGACAATGCATCACAAAGACTTTGCGGTTTCCGGCGGACCATAAGCGCCTTCAAAATTCCTTCGAATCGCCCTTGCGCGCAACATGTCAAAAATAGACAAAGGATCCGGCACTGCCTGACTCACCAATGATCTTTGTGTCATTTCTGAGGGACAACATAGGGAGGCAAACGCGCCGGCCGCGGCGTCGACTTGCCAAGATATCTTTCGAAAATGTCGTTGATTTCGCACCCAGCCGCTTGGTCCCTAATCAATTGCCAGCGATAAGGGACTGAATCCGGATCGCCGATATCAGTCCAGCCCCGCGGCATTCCCATTTCCTCCTCTGCGTCTTCGATGCTTTTTCCAGTTGATGCAAAATACTCCGCGGTGTATCTCTGTTGCGCATCAATCAAAGGCCCAAACGCGATGTAGCAATCGAAAATGACCGCAAGGATTGTGCGAAAGTACCGTCCACACGCAGTTACCACATCCTCGCTTGGGACAATCTGGACGTCGAGGGATGGGGCAAACCAGTACAAAACCGGCTGGCCGGGTCCGCTCGCGCCTCCGCCAACGAGATTGTCGCCGATATGCTGATTCACTGTGCGAAAACTGTGGAAGAATCTGGCTGTTGGATCGCTCCGTAGAGCATTTCGGTGTCTGGAATACCACTCTGCAAATCCCTCTCCATTACCAAGAACCGCCTGAAGTGAAAATGTGATGGAACGAGTTGAAGCGATAAAAGCCGCTACGAAACATTGCAAGGAGAAGAAGTCGAATCGGCACTCATCAAGCTTTTGTAGAAAGAATTCGGCCTCAGCTACCTTGTGATCAACCAGACTGAAGGACCTGTGCGACATTGACCCATCCGTTTGAAGGTTTGCCGCCCTTGAACCATGTCATCCGACTTTCTTACGGCCTAACAGTTCAATGACGCGGCTAACTCGCCGTGTCCGGTTTTCGAGATCGTGCTCCCAGATACGAATTACTTCGACGCCTTCGCGGCGCAAGGCGCGAGCGACTTTGCGGTCGCGCTTGCGGTTTCGTTCGATTTTTTCCGCCCAGAAGGCCGCGTTTTGTCGCGGCGCTTGAAAGCACTTCGGGCAACCGTGCCAAAAACATCCGTCGACGAAGACGGCTATTCGCCGTTTCGGGAAATAGAAGTCCGGTTTTCCGGTCACAGTGCTCTGGTGCAGCTTCCATCCCGAAATTCTGTGGCACCTGAGCAAGCCGGCGAAAGTCCCTTCGGTGCTGCGGTTGCCCCGATGTCGAATCGCCGCCATCACCGATGATCGCTTCGCTTTTGTGAAAATGTCCAAGTCGAATTTCCAAAGCAATCACGGTTTGTCGGAAAGCAACATCACACCCTGCCGGGCGGCTTGATATGACGCCCAGAATTGCATGTCTGCGAGTAGCTGGGGCCGGACCCGGGCGGTCGCCCGCAGCTGTTTCACCGCCTTGGGTTCTGCCGCGATCACATAACGGGAGTCCACGTAGAGGTTGTATGCGCCAGGAGGCGTACCCTCGCCGTCAAGATAGAACGGCCCGGTGGGTTTCAAGAAATCCGCTTTTTTGACCAGCTTTTTGTGCTCGTGCGGAAGCACAAAACCGATAATCACCCTGGAGAGGCCCATCTTGTCTTGGGCGTAGTCGCAGGCTGGCGTGATTTCGATTCCGCATTGCCTTCCATGCCGGATTACAAGTTCAAGATTTCCTTGTTGGGCGGCCTCGTCCCCGTTAATTGAATTGCGCAGCATGTCCTTGAACGCAGGAAAGATGGACGGCCGCCGCCCTGCCGGGATATACAGGTTGCCGGGGCTGAATTTGTCCAGGTCGTTTGACGCCAAGTGCAGCATGGAATTCACTTTGGCCCGTCGCTCGATTGCAGAACTCCCCGTCGATCCCATTATCTGGTCGATATGCCGAAACAGCTCACGCGAGCCCTCTTTGACAAGAGCGTCCATCCGGTCGGAATGAAGCGGATTCAAGGCCAGAAACAGTGACGGAATGCAGTTCTCACGCGTATGGTGGGCCTCGGCCTGTGCGCGGCTGATGACCAGCAACAGTTTGAGCGTCTCGTCATGCCATTGCCGTTTCCACTGGTCCAGATTGTCGGCGGTCGATTTTGAGAGCTCCGCCAGGGTGTTTGTGACGTTCGTGGCCGCGCGAAATGCCGATCCCTCCCAGACTTGCATGAATTCAAGCGGCGATGTTTCGGCAAGCACTTTGACCACTTCGGTGGAAAGCTTGTTGATAGAAAAGCGCCTTTTCGCGGCGCCGGACCCGACAATGAAATCCGCCTTTTTGAGCATTACCACAAACACCGGCTTCGGCAGCTCGGAGCGTTCAAACATGAAGCGGGCGAATGTTTCCTTTTGGTCCGGGTGTTTCGTCCAGATCAACACCCCGAATGGACCATTGTCGGTACGAATGATTCTAGCCAGCGTTTGCAACATGGTCGATGCCATGTTCTCCGGAGGGCCTCCGAAGCCGAGATCCATGTCGAGAATCGCCAGTCTGATCCCCCGGAGCTTGTCCCTGTTCCTCGGTGTTTGGCCGGGTCTTCCGTCGAAATATGCGACAGGCACACCGACCTTGGAAAAAGCCTTGATAATGGGCAACGCCTCGCCCGGCTCGTCGTCGAGCAAGAGAACGCGGGCGGCGTTCAAACCTTTCATTTCCGCTCCTTAAAGGAGAGCGCCACGACCGCTCCGTCAAATTCCTTGGGAAGGTCGATATCCCCCCTGTCCGGGAAGACCAGTTCACCCCCTTGCGCCTTCATCACCTCGCTCGCAATATGCAGGCCCAATCCCATGCCGTCGGGCTTCCGGCTGACGAACGGCTCGATAAGGAAATCGGGCGGATCGATAAATCCGGGGCCGTTATCGGCGACGACAATGGCGCGGTGTCCGCCGAGATCCTCCACCTGCTCAACCAGAATCTTCTTTTTGCCTGCGGCCTCTCCCCATTTGTTGTCGAGCCACCAAATGGAATTGTCGATCAGGTTCATGATCGTCGAAATTATCAACCGCCTGCTGCACTTCACATGAAAATCGCGCAGTCCGGCGCGTTTCACCAATTCGATCTTGTGAACCCGCAGGCGCAGTTCCAGGTTGAACAGCGCCTGAGAGATTAGAGAGTTCGCACGCTCCGTGCCCACGCCGGACCGCCGGACCAGGGCGCCATAGCCTTCGATCAGTTCGGAAAGGTGTTTGGCGAGCGCCTTAACCCGGTTTGTCGCTTTGTCACCTTCCACTGCCAGCAGCAGTTCGGCGATGCCTTTCTCCACTTCGTGGATCACGACCGACAGACTCAGTCCGGCCGTGGCGCTGGTCAGCAATCGGTCTCTCACAGCCAGGAAATCTGTTTCGATGCGGTCGAGGTACGGGCCAATTTCTCCTGTCAGCCTTCTTTTTTCGACGATCTCCCTGAGTTCTGTCAGGTCTTCGAGCACCGGCTCCCGCAGCTTTGAATCGGCATAGGCGTTTCTGATGCGCCGCTTGTCCATATTGCGTTCGACTTCTATGCTCTGGATCGCATAGACGACAGCATCCCTGAAAGCCTCATAGTCTCCGCTCTCGACAAAACCCTCCCGATTCGTCTTTTCGATAAGGCCCCTGTTGAGTTTCAAGTCCACCGATTTCTTGATGTCCAACGAGACCGCGCCCACGAGCAGGTTATTGCTGAGACGTTTTGTGGGGACGTTGACCCTCCTGCCGCCCAGATCCAGCCAATCGTTCCCGCGTTCGCCATAGTCATAGACCCGGATTCCGCCGCGATAAACGCGCACTCCGCCGGATTCATTGAGAAATTCCTTGAGCCCTTTTTTGTCGTTCACTTCCCCCAATTTCAGGACCTTTGCGTCTTGGTCGAATACATAGAGCCGGATCTCCACGGGGCCGATGTTGTGGTCGTCCAGGTTGATCAAATGCTTTGGGCCGCCCAGGATCAGACTGTGGGTGACCTTGCGCGCTTCGACCCGATCCATGCCCGGAAATGGTGTGAATTTGTACTCGTACGTCAGCTTCGACCCCTTTATGAGGCATTTCGCTTGGTAGAGCGAGAATTTCAGCACATCGCGGATATCGAGCAGGCCTTCGAGCCATTCTCCGTGGTCTTTCAGCACAAGCTTCGTCTTGAAATCCCCGACGCCGCTGAAAGGCGAAGAGATTGCATTCACCGCCCTCGCGAGATCGCGGACCATCCCCCGCGACCAGACATCCCGGAGCTGCGTTATTTCAAGTCGCGTCCCTGTCTTTCGTCCCGTAAAAAACTCGGGGGTTCTTTCCACGACCCTGATCGCAACCTCTTCGAGGTAACGCTTCTGCTTGAAGTCGTTCTCCCAATCAATCTCCACCACAACTTCCGGCGAGTGCGCACTGCGCGTGATCAAGCGGATTTTGTTCCCGAGCTTGTGCGCCGCAAATCTTCCGACGCCCTTCTCGCCTATCGGGATGCGCCCATACCTCGTCGTGGGCTCGCCCCTCTCCTTCTGTCGGATCCGATAGTCGGTACCGGGCTCAAGCCAGACGGTCGCTACCGTCTCCCCGCTCATGCCGACACCGCTGTCTTCTACGATGATTTGTCCGCGGGAGGGGTCGTCCAAACGCGACATTGTGACCGTCGCGCCCGGCGAGTCGGCGTCGAAAGCATTCTTCACCAGCTCGAACACGGCGACGCCTGGGTCCCTGATCAGTTGATCCCCCAGGAGGAGGAGCAGGCGTGCGCGCGGCTTGAATCCGACGTTACGAGTTTTCATGTCTGCCCTTGGGGCTGGTTAGCGTCCGGATCACTGCGGCCATTACAGGCGGACAAACCGCATTGCCCAGCAATTTGATCTTTTCGCGGCGTGTTCCGTGTTTCAAAACATATTCTGCGGGAAAACCCATTGCCGCCCGTATCTCGGGGACCTGTAGCATCCGCATTTCGTGTCCGTTTCTTGTAGGTCTGACCAATGCAAACCGATCCAGTGTGGTCAGCGTCCGAAGCGGGACATCAAGCCGCTGCCAGCCTCCTGCCGCGTCGGAACCATAGTAGACCAGCAAGAACGGCTTGCTGCTGCCGACAGTCTCAAACGCGCGCTCGGCGCGTTGCAGGGTCGCCGCAGCCCTGTTTGCAGAACGCAACTCGGAGAATTTGAAAAGCCCGTTCCGGTTCACGACTGAAGCTGCGGTCCTTCTTCGGCCTGCGCTGGCTTTGACCTCCGAAGGGGCCTGATCGCGATCACACATCACAAAAAGCCGTCGGCGTGCCTGGGGGACTCCATGATCGGCGGCGTTTATTACTTGGTCTCTGAGATTGTAGCCGAGATCTTCAAGCTGCCGCCGCCAAGTTTCGTATGATTTCCAGCTGCGCATATGGACCACGTTCTCTACAACAATCCAGCGTGGCTTGAATTCTTTGGCGAACCGCACGACCTGAAAAGCGGTACGGCGACTCATTTCCGATCTCGGAGCATTGCCCTTGGCGCACGTATGGCTCGTGCATTCCGGCGAAGCGATAATCAAGTCCACAGCCCCCACTTCTTTCTTTAATAGGCGCAGCTTGACGTTTTCGCAGCTCTCCAGAAGAAATTTGACTTCGGGAAAATTCGTCTTAAACGTGTCCCTCGCAAGCGTCCAACGATCTATGGCCGCCACGACCTTGATGCCCGCACTCGTCGCGCCACAACTGCTCCCGCCCGCCCCGGCAAACAGGTCGATACACCGGATTTGTCGTTTTTCTTTATTCATTGTTCTGAATGTCCGGGACAGCGCCAGCAGGGGCAAACCAGAACGATTCTTCCAGAATGCGGCTTGGGGAAAGGTGGGTAGAGTTTTGGAGGTACCAATCGGTTTCCCGTTCAAGGAGATCCGAAAGACGGACTCTCTCTTGAGTGAGCACCTCAAAAAGTACCCTAGCAAGCCGTTGTCCATTTATTAGGACAACCGGGTATCTGTCCTCGGCCAATTCGAGTTGCGCCGCCCGCGAAAACATGCCGGTTGTGACAAAAACGCCGATCCAGCCCCTTTGCAGTCGAGCCACAATACGGGCCAAAGCATATCCCCCAATGGCGGTATTCAATGCGACACACTTGGCCTGTCCGAGGACCACGGCGGGAGTAAAACACAACCTATTGGCACGCTCACCAACGTCAAGTCGGCACACAAAATCCACGCCCCCATCGCCTGAGCGTTTCGTAACCCAGCCACGTCTGCATTGACTTCCCAAAACTCTTTGCGCAACAAAAGACGCCAAGCCTTCAAATGCGTGCTTCTTTTTCCGGTAGTACTCGAGAACGCCCTCCAGTATTTTGAGTTCCTCCTTGTTTATTTCCCGCTGTTCGGACAGATCCACGACTGTCTTTCGGGCCACGATCCGTCTGCAACTCTCAACTGCCAGTTCACCCTCGTTAACCCATTTTTTCCATGAGGCCGGAGAAGCACCAAGAGCAATATTGGCATCAACCGATTCATCCCGGCGAAGGTCAATCCAGGTCCAGTCGAATGATTCATTTTCTTGCTCCAGTCGGAACAACACAAGCTCTATCACCAGATTCGTGAAGTACCCACCCTCCATCTTTTTCTGTGTTGCAAGAGCATGGCGAACGGGGACCCCGAAGCCGCAGAATCGTCTATATCCACGCCGGTTTCCGTTGTATTCTGCCTGCTCGAACACGATCACAGGTGGCGCGAACTTTCGCAGGACCGGATCGGCGTAGAAATGCAGAACCTGGGTGAACTTTGCATTGCCGCGTGAACCGATAGGTGATTCGCCGGCTCTTCGGTTATCTCCGTGGAACAGGCAATAACCGGCGTCGGGCTCGACTATGTCCACCCAGGGCGTGTCTTCTGCGCCCTTTTTAAACGGGTTGGAGTGAAAGATAAACGCAGGCATCCTGCGAAATGTCCGACCTGGCTCTCTGATCTGTTGGTAGAAGAACATGCCCTTTTGAGTATCCGCGGATTTGGCGTGCACGCCGCGCGTAAGGTCCTGATAGTTCATCAGGCCGGTCGCGCCGTTCCGTTGACCGCGATAGGGCACCCTAAAGACTTGGCCTACTTTGATCGTGGAAGAATTTAGCATTTTGTCGATCCGCCTCGTGCTAGGTTACGGAAAACACACCGTTTACACAAGCCCATTGGACGCCGCCTCGGTACCACGACTGTAGTCAATCTGAAGCGGCCGTCGCCGCCTCAATACATGGTGAATTGGGGCCTGAAACGGTCCGGGTGGGCCGCCAGAATCAGCGGCTAGGCCATGTATTGATCGTCCACGATCTTCATACATCTGTTGCGCAGTTCAACTCAAAAATCGCCCCAACCGCGTCTTCACCTGCATCGGTTCCTTCAATTCGCATTCCCAAATCACCTCTGCACGCCAACCGTTCGCTTCGAGCGCCGCAATATTCGCGGCGTCTCTCAGGCTGTTCCGAGCGATCTTCGTGCGCCAATATTGGGCATTTGCCTTCGGTGCACGAGCCCCCCTTGTGCAACCGTGCCCATGCCAGAAACATCCGTTGACGAAGACCGCCTTGTGCAGCCTTGGAAAGACAATGTCTGGCTTTCCTGGGAGGTCTTTTCGATGGAGCCGGAACCGAAAGCCCATCCCATGGACCAAGCGGCGCACCATCATCTCCGGCGCGGTGTTTTCTCCTTTGACCGCCCGCATGATCCGGCTCCGCTGTTCCTGCGTCTCCGTCATCGTCGCAACTCGATCTTCAAGCTCGGATCAGTCTCAAACTCTTCGACGACTTCGTTATATCGATCCACCATATCCGTCACCGCCGTTTTGCGGCCGTCAGCGCCGAACTTCCCAAGCTCATAGAGATTCAGCGCCACAAATTGCTCAATCTCAAACATGTCAATGCGATCGCCGAGACCCACGTTTGTCGCGAGTCCTTCCGCCACCGTAAGTCCGTGTTGCAGCGTTACCAGCATCGGGCGATAGCCGTCGTTCAGATTGTCCCGGCACTTTTCAATCACAGCTTCACCGGGCGATGTCGTGACATGAATCACGACGTCTCCGATGAAAAAATCCCCTGCGCGTCCGCTGGGCGCGTCGGCCGTCGAAAAGCTGTTGTGTTCGAATTTCCCTTTGCCGAGGGCGCAATCCAGCTTCGCGCCGACCAAATGTTGAAGCACGGCGCCAGCGTAGTACATGCCAGGCGCGCTTTTCTGACGCTCCACCGCTTGCGCGATGACATCGCGCACAACCGTGCGAAGGCTCCTGGAAGCGTCAAGCTTGATCTTGAATGGCTTGCCCGCAAAAAACTCGTTAACGCGCTCGATCCAGAACCCCTCAATCGAATCCAGGTCGGCCTTGCCTTTCAGGGCGTTCAAAAAAGCGACATATTCGCGCATATTGTTCAGGCTGCCGCGCGAAGTGCGCCCGCCTTCGGAAGCAAGCACGCGCGCGATGCCGTGCCGCTTGAGAATCGCCTGGACAGCCCCCTTGCCAAGGCCGAGCACTTGCCCGCCGCCTTCGGTGAGCAGCTTTTCAGGATCGAGGGGAAGCCCCAACTTCCTGGCGTGTTGCGTCACCACCAGCGCAACCGATAACGGCCCCTTCCCCCGAAAGGAATGGGTCGCCACAAATTCCGCCAATTCATGCTGCTGCGAGCCGGTCATGCCTTACGCCGCTTCCTTTCCGCTCTGCGTGTCTCTGCCAAGCAGTGATTCCAAGATGTTCGCCGCCAGAAATCGGACAACGGGAACGACAAGGCCGTCTCCGACAAGGTGATAAGCCTCGTTGTACCTCTCCGGCAGCTTATAGCTCTCCGGCAGCCCCATCAGCCTAGCCGCTTCGCGGGGCGCCAACAGCCGTGAGCGAACTTTGCTCCCTTCCACGATCATGATGGATTGCCGACTCGAACCGCCAACCGGCGTGCGAAGACAGCCCGCCACGTCGTCGAAGCGAATTTCGGCGCGCTGCGCCCGCTTGCCTTCTTCGTCCACGCGCGTGCGCTTGTAGACGCCGCCGACAATGCGTCTCCGCATCCTCTTGGCCCGGTCAACTTTTTCCAGATTGATCGAACTCATCAAGGAAAGGAGCCGGCGGGTTTCGGCGGGAGTGTGCCAGTCGACGCCCTTCGGCTCGTCATCGACAAGATCCCCAAACGTTGCGCTCCGCGACGGAGGCGCCGGAAGGCTCCACCAGAGCCAGCTTTTCTTCAACCGCTGCGGCAGCTTCTCGTAAGCGCCGACAAGGTGCGCCGGATGCCAGAGCGGATCGAATTCGGTCCCCGTCAGAGTCTCCGGAATCGTCTGATCCTCGCGCACCGCAATAATGAAAAGACGGGGACGGGATTGCGGCACGAACCGGACGGCATCCATAACTACGGCGCCGAAGCGGTAGCCGCCGCCGGCGAGAGCGGCGCCAATCGCTGCAAAGTCCTTCCCGTCGTGCGAAGTCAGGGCTCCGCAAACGTTCTCAAGCACGATCACGGACGGCGCGCGCCGTTCTTCGACGAGGGCCTTCATAAGCCGCCAGAACAGCCAGAAGGTTCCCGAGCGTTTGCCTCGGAGCCCGGCATAGTCGCCCGCCAAGGACAAGTCCTGGCATGGAAACGAGGCCCAGGCCAAATCCGCATGTCCCGGCAAGTCACCCGTCGTCAGCTCGCCAACATCCTCAATCTTCAGATCCCGGCTTCCCCAGTTCAACGCGTAGCTGGCGGCCTTCTTTTCATCGACATCGTTCGCGAAAAGGCACTCCCACTTCTTGCCCAGGCCAGCGCGCGCCATGCCGCCGCCCGCGAAGAATTCGTAAAAAGATGGCATTCCTTTACCTCTGTCCCTTCAAGAGCAGCCGCTTGTCCGCCACACACTCTGCTGCCGTCCCACGCACGACTTGCACCGGCAGTGCTTTCTCTTTTGTCCTCATCACTTTACACCACGACGGCGACCGGAAGGCAAGCATCCCGCAAGGCTTCCGGAGATCCTGATGCGACCGTCTGCGTGTCTCCGATTCACTTTCCTTTCGGGATGCATTCAGTGTAGTCCCGCATGGCCAGGGAATGTTCCTGGCCCAGCAGCAGGAACTCCCGGAGCTTCCCGCCGTGAAAGCGCACCGCCGGGAGCGCACCAGTAGTAAGGATTGAATCGCGATTTATTGAGTGAAAGAGCCGGGCCGAGGCCCGGAGTAAGGTAGGCGGTCATTCCGCTTACCCGAAAGGCGGGATTACTGCACCGTGAACTCTGAAGCCTTCCTGTGCTCTCTAATGTTGTCGTAGCTGACAGCGAGCCGCGAACCGAGTTGAAGTTTCCCTGCGTAGTCTAAGAGTGGTTCACTGTCGAGCTCTCCGAAGACGACCTTCTTGCCATCGTCGGAGGAGTCTATGCGCACCCACATCCACTCGCTCTCGCCCGTCCGGTCATCTCGAAATTCCGCTTTGATGTAATCGCCCTGATTGTATATGGCCATTTCCAATTCCCCTTCGGACGAAGCGCTCTGAACGTGCGAATAGTTTACTCGTTCGTGGATCAGCCGAGCAAGGCGAAGCCAGATTTGTTTTCCCCCATTTCCCTCATATCAGGAAAACGGGGCCTTCTTCAGCGACCATCCGCAGCGGTCAAGGGCGCGTGGCGCGTTCATCGAAGACCCTTTACGGCGAGGACGGGCCGCGTGCGCTGGCGTGCGAGGGAAATGAGGCCGGGGATTCTTGGAGCTTCAGCTCTGTGTGGCGAGTGTCAGGAGCGATGGTAACTGGTCGATGAATACCGGAGCATGTTATCCGTCGAATTTTTTTGTAGACCTTGCAAGCATCTCCCCGAGCAAACCGGATTTTAACAATTCATGGTTTATAGTGCGCTTTCCAAGGTTGTAAATCTGGCGCGGCTAAACAAGCACGGATGGCTCCCATGGGTTCTGCCTTTCCCGACTGTCCTTCGCCTTCGACCGAAGACTCCGAAAGACACAGCGCGCTCGTCATGCGCAATGTCAGCGTCCGGGGACACCGGACCAGCATCCGGCTCGAACCGCAGATATGGGATACCCTCGCCGAGATTTGCCGCCGTGAATACTGCACGTCGCACGACGTTTGCAGCTATGCCGCAGAGCATAAGCCGCCGCACGGTTCGCTGGCCTCGTCGTTACGGGTTTTCATCCTCGATTATTTCCGCAGATGCGCAACCGAGGACGGGCATAGACACGCCGGGCACGGCCAGGGCATGTTCCTGTCCCAGCAGGAGGAACGCTTGGAGTTGCGCAAGCACAAGGCGGATCGGCTACACCCTGCGGATGGATCAGACCCCGGTGGGCAGCGTGGAAGGTGCGGGCCTGGTTCGGGATAAGTGAGAAGGCCCCTGCCCTCCCCTACTGAGGTTTGAAATTTCGCGCTGAGGAATTTTAGTTCGCGGCGGCGCGCTCAAGCGCCGCGATCGCGTGCTCAAACGCTTCGCCCAGAACCCAGCCATTGCGATCGGCAAGTGCGTAGAACCGATCGATGGTCTCGGCCCGCGCCTTGATGTTGAGCTGGATATTTCGGCCCGTGCGGTGCCGCCTTGGCTCGCGCGTTATCGGTTCCCTCTGCGCTTGTCGCGCAACAGGAGCGGGCGCAGCGGTCTCGCGAGGCGCCTGGATCGGCTCCCGGCTCACAAAACTGGCAGACTCCGAGATTGCCTTCACTTGCTCCGGTTGAGCAGCAGGCTTGACTGCTGTTCGCGGCTTGAATCCAGAGATGTCGATTTCGGGTCCCTGGTCGAATACACTGGCGCGTTCCATTATGCGACCTCCTGGTCCAATTCGGAGTCCGGCGAGGAATCCGCCTGACGCAACAAGGTGAGGACCTCGCCCGCCAATTCTCGGGCATTTTTTATGGCTGCGTCCCGGTTGCTCACCTGGCTAGCGTCCAGCGATTCGAGGGTGCCGCCAAATGAGAAGATCGCTCGGAACGCTTCGCGCTCGTTCATCTGTGTACGAAGCGCAGGCACGTTATGTTTTTTGAATTCTTCGCGAATATGTTGCAGGGTGCGCGGACGAATCGCCGCGTTCGTGCGCGTGAACAAGAGCGAATAGGGTATGGACCGGCCAAACGCCTTTTCCTGCTGCCGGATCAGCTTGACGGCCTTGGCGGCTTCGAAAGCGTCGAGCTGGGAGCCCTGAGTCGGAACAATGACAAGATCGGCTCTGCTGATCGCGTAGGCCACGGTCATCGAGGCCGTGCCCTCCAAATCGACGACGACAAAGGTCGTTCGCCGCGCCGCCTCTTCGATCGATTCGATGATTGTTGCCTCCGAGATATCGGCGAGAACAGTCAGGTTCTCGGGACAACCCGGCCTTCGCGCCCATTGGGAAACGGGCTTGTTCGGGTCGGCGTCAATCGCCGTGACCGTAGCCCCTTTCAGAGCGAGCTCTGTTGCAAGTACGACGGCGGAGGTGGACTTTCCCGCGCCTCCCTTCGGGCTTGCGAAAACGATAACCGGCATGAGGCATCCCCAGGTGAGAGTTGCAGGCGTCTCTAATAGTTGATCGTAGAGATATCGGACGGTCAACCGAAAGCTATCTGGTAGCGGACAGCTATCCGAATTCAAGTAGCTACTAAGTAGCTATCCGATAGCATGGCCTGATTCGAATGCGTGCGCGAGGGTGAAGCAGTAGTGTTGATGGCTATCTGGCACAGTTCTCTGCGAGCCGTTTAGTGCCGTTGATCGGGATGATTGTTACAAGGATGCGAGAGGACGTTGCCAGAATCTTGGTAGCTACCAAGTAGCTATCCGAAAGCAAGTCTTGCTTCGGGGTGGTGCGCGAGGTTAGAGCGGAACTCCGTCCGTCGATGGGGTCGCGATGTGTGGACGGGTCATCTGTAATTCTGCTGGCTACTTGGCAGCATTTGCTGTCGACGAGTGCGCGCGACGGTATGGTCTGCAAGGGGTCTCCCCAAACCTCTTCCATTGGATTCTGCCTTCTCAAACATGGCGTTACGTGAGATTGTGGCAGGAGTGGTGTGATGTCCGATTAGTGAGCATTATCGGACAAAGAATATTAGTTTCGAATACGAAACGATTCTTTTTGCTTGCGTGGGGAGAAGCATGAATCGTGCAGTAGGGTACGCCAAGGGCCGCCGAGCCTCCAGGAACAGCACGGGCGCCCTCGCGCCGTCCCCGAGCAGGAAGCGCATACCCCAGTATGCTGCGCAGCGAGCAGAAATCCAGGATGCCGCCCACGGCCAGTGGGCCACGGCGGAGGATCTCGACCGCATGGCCGACGAGTTCGATCGGGAGTCTCTCGCAAAGAATACGCGGAGGTCTTACCGCTCGGATTGGGTAAGCTGGTTGGCCTTTTGCGAACGCCACCGGATCAAACCGCTTCCGGCCGATCCGGCCAATGTGCGCCGCTACCTTACGCAGTTGGGAGCGGTCGGCGGGCGCAAAGGCGCGAAGCTCAAGCCGAAGACCGCCAAGCGGCACCTCGCCGCAATCGCCGCCGCACACCGCGCGAGGGGCATCGAGTTCGACGCGAACCATCTCATCCTCAAGCGGACCATTAGTGGAATTCTCCGTACGTACGGCGCGCGCCAGGAAGGAGCCCGGGCGCTGCGCGCTGGAAACATCAAAGCGATCTGCCAGACCTTCAGGCTCGATCTGCGTTCGGTCCGCAACAAGGCGATTATTCTGCTTGGATTTGCGGGCGGCTTCCGCCGCTCGGAAATCGTCGCGCTCGATGTCAGCGATCTCGCATTCGAGGGCGACGTGCTGCGCGTAATACTTCGCCGCTCGAAAACGGATCAGAAAGGGGAGGGGAGAACGATCGTCATTATGCCGGGGAGCACAGAGGAAACTTGCCCCGTCGCGGCCGTGCGGGCCTGGCTCAAAGAGGCCAAAATTGAACATGAGGGCGACAATCCGGTTTTTCGTCCGGTCAGCCGCACCGGCGTCGAGTACAGCCGCCTCTCCGACAAGACCGTCGATCGCATCGTCAAAAGTGCGGCGCAGGCAGCGGGCCTCAAAGAAACTTACTCCGCGCACAGTCTGCGCGCGGGTCATGTGACAGAGGCGCTCGCGAACGGCGCTGATCGCGCCGCCATCAAACGCCAGACCGGCCATGCCAGCGACGCCATGCTCGACCGCTATGCCCGCGAGACCAATCTCGCGGCCAACAACAGCTCATCGGCTTTGGGTTTATGAGCATTAGCCACACGCTCGCCGCGTGCGGCACTTCTACGAGCGTGGGCGTCGCCAAACCCACGGCTACGGGGAGTGCTGTCTGGGTTAGCGAGGGGCCTGAATACATCTGGAATCGGCTTGAGGTTTCTGGGCCGGATGGGCAGCTCTATGATTTTATCGGCGCTGCATCCGGGCCTGGCTTCGTCGATTGGCGGCCCGAATGGCACAGCGTCTATGAGCAGATTTACTTCGAGGCGGTGAGGGGAGGGGCTCCCACGCGCGAGGCGGCTGAGCACCTGGCTCGTAAATTGCGGGACATCCTGTGGCGCAGGCATGAAGAGGAGCGCGTCCGCGCGGAGATGGACTCGCACGGCGTAGCGCTCGATCTCAATGCGCTTATTCCGATTCCACGTCGTGTACTGCGCCAAGGCTTCGTCGAAGCCGGGCAGGAGTGGATGTGGGCAAATTGGGGCATACGCTGGCCGATCCGGCGCGTCATGTTCGCGATCGAGCGTCGCGACATAAGTGGCAAGCCGGTCGCGGTGTTTCGCTTCCTTAGCGAGGACTGGTCGCCCTGGATCGCGCTTCTGCGGATGCGCGAGCGGTGGCCAGAGTTGTCGTTTAGGTTAGTTCCGACTTACCTGTACGCGGTTTGAAGGGACGAAT
Source organism: Occallatibacter sp. (assembly GCA_049518955.1). GTDB lineage: Bacteria > Acidobacteriota > Terriglobia > Terriglobales > Acidobacteriaceae > Telmatobacter. The sequence goes on from JBEKRG010000033.1 coordinate 26,435, forward strand.
GGGGGTTCCTCGTCGCTCCGGTTCTTAGCTCGGTGGCCGTTTTCTCGTAGCGAGATACTTGAGATACCAGCGCGAAGCACCGAGGATATCGCCGGTCTTGAGGAGGTGTCGGGCATATGTTTTTTTGTCTTTGCGAGTGCGGGGATAATCACGGCTGGAATCGTACATGGAGCAATCGGCCCAGGGCGACCGGTCTCGATACTTCTTGAATGATGGATCATGGAAACACGGGCTCCATTCGTACCAAGGCTTGTCGAGCGCGTAGTGGAGAAACACGGTTTCGGCGGGAATGCGATGATCCGAGCCAAGCTTCCAGTATAGGGTGTTCCATTTCGTATCAAGCAAGACCGTCTTACCCAGCAAGATAACGTTCAGCGCATCCTGATCGAAAAACTTAAATTGGCGCCCGCTTTGAGTCAGGAGGTGGATGGCTTTGCGCGTGATGTCGTGCTCATTCCATCGGGCGATGTCGATATAAAGAACGCCGGAGTTGAAGTAAGACGCGGGTTGGGACGATCCGATTTCCGCGTTGTGTTGAGCAGCAGTTGGGGAAGCGTCCGTGACGACTGCAGCAATGGCATCTCCCATATCCAAATCATTCAACCCGGATATGTCGCCAAGACAAACGATGTCGGAATCCAGATAGAGAACTCTTTGCGCGACGCCACGTAGGAGATTACCTATCAGAAGTCGATTATAGACCGCATACGAGAGTGAGAATGCTGTCGGATCGGGAAGTGCTTGGAGAGTCTGGCTGTCGATGATGTGAAGTTGGAGTTCGACGGCGTGCCATTTCGCGAGGCTTTTCAGTCTATGGAGATCGTCAGGGCGAATATGACCTGTGATGACGTGAAAGACGATATTGATGTGCGGATTATTCACGAGAATCGAGGTGATGGTCACCCCCATTGCCGGGGCAAAACGTGCGTCAACACCAAAGGCGATGTGAATGGGTGCGCCGCTGCGTTGGGGGTTCTGCGTTGATACGAATTCGTGGGATAGCGCCATACTGACCGGTCCTATGTCCCGGCCACGGGCGCGCGGTGCGCGACCAGGCAAGTGCCCTCGATATGGACGAGCGCAATCTGCTTCGCGAGGCAGTTGAGAATGTGGAACACATCTTTATCCCGGCGCGGGCCGCGATAATCGTGCCATAGCACCAAGCCGCCCGGCTTGACCATCGCCAGCGCCTTCTTCGAATCGCTTTCGACATAGGATCGCGTATGAGAACCATCGACGAACACCAGATCGAATTTCTGGGCTAACGGTTGGTCGTCCAGTTCCTTGCTGTCGCCGAAAATCTGGATGATGCGTTTTTCGGCGTCTGTGCCCTGATAATAAAATGTGCTGAACCGAGATGACTCAGTCGCCTCTCGCCCCGCTTCTGCATCGTCGCCGTGACCGGCTTTATAGGAGCTTAGATCTTCCGGATGGAGTGTCAGGGTCGTGATCGTCGCCTGCGGCGCGTTTGCCGCCAGCAGCCAGGCGGTCTTGCCCGTGCAGGTGCCGAACTCGAAGACGGTCCCGGCTTTTTTGGCGAGATTGCAAATGACCCAAGTTTCGAAATCGCTGATGCCACCGGGAACGCGGTAGTTGCCGATGAAGTGAATACCGGTCTCTTTGCTCGGGCCCATAGGTCCTGGTTTAAAAATGGGATCAATGTCTTCCGGAGCGGCTTTGGTTATCGGCCATTTCCCATATTTTTGATACCTCCGCCACCGCCGATTGAGCAGGATAGCAAGAAGCAGAACATTGCCAATCAAGGAAAGAGTCAGCCACATGGATCGGTATTTCCAGAATCAAGAAATGGACGAGATGGTCGGTGGTAAATGTCATGTCTCCAAGCCAAAGCTAGCCGCCCGATAATACACATCCATTGGTCGGCGTCCATGGGGCGCCGGGAGCCGCAGTATGAGACTTATGAGACTTTCAGGAATCGAGTCAAGTACGAGCGGATCACTGCTTCATCGGCAGGAGAGGTGCGGCGCAGCCGCTTGCGAGAGTTGTGGGAAAACATCGCGTAATCAAGTTCGACAAGGATCACAGCATTCTTTGTCAGGACCTCGCGGCGGCGCTCATCGTAGCGCCTCCGCTGTTCACCACGCGAGCAGCCGCTAATGGTCTGGCGTCGATTCATGAACGTCACAGGCTCGGAATGTTGGCGTTCGCGGTATTCGATTACGAGGTTGTGCTCACGGTAGTAGGCATCAACAGGCAGCCTGCGACACCTCCCGTCCTTACCGCAATCGCCAACCAGGAAGTGGAAGGTGTGCTGGCGAGATCCGACCGAATTGAGCACCTTGTCACACAAATCAAGAACGTAGCTTTCGTCCTTCGCCATGGCCGGAATATAGCATCTTGGCGTAGGCATTAAATATCGGTTTGAAACCAATTGAGTTTGCTTGTCCGAGTCGGAATGAGCCAACATTCCGACATAGCTGAGGACCACGCCGCAGCGAGCGGGCTGTCCAGCAGGATGGCCTTGAGCGATCACCGTGCCAGCGGCGCGGAGCGTGCTTGACAGACTGGGGAGCGGAGGCGGACCGGCAAAAAACTGGTGCGGGCGGAGGGACTTGAACCCTCATGGCCTTGCGGCCTGCGGATTTTCATACCGTCTACGGCTTTCGCCGCCCTCGTGCTCGCGCCATCGGCGCAAAGTCGGGTTTGCGGTCTGGACTATCCCTTCACCTTGTCCCGGTGGTCGGGAGTTTAGGTGCTGCCCGTCTAGTCTCTACACCTTCCCGGCGGAGTTTTCCGCCGGGCTTGGCTCGGGATCGCCATTGCAGGGTTCCCCGAATTTGGGCAGTTCTACATCGCCGGTTTCCCGACGAGCACTCAAGTTTCACTTAAGTCCGCTGCGTCTGCCAATTTCGCCACGCCCGCGTGGCCTTTCGATTCCCAATGATAAATCAGGCTGCGGGAACTTGCGCCTACGATTCCGAGTTCGTGGGCGCAGCACCGGAACGCTTGACGGATTTCTGCTTCTTTTTGGGTTTAGCCCGCATGATGTTGATCGCGGCGGCGTCAAGGTTGGTTTTGATATGCGCCGCATAGTATTTCTCAATCATCTCGACGCTGGTGCGGCAGTTTTTGGCGATCTGGTAGATGTCAGCACCTTCCATCAGGCGCAGACAAATGTATGTGTGTCGCAGGCTGTAAGCCGTGCGCGGCCTTCCATCGCGATCAACTCGGAGATTTTCCTCTTCCAGAATTGTCTTGAAAAGTTCGCGCTGCCATTTCGGAAATATGAGGTCTGTCGGTTTCGGCAGGCACAATTCCTCTGGTTTGGTTGCTGCTGTGTTGGGTCCAGTCTTGTCGTCCACTTCGTAAGCGCGAGAAGGACGAAGCCTGGCTTTTAGCCGTTCGAACGGACGCACGGCTCCGGTCATGCTCTTGCAGTAGCCGACGCCTCGCTTGCCCCTTACCTCGATCTCAAGGATCGTTTGCCCGCTAGCTTCGTCCTCGACGATTTTCACGTCCCGAAACTGCAAGCGCCGGGCTTCGTCCGGCCGGACGCCCGTATTGGCGGAGAAGAGAACATAGTCGTGAAGCTGTTCGCATTCCCATTTGAAGCGCGCCTGTTTCGGCTCGTGCGCGCGTTTTCGTGTCGCCTCGTAGAGCTGCTTGTATTCCTCGGGCGAGAACCATGCCCGGTGCGAGATTTTTGGGGATGATCTGTAGGGCTCGGAGAGATCGGGAAGACGGTCGAGCCAGCCCTGGCGGATCGCGGTTTTCAGCGTCTGGCGGAGCGCCACGATTTCCTGATGCATGGTGTTATAGGCGGGCGGCTTGCCGCGCTTGGCCATGGATTCTTCATGCCGGTGAATCCGGTACTCCTGAATCTTGCCGGAGGTGATTTCCGAAAGGCCCAGATGGCCGAAGAACGGGACCAGGTGGTTAGCCGATCGCTCGTGCAGGCCCCTGACGTAATGCTTGCTGCGCTGACCCCGCGTGATGATGTCGTATTCGCGGAGATATTGGTCGGACGCTTCGCGGAAGGTCCTCTCGTTTTTGATTTCTCCGGAGCGGAGCTTGCCACGGAGTTGAAGATACCAATCCTCGGCGACTTCCTTGGCTTTGGAGAGAGAGTCTTCTTTCGTGCTCCGGCGGCGATTGCGACCGGCGAGATATGTGGAGCACTGCCAACAACCGCTGTTCGGTCGTCGATAAACGTGAACCTTGTCGCCGAGAATCGTGTAATGTTCCGCCACGGACGGATGCCCTCCAAACCCGGTCGAAAGACCGAAAATGTGCAAGCAATGTGTAAGTTATGCCGAAGGCGGAATAATGTCAATATCTTATTGTTTTTATTGTATTTATTGCAATCACAGGATGGCGCTAATCCGATTTTAAGTCCGCTGCGTCTGCCAATTTCGCCATCCGGGCACGCCTCTATATTATGGGACCGGTTTGGCCTCTTCGGCACGCCAGATCGCTCTCTACCGCTCTTTTGGCAACGCCCGTGAAGTTTAGGCCGCGGGCAATCTTTCCACAACTTGCTCTCGACAGCCGAGCCCTCGTATCATCCGGCAGAAGCACTTCCACGATCGACGACCTGCACAGCCGATCTTCCCGAGCCGTTGCACCATTGAGGAGCAGCGGCCTTGATCGGAGCCGGAGACGTGCAGCTATCCTGAGAGTGTTCGAGAGCAACCACCATGAGCGACTTGGAAACGAAGACCGGATTGCGAGTGAAGGGGCGGCTCATGTCCGCCTCAGAGATTGAGCGCACCCTGGTGCGGCTGGCTCACGAAATCGTCGAAAAGAGTAACGGCAGCGAAGATCTGGCCCTCGTTGGCATCAAACGCCGGGGCGTTCCTCTGGCCGAACGGCTGGGCAAGCTGATTTCCACCATCGAGAAAAGGCCCGTCGATACGGGTGTCCTCGACATTCAGTTTTATCGCGACGATCTTTCCACCGCCGACATTCGGCCGGTCGTCACTCCGGGAGCCGTCGGCTTTGATGTGGAAGGCCGCGACATTGTGATCTGCGACGATGTGCTTTACACCGGCCGCACCATCCGTGCCGCGCTCGATGCGCTCTTCGACCATGGCCGGCCTCGGCGCGTGCAATTGGCCGTGCTCATCGATCGTGGGCACCGCGAGCTGCCCATTGAAGCCACATATGTGGGGAAGCATATTCCCACCAGCAGCCGCGAGATTATCGAAGTCAAGTTTCAGGAAGTCGACTCCACCGAGCAAGTGCTGCTCGTCGAGAAGACCAACTAGAGTACGTTCTTCCAGCCGCTGCTCTCTGACCTTTGAGGAATGCAAAAAAGAGCGGCTGGAGGCTCGCAACAGGAATGCGACTCATCAAAGCGATCGGGTCCAAAGCTCCGAGATAGGTCAACGATGAATCCAGCCGCACCCGCGCTCCGCCGCGCAGTCACAACTCCGCCCGCGCCGGCATCACAGTTCCCTCACAATCCCGGGTCGCTGCTGTCGGTTCTCGATCTGACTGTGGAGGGCGTGAGCCACTTGCTGGTTCGAGCCACCGAGCTTGAGCACGAGGATCCCATCATGCGCGATCGTATTCTGGCCAAGCGAAGAATCGCGCTCCTTTTCTACGAGTCGTCGACGCGCACCCGAACCAGCTTCGAGCTCGCATCAAAAGCGCTGGGCGCCGACACCACGCTGGTCTCGAACCTCAGCTCCAGCATCGAGAAGGGCGAATCTCTGAAAGATACGGGCCTCACACTCCGTGCTTTGGGGGCCGAGGCAATCATCCTCCGCCACAACTCATCCGGCGCGGCATGGCTGCTGGAAGAGACGACGCGCCTACCGGTGGTCAACGCCGGCGATGGCATGCACGAGCATCCCACGCAGGCGCTTCTGGACTTGAGGACGATCATGACGCATCTGCGGCCGGGTGTGGCTGGCGTTGGGCCGGAAACGCTGGCCGGAGTCACGGTAATGATCGTCGGCGATATTCTCCACAGCCGCGTTGCGCGGTCGAACATGTTGCTGCTGCCGCGCGTCGGCGCGCGGGTGTTGTTGTGCGGGCCGAAGGAACTGCTGCCGGAGCAGGCCGCGCGGTCCGGGCCGGGGATTGAGATTGAGCGCGATTTTGAGGCAGCGCTTAAGCAGTCGCAGGTGGTGATGATGCTTCGCATCCAGGCAGAACGGCTGGCCGGGCTGCAACTGGACCTGGAGGAGTACAAGGCCAGCTACCAACTCACCGGGCAGCGGCTGGCAGCGCTCGCGCCGGAAGCGGTGGTGCTGCATCCAGGGCCCATCATTCGCGGCATGGAGATCACCGCCGGCGTAGCCGACGGAGTGCAGTCGGCAATCCTGGAGCAAGTGACGAACGGATTGGCCATTCGTATGGCAGTGATGGAGCGCGCGCTGACGACGACTGGAGGCCGCGCATGACGGCTTTAGCGATATGCGGCGGGCGGCTGATTGATCCTGCGGCGGGAGTGGACGAGCAGAAGGACGTGCTCCTGATCGACGGACGCGTGGCAGAGATCGCCGCCACCGGCAAATTGAAGAGCAGAAACGGCGCCGAGGCGCTTGACGCAACGGGTCTCGTCGTCGCGCCGGGACTGATTGACATCCACGTGCACCTGCGCGAGCCGGGACAAGCGTACAAAGAGACCATCGCGACAGGAACGGCCGCTGCCGCAGCGGGCGGATTCACAAGCGTGGCGGCGATGCCGAATACAACACCGGTTAACGACTCGCCCGAGGTCACGCGGTGGATGCAGGCGCCCGAGCGCGGCGCACTGGTGAGAGTCTTCCCCATCGCGGCGGCAACGCGCGGGTCGAAAGGTGAAGCGATCAGCGATTACGCCGCGCTCAAGTCAGCGGGCGCAGTTGCTGTAACCGACGACGGGCGACCGATCCTGAAAGACGGAACAATGCGCGAGACGCTTGCAGCAGCGGCGCGCGTTGGACTCACCGTGATCCAGCATGCCGAGGACACGCGCATGACGCAAGGCGCCAGCATGAACTTGGGCCCTGTGTCGTTCAAGCTCGGTCTGCGCGGAATGCCCACAGAAGCCGAAACGAGCATCGTGGAGCGCGACATTCGGCTGGTTGCAGAGCTCAAGGATGCGCGTCCGCACCTGCACGTTGCGCACCTTTCGACAGCCGCGGCGCTGGCCGCCGTTCGGCAGGCGCGACGTAATGGGCTGCGCGTCACCTGCGAGGTTACGCCCCACCACTTCCTGCTGACCGACGAGCACGTCGGTCTCTACAACACGCACGCCAAGATGAATCCGCCGCTACGCTCGTCAGCCGACCGCGAAGCGATGATCGAAGGCATTCTCGACGGCGTTGTGGACGCAATCGCCACCGATCATGCGCCGCACGCCATGCACGAAAAGGAAGTCGAATTCGAGTTAGCGCCGAATGGGATCATTGGCCTGGAAACCGCGTTGGGCCTGAGCCTGCGCTGGCTGCATCGCGAGTGGCGCATGCCGCTGGGCCGGGTGCTGAGCCTGCTGAGCGCGCAGCCTGCCGCCCTGCTCGGATTGAAAGGCCGTGGAACGCTGACCGTCGGCAGCTATGCCGACGTCGTCGTCTTCGACCCCAAAGTTGAGTGGACGTATCGCGCGACTGAATCACAATCGAAGGCCAAGAACACTCCGTTCGACGGCTGGCAAATGCAGGGCAAGGTGCGCTGGACGGTGAGCGAAGGCAAGATCGCCTACGCAAGCGCGTAGGCGAAGCTTTTGGCTGTGAGCCAGTTTCCTGCCTCCGCCCGCCGTGATCTGTGAACCACTGACAGCCACTCCCGAACTCAGAAGAAGTGACAGTGTCCGGCCCATGGGACTCGCCTATCTCTGGCCGTCTCCGTCACCATCGCCAAATCCATAACCCGAGTTTGGATTGAAGACGATGGATGCAAAAGTGCCTGCCAATTCTGACGTGCCAATACCCTGGCCCACGGTGACGAACAGTTCGTTCGTCGCGCCATTGGCCGTGGTCCCGCCGCCAAAAGCGATTCCCCACAGGTTATTCAGAACAATCACCCTCCCGCGCTGGTCTCTGATCGTCCCCACAAACCTGCCGGTTTTGAAATCGAATCCGTTGATGGTGCCGTCGTTGGAGTTGTTTGAAACCAGCAGCGCATTGCTCAGCGGCCCAAAATTGCTGGGAGCGAGGGCGATGCCCCAGGCCTGGTTAAGAATCTGGTTCTGGACCAATGTCTTTACGAAAGTGCCGTCCTCCTTGAAGACGTCGATGGCCCCGCCCGCGCCCACGTTCGGGACGGCGTACGCGACGTAAACCATGCCATTGATGTCCTGGATGCCGAAGACTGAGAATGTGGATGGGATTGAAGGGTCTCCAAACGACATCACCAGGTTGAAGTTGCCGTCGAACATATCGATATGGTTGTTGGTGTTGTCTGCCGCGTAGATATGGTTCCCCGAGGCGTAATTGGTGATGGCCAAGCCTGTGTAACTCGCCTTGTTCGCCGAGTTATCCACCGCGATGATCGACTGGTTCTTGTTCACTCCTGGCACCCATGCGCTGATGGTGCCATCGAGCGTGGCAAAAATGAAACTCGACGACTCGCCCTGAATCTGGAAATCCGTCTTCGATGGGTTCGCAACGATTCCCGTCGGAACGCCAGGGCCGTTCAAGCCGGTCGGCGAGGCTGGACCGTTTCCGGCGGTGGGAACCAAAACCTTGAGTGACTCTTGTGTACCGTTGGCCTCGTAAATGGTCGACCAGCCGGTGTCGTTATCACTGATCAACCAGGGACTCGTGGCGCTCCGAGCCAGTCCCCAGGCATTGGCCAGCAACGGATCGATCGTGGGGGCCTGGTGAACTTGATTCGAAACCAGGTTTGTGAGTTGATATTGTGCTTCGGCCCGGCCCGAAAGCATGAGAAGAAGCGCGCCGAGACAAACGGCCACTGCGGTCATGCGAATCTGCATGTGAGTTTCCTTCATCTTGATTTCTCCTTTGGGAAAGTCACGTTCCGATTAAGGTCGAACCATCGGTCGCTTTAATTGGGTACAAAATGCTCTCTAACCTTCTAGCCTCGTGATCGTAGGCCGAGTCGCATCCCGGGATTGTCATACGCTTGTCACCAATTTGTGAATGTTTCTCTACCGATTGGGTGTGGGGGTGGCTTTGGCCGAGCGCAGGCTCGATTCACCGTCTCGCAACATCTTTTCGCTCAGGATGACATCTAGGATGGGGCCGGCGCGATACAGCTTGTGAAGAACGGCAGAGAGTGAACATTGAACAGCTGTCAGCAATCAGCTTTCCGCCAGAGGTGACCTTCTGGATCTGCGTGCCAGCGAGTAGAGCATCAGCCCGAGCAGAACGCTGGCGACGATGCCGGTGACCGCGTCGACGCCCAGGGCACCGGAGATTCCTTTGCGGGCATAGCCGAACGCATCCACATAGAGCATGTAGGAGATGGGCACTCCATACGCCGAGCCGAGGAAGCAGAAGGTAGTGGAGGCGAGAGGATTGTTCTGGCCAATGGTTTCAAAAGTGATGGCGGTGCAGGCGGTGATGGCCAGGCATTGAAACAGGTTCTCGGCGACTAATACGATGGCAAAAGAGGCCGGCACGCGCGGCAGCGAAATGAGCCAAAGCGTGCAGACGGCGCCTGCAACTCCCACGGCGAGATAAAAAGGGCGAAGCGGCAAGAGGCGGCTGAGGGCGGGAAATATCAGGCACCCGGCGATGCCGCCGAACGCCACTCCCGCTCCACCAATGATGCCGACGAAACCTGGCGAAGCGTGGAAATCTGTGCCGCGGCCGCCGAGGAAGTTGGTGAGCGAGAAGGTGGCGGCGGGCGAAATGAAAAGGACCAGCGCAACCAGCACTTCGCGGCGCTTGACGAGCGACACAAGGTCGCCAAAGAACTGCGGAAAGGATTCGCTGGCCAAACGGCGGTCAGGGCCGGGCGCCTGCATAAAGGGAAAAGGAATGATGGGCACGAGGATGGATGCAGCGAGAACCAGTGCTGCCGCAAGCGGCGAAAGGTGGCGCACGATCTGATTGCATCCGATCGCCATCAAGCCAAAGCCGCCAGTATTGCCAATGGTGATCCAGACGCTGGCCAGATTCTCCTCCTGAGCCGATGTGATGGAGGAAAGCCAACCGCCGAGGGCGCTTTGATAGAGATAGGCGGCGAAGAAGCCGGCGGTGAGCACGACCTGAAGCAGCGCGAGATGACCGAGCGAGAGAAAAGCGACAACCAGGGTGAGCGAAGCGAAAGTTGCGAGCGCGACCGCGTAGAAGCGGCGGCTGAATCGGACATCGAGTACGGGGCTGAACAGGAACGCCCAGAAGCCGGGCGAGATGGTGACGGCAGTGAGGCCTGCAATGGTCGCTTCGGGAACCTGGCGGTTGCCTAAGAGTTACGGGATGGCGAAGGCGATTGCGCCGCCGTAAAGGCCGTAGGACAGGTTGGTGAGTCCCATGAGCCAAACAGGAACCCGATGGCGGTTTGGCATCCGGCGTTGCTCCCGCGGCGACGAAGTTGAATCAGGTTAACACGGCTGTCGGGCGCGGGAGCCGCCTGCTGAGCGCGTTAACGATGCACAATCTGGTTGAGGGATCGACGCATGGATTCTGCAAGAAGTAGAAGCGAGACCGCCGTAGCTGTCGCAGCGCTTACTTACCGTGAACCTCATACAAGGTGATCGACATGGCCGGAAACAACTGGTCTTTTACAACGCTTGCTTTGTCTTTCTTGCCGGATTTGGAAGCTTCGACATCGGGAAGCGAATCAATCGTGGCGAGGTCCGCACTGCTGTACCGATAGACCCCGGCCTTTCCTTTCGCCTTAAAGTGCTCAATTTGTACATCGGTGCGCAGGTCGCCGAATGTTTTGTTGATGACCACCACGGTGACGGTGTGATCGGTCGCTCGCCGCGCCGCATAAATGGCAAGTTTGCCCTGGTCTGTGCTTGCGGCCTGAAGGCTCTCGTCGCCAAATCCCGAACCATGATCGTCGTAGTTGCGAAAGATCTTGAATGCGAACATCAATGGCTGATTCAGATCCGGCGGTCCCCACAGAGCGCCCAGGTCGAGGCCCTCCCAGCCGAAGATGCCCAGAATATCCGCCTGCGCCACTGCGCCACTGATATGCTCCGGCGCGCCCCAGTTATATTCCGTGATCGCTGTTTTGGTTCCGGGATAATTAGCCGCAACCCAGCGCTTCATTCGGGGAATCATCTGCGGCGCAAGCAGCTCTGCGTAATTGTCGGGATTCCGGAAGCGCGGATCGGTGTACGTCGGATCCCATAACACCCGCGTCGAGTCGATCACCGCGCGCTGCTGAACGCTCGTCCCAGCGGGCGTGAGCATCGCACCTTCGGTGGCAAAGTAGGTATGCAGGTCCAAATAGTCGAGGAATCGCGTGTGCTGTGGATCGGCATCCTGCGCCGCCTTGAAGGCGCGCAGATAGTAATCGATCAGCGGAACGTTGCCGTGAGCAAGGCGATCGATTGGGCCACCGGAAATATTCGGCCAGTGCTCCTGAAACCATTCGATGTCTTTCTGCGAATAAAAGTAAGTGATCCAAAAATCGATCACGGGCCCACTGACTTCAGCAGTAGGGTCGGCAGATTTGATTGCCTTGGCAACCTTCAGCCCCTTCTCCGTGACTTCGTTATAGGAAAAAGGCAGGGGGTGCACATCGAAGTGCATCCTGTCCCACCAGGTTGGTTCGTTGTCGAGAGCGTAGATCGCGACGCCGCCGTTAGCCGCAGTGCCAAACTTCCCGACAAGATACTTGACCCAATCCGCGGTCCAGCTTTCATCGACATGCATGCAAATATCGTTGGGATCGTTGTTGGTGATCCTCGTGCCGTCGGGTTTGATGCCGTTGCCGAAATCGTGCCAATACGGATCGGTCTTTTGCTGCGGGCCGTACTTGGCTACAGAAAAGCTGGAGCCGCGCATGCGGGTCTTCGCAACCCAACCGATCAGATTCACCTGCAGAATCGTTTTCGCGCCGACGGCCCGATCGCCAATCACCTGCGAGTTGAAGTCGGATTGATCGGGGTAGCTTTTGTTGGCGTTGGGAGCGATTTCAAAGAACCAGTCATCGCCAAGGTCGGAGACGTCGAGCTTGTAGTTGTAGAGCGTGTATCCATCACCGCCCCAGCGATCGAGCGGCAGGCGCACCTCTTGGGCCACCTTGGGCGCCTCATGATTGGGATCGGATAGTCGCCAGAAGTTCATGCCGTAGATGAGCGGACTGATGGGATGCGTAGCCGCTGTTACATCCACCTCGAGCACCGGGCCTGCGGCTACTGGAGGCGCAGCAAAGTTTATGGTTGCGCTGGCCGATTGGGTTGGATCGGCGGTGCTCGTGGCCTTCAGAGTGACATTAGCAGGTGTCGGGTACGGCGTGACATACAACCCGCTGCTGCTGATGGTTCCCAACGCGGCATTGCCTCCGTCGACATCATTAACCGACCATTTCACAACCGAGCTGAAGGCTCCGTTTCCCGTGACGGTTGCGGTGAACTGCTTGCTCTCACCGGGAGCTAGAGTCACTTGGCGGGGCTCGATCTTCACCGCGGTAACCACGCCCGCAACCTGTGCAGGTGGCGGCTGTTTGGCGGCCGCGTTGTCCTGCGCACTCGCTCCAAGTGCACCAGCGCAGAGCAGGATCGCTGTCACGGATTTCAACAGGTGCCAAACCGCGAAAAGATGCCGGTGTCCGCGCCGCTCCGCCGGACGCTCAGAACACGATGCCGTCGAAAGCTCGTCGCTCCAACGCATATCGCCCCCAAAATGCAAAGAATTGATTTGACCCATAATCTAACAGCGTTGATGAGCCTTTTCCGCAGAATCGAAAGGATGTCACGCTCATGTGTGAGGTTCGACACCAAGCCTCCCGAAAATCCTGGCTCCTTTGGCCTTATAAGTGGCTGTTGAGCAAGGATCGAATATCGCCCGTTTCCAGCACATGCTTCGGAGCGCCGTAGCGGGCGACGAGGAGCATCGCGCGGCCGATCTCGTCTGTGGTAAGCACTTGATTGGGAAAGGCGCGGAGCAGGAGCGGAAGAAACGGACGGGTGAGCATGTAGGGGATGCGATAGAGCGCCGTGCGCGAGCGGGCTCCGAAACGGGGCACAATGATTCCGGGACGGAACATGAATGCAGCTTTGAAAGGCAGGCGCAAGAGAGCGTTCTCCGTGCGCCCTTTGACGCGCGCCCACATGATGCGGCCGTGCTCGGAGCTGTCGGTTCCCTGCCCCGAGACATAGACAAAGGTCATGCCGGGATTGAGGCGAGCCAACGCTTCCCCGGCGCGCAAAGTGATGTCGTAGGTGACGCGCGAGTACTGTTCTTCCGTGAGGCCCGCGGAAGAAATGCCGAGACAAAAGAAGCAGGCATCAAAGCCGGAGAGTTGAGCTTCGATCGTCGTGTAATTCGTGAGATCGGCGTGAATGATTTCGTGCAGTTTCGGGTCAGACACTCCCGCGGCCGAGCGGCCAATCGAGACGACCGACGCCACGCCGGAATCGAGCAGACATTCGCGGAGCACTCCCTGGCCGACCATGCCGGTGGCGCCAAAGAGAAGGACGTTCATGCGAGCCTGCTCCCCTTAATGAGTTCTTGAGGGTTCATCGATCGCACCTGTCGATTTTGATGGGCGGGATGCAACAGTCTAGCCTTTGCGGCGATAGTGAATCTGAAATTCGTAGCCGGAGTTCGCCGGGAAGAGGCCGGCAACGTGACGCAAGCGCTCGGCTAGGGCGGGCGCGGCGAGCAGTGGATAATCGCGCTCGCGAAGGTCGTGATAGTCGAAGTCGACGGCGAGCGAGAGCATGTAGATGGCGAGCGCGTCGGAAAACGACGCCTCGAAGAAGGCGTTGCGGGCTCGCTCGTCGATCACTTTAGCGCCGGCGTGGGGCTCGAGAGCGCGGCGGCGCGCTTCCCAGGCGTCCTGGCTGGTTTCGCCCCGGGCCTGAGCCTCAGCCTGCGACCAGACTAGAGTGGCGAAGCTTTCAGGAACGCTGGCCACTTCGACAAAGTTATGGGCCACGTTGATAAAAAACTCGAAGGCCAGGCCAAAACGGTCTTCGACGAGGCGCGTGGAAAGAAAAACAGCCTCCGTTGCGCCGAAGCTTGCGTTGCGATGGCAGACGGCCCGGTCGCCGAGCTCGACGGTGTAGGCGGGCGCGACGAGGTTCTCGCCCGTGTCGGCGATGGCTAGGGGAACGAAGTAGTAGGCGCGCTGGCGCAGCGCTGGAGCGAGCGGGGCGGGGACAGCTCCGACAAGACGCTCAAGATCGCTCTCAGGGACGCGGGTTTCGCCCCAGACGGCGTAATGAATCCCGTTGTTCGCGGCGAGCATGGCGACCTGGGTGGCAACTTTGTCAGCAGGCCATAGCTCGATTTGCGCAGTACCGGCCATGAGTTTGTATTCTAGACGAGAGAGGTTCCCCGATGATGGTGCAAATCGCGCAGGGTAGACGTGGAAGAACGGTGCTGGGGTTTCCGTTGGAGGGATTCAGCTTCTTCCAGAGTCTTCTGCTGGCCGTGGCGTCGGCGTTCCTCACGTTTTTCGCAACAACGTGTGTGTCGATCTTCGCGCTTCTAGGTTGGAACGTTCTCGGCGGCCACACGGTGAGTTATGTGGACACGTATCTCTATGTCGGCCTTCCCGCGGGCGTGCTTGTGTTGGTTGTGGCGCTGCCGTTCTTCCTATTCTTGTGGGTGCGTGCAAAAACTCGGAACTGAGTGCCGGACATTCGAAGCCTGCCCTCAAAAAATCAAATA